>DATBEI010000263.1:0-17926 GCA_036269595.1 Candidatus Sulfotelmatobacter sp.
TGTGACTGCGTCGCATTCGCCGTCGGAAAGTCGCTGGACGCGGTCATTCCTGTGACGTATGCGTTCGCTGAGCTGTCCACGGTGATCGCAAGACCAGCGTCGATGCCGCCTCCTCCGAGATAGGTGGAATAAAGCAATTGCGTTCCTGCAGGATTCAACTCCGATACAAATGCATCCTGAGTGCCCTTTAGAGCGGCTTGCAAACGAGACACGCCGAGCGGAAAATTCGGGGAGGACGTAGAGCCTGTCACATATGCATTCTTCGAGCTATCGACGGCAATTCCTAGGCCGCTATCGTTCGAGTTGCCACCGAGGAATGTGGAATATAAGCGACTGCTCCCGGAGGGGTTGATTACGGTTACAAAGGCGTCGGATAAACCGCCGAAGGTGGTTTGGTACGCCCCGTTAGTCGTAACGAAGTTGGCGTTGACCGTTCCACCAGTGATATACGCGTTGCCGGATCCGTCGGTCGCGACGGCTGAGGCGAAGTCGCCTGAACCGCCACCGAGGTAAGTGGAATAGGCTAGCGCACTGAAGATCGAATTAAACCTAGTCACGAAGCCGTTCGCAGTTCCGGCGATCGCGGGTTGGAGGGCATTAGCCGTCGGGAAGTTGGTCGAACCCGTTAAACCGACGACCAACACATCTCCGGAACCATCCGCGGCGAGTGCGATTCCGTTCGCAACGTCGTCACCGCCGCCACCAAGAAAAGTGCTGCGGAGAAGTGATCCATTCGTCCCAAGCTCCAACAGGAAAGCATCATGGGGAGCACCACCAAAAGTTCCTTGAAGAACTCCAGGCGTTGTTGGGAAATCGTTAGACGCGGTTCCTCCGGCAATGAAGGCATCGCCGGAGGCATCCACCGCGATGGCGTTTCCGCTGTCATTTCCGCTGCCGCCAACGTAGGTGGAATAGTCAAGCGTCAATCCGTTGGCCGAAATCTTGGTCACAAATACATCGAAAGCGCCAACGTATCCGCCTCCGGTCCCGGGAAAAGGGTTGGACTGGGTTTCGCCCGTCACGTATGCGTTTCCGCTTCCATCGACGGCGATGGCGTTGCCATCATCTTCGGCCGTGCCACCCAAATAAGTGGCGTAGCTGACTGAAGGGTCGATCACCAACTCGCGGCTGCGATCATAGGCACCGAGTTCAAAACTGATCTGATTGTGAGCTTGCAGAATGAAACGGGCATCGACGGGCTGGCGTTCGCCATTATTCTGCTGGTAGGCGATGGGCCTGTGCAACAGCACATTTCCCGCGGAAGAGGCCAGGATCAGATTGCCAGAGGGGTCAGTGGATAGGCGGTCCGCGCCCGTCACTCCCAGGCGGATGGGATCGATACTGGCGCCGGGGGCGACGATGAAATCGAATTCCAATTGCTTCTGCATGCCGTAATACGCCATATCCACGCCGGGATAGACATTGCGGTAAGACACCCGCGCATATTGCGGCACTCCGGTATGCCAATGGCTGCGATCATTGCCGATGAAATAGCTGCTATGGCTCGGTAGCGGCGACGCAGCGCTCATGGGCGAGTGAGTATTGCCGCCTACCAGATGCAGGCGGATCGCAGCACTCCGATCTTTTTTTTCTTGAGTAGTTGGGTTGTGCGCTGCCGATTTTTCTTGCGGCCGAGCGGAGGTATGCAACGCGAAGACCGCTTGATTGGCTGTAAGGAATACGGTATAGCCATTGCCCCGCGCCATGTATTGAACCTGCGGATCCGTTTGTCCCTGGTTCGCTTCAAACGCGAGGGGCTGCGAGGTCATACGGGCGAGGATCCGGGCGCGATCTGGCGGCAAAGCTTGCGGGCGGGTTGCGGAGGCATGCTGGCCGGCCGCCGTGGGGTGGCGCTGTCCGAGGGTTCGAATGCCGGTGACTCCGAGGATAGCTAGCATGACTGTTGCGACGGTTACGATTCCGGCAGTCATGAACTTTTTCGGGGTAGATGGCTTAAGCACGAAGATCCTCCTATGAATCAGACTCTACTGCACCGATTTGTAAGAATAGACCCGACTTGCGACCAGATAAATGCCTAAACCACGCCCTTTTTGTCCAAACGCTGCGCGAGGCAATTCGGCGCAGCTTGTTCGCGAGTATGGAATGGCGAGCCGTCCCCGTCAATAAGCTCTAGATAGCAATTGAGGTACCAGCCAACCGGCTCGTCGAGGTCGGCTCAGGAGAACCACGAGTGCAAGCCTTCCGCCTTCGTTGGTCGGAAACCGGTAGTGAGGTTTAGATACTATGGAACGGTGACAATCACCCCGTTGCAGGGCTTGGGACCGTGCCGGCGGTAGCTGTGGGCGACAGCCGAGTCGAAATAAAGGGCGTCTTCCGGCTCCAGCAGGAATTCCTCGCCGCCAATTTTGACCGTCAGCGAGCCTTTTAAAATATAAAGAAATTCGACTCCAGCGTGCTGATGAGGCTTGATTTTATCGGGTGGTAATTCCTGAAAATCTGCTAGAAACGCGCTCAATTTACGCTCGTTGGCCCGGTAGTCCAGGCATTCAAAGTAGTACTGCACGTCAGGCGTGCCGGGCCTCTCAGGGAAGCGTACGCGCTCCTCTTTTCGCACCACTCCCACCACCCGCCGCTTGCGCTCGTCGGTGAAGAAATAGTCGAGGCCCACTCCGAACACCAACGCTATGCGCAAGAGTGTGGGCAACGTGGGAAACAACTTTCCTCTTTCCAGCTTCGAAAGCAAGGCGGCAGAAAGCCCCGTATGCTTGCCCAACTCGACAAGCCCCATGCTCTTGCGAAGCCGCAGGGAACGCAATTTTTCGCCGATGGAATAGCGGGTTAAGCCTTCGGAAATCGTAGAGGTCAGGCCGGTGGTCATTTATTCATAGTAAAACAAATATTCTTCACAATAAATGCCATTTTTCCCAAAAGCTTTTAACCGCTGAGAACGGGGAGATCGCGGAGTTCGCCGAGAAAGGCCTCGCAAAAAGAGGCAGGCTTAACAAAAAAAAGCCAGACGCGAGAGCGAGTCGTCTGGCTTATAAAAAATGCTTATGAAATCCGCCTATTGCGGCTTCTTTTTGTTAAACAATCCCATTACGCTATTTACGGGATTCTGTTGTCCGGGCACGGATTTGCCGCTGAGGGCATTTTTCAGCAGTCCGCTGGCAAGTCCCTTCACGTCGGGCATGAACTTAGGATCTGAAGTGGTTCCTGAGACGGCGATGGGCACGGCGCCCAGTCCGCCGACATTGGCGTTCAATTTAAATGCGAGTTCGTTGGACGGACTCACGACTCCGGCGCCGGTCACCACTCCAATCGCGGGCACAGTGAGATTGATGTTGTCGGCCCGAGTGCCATCGGGGGCAACGCGAACGTTGGAGCTAAAATTCTGAATGGTAGTGTCATTGCCGGTGGCGTTACTCTTGCCTGAAAGGGAAGAGATGGCCGAGAGCTTCGAGCCCAGGTTGAAGTTGGCCAGTGTCGTATTTTCCATTTTGACGCTTCCCGTAGTGACTAGCTTATCGACGGGACCAACGATTGTCAGGTCGGTGTTCAAGTCGCCGCCTTTCAGTTGCGACTTCGGTGGCAGAATGACGCCGACTGCGGGGAGGATTGCCTCGAGATCGTCGACCGGCATGCCTTGGCCGTTGAATTTCAGATTGACGGACGTGACCTGGCCATGAGCGTCATAAGTCCCGGTCAGGTGCGCCACTGCCTTGCCCGCGGAAATTACACATTGCGGGATGGTGCCGGTTTGCTTGGCCAAATCATAGTTTACGGTGTAATTGACTTGCACCGGTTTCCCCGCGGGCGATCCCTTTTTCACGACTTGCAGATTCGTTGTTTTTAAAGCACCGGTGGTTTTGGCTTCGTGGCCGTCCGACGTGACATTTCCATCGAAGTCGGCGATGCCCGAGATTCCGGCTGCGGGATCGATGAAGCCGGACTCCGCCAAGTTCATTTTTTGTACTGTAATCTTGGCTTCCAGAGGAGTCTGCGCGGCGTCGTTCGCATTGATCGGGCCGGCCTTGCCATCCAGCTTGAGCGTGCCATTTCCCGGAAGCTGTGCGGTCACCGTGAACGGAAATGAAGAGGTAAAGGAGAAGTCGGACATAGTGATATCCACTTTGTCGTAAACCCGAGGCTTCTCCGACGAACCGGCTTTCGAAACCGTGAGGCGTCCGTCGCTGACGTTGAGTTTGGCGATCGAAACGTTGGGGTTGGTTGCGGGCGAACTGGAAGTATTTGCGGGCGGAGCGGAGGTGTTCGCGGGAGCGGCCTTTTCGTTCGGCGTGGATGCAGCGGGAGTAGACCCCGCCTGACCTGCGGGTTTCTGCGCGGCGGTATTATTTCCGCCCAAACTCGAAAAATTCCATTTTTCTCCGTTCTGCGATCGAACCAGGCTGATCTCCGGCTGATTCAAGGTCAAATTGGTCACGTTGAGCGTCTTGGAGAAAATCAGCGGAATCAATTCCACGCCCACCTTCAGCGATTTGGCCTGCACAAATGGAGATTTGCTGAACGCAGGATCGTCAGCGATCGAAATGTCGTCGGCGGCGACGCTGCCGCTAAACAGCGAGAGCGAAAGATTCCCCACTTTGACTTGACGTCCGAGCACGTTGGTGAGTTCCGACTCAAGCCGGGGACGGAAGGAATTGGCGTCGATAAAGAAGGGAATGGCGATGATGATGAGGATCAGCACGCCTACGATAATGGCGACGATCTTCACAGTGCGGTTCATGATTCATACCTCCTGCCAGAGCGGCGGATGTGGGACTTGGCCTTGGTGGGATCTGGACAGCTAGACTTTAACGATGCCCTATCTACAACCGCCGAGTGTATCACTGCGGAACCTGCAGCAGCGCAAGAGACGGAATTGCCTCCTCTTGCGTTTTATGGGAGATGCGATAGAGGCTGTTGAGACTCACGAAGGGAAGCGTGGAATCGGCGGTCGCGGGCGGAAGCGATTTCTTGCAGGCCAAGCCGTAGTGCCCGAGACTTAAATTGTTCTTCCCCACCAGCATGCAGTTCTTATAAACCCCTCGATTGGATGAGTTGCGCGGGAACGCGGTTGTCGAATTCTTTCGCGTGGCGGATGAGCTAATCAACGCCCCACCTGATCTTCCATGGATGGTTCTAAGTTACTGCGAATGATGCCGAGCTCGATATAAATCGGACGCATAACTTGCCGGATTGACTTCAATTGCGTGGTAAACCAAATGGATCCAGCAACGCAAAACGCTCCCGTAATCATGACGGCGTGCGGCGCTCCGAAACGATGCGCCAGACTGCCCGCCAGCAGGCTGCCGAAGGGCGACATGCCCATGAATGCCATGGTGTAGAAACTCATGACCCGGCCGCGCTTATCATCTGGTACCAGCGTCTGTATGACTGTATTGCTCGCGGCCATTCCTTGCATCATGCCAAAGCCCACGATCAGCATCAGACAAAGCGACAGTGGAAGGAATCGCGACAAGCCGAAACCAATCAGGCCGAGGCCAAACAGCGCGGCTGAAAGTTGAATCATGGTGGTGAGCCCGCGGACTGTCTTGCGCAGAGCCAGTGACACCGCGGAGATCAGCGCGCCGACGCCGGATGCTCCCAGCAAAAAACCCAGCGTGTGCGGCCCGCCGTGCAGCACTTGTGCGGCGAAAATTGGCATCAGCACCATGAACGGCATTCCCATCAGGCTGATCAAAGCGAAGAGCGAAAGGATCGTTCGTACTGGCGGAAAGCCTGTCACATAAGTCCAGCCATCTTTGAGCTGCTGGAGCATGGAGGCCTTCGAAGGCATAGAAGCTGCGACCGCCACGCGCATCATGAGCAGTGACGCGATTACCGCGAGATAGCTGATGCCGTCGATCAGAAAACAGTATCCCTCGCCCATCGATCCGATCACAAAGCCAGCCAGCGCCGGACCGATCAGCCGCGCAATATTGACCATGGAAGAATTGAGAGCGATGGCATTACCCAAATCGAGTTTGTCCTCGACCATTTGCACCAGGAATGATTGGCGTCCGGGCATGTCAAAGGCGTTGATCAGGCCCTGAAGCACACTCAGCCACAGAACTTCATGTACCGTGATGACTCTTGCGAGTGTCAACACTGCCAGGGCGAGCGACTGCACGGCAGCCAGAGTTTGCGTCCAAACCAGGATCTTCCGTCGATCCAGCCGGTCGACGAGCACTCCAGCAAAAGGAGCCAAAAGAAATGTGGGTATCTGTCCGGCAAAACTTACCAGGCCCAGCAGCAGGGCAGATCCGGTCAGGCGATAAATCAGCCAACTGGTGGCGACCCGGGTCATCCAGGTGCCGATCAGCGAAATGCTCTGGCCGGCAAAGAATAGCCGGAAGTTGCGATGCCGCAACGCGCGCCAGCCGTGGGAGAAACGCTGCAGGGGGTGCTGACCGTTTACGACGGTGTCGGGGGAAGGCGGCGGAGTCACCCAACTATTCTGGCTCAAACGCCGAACTTTGGCGACGGTTTGAGTCGGCATGGAGGGGTGCAGGGATCTTTCGCTTCGCTCAAGATGACAATGCATTCACGTAGCCCCGGACGCATTCTTCAGGGGGCATTGACAGCTACGTGAATCGTCGGTGGGCGGACGAATGCGTTCGCCGCTACGTGATAACGAGAAAGACCGCTGCCCCGCGCTCCAGGCTTTTGCTTCTTCTTCGTAGTGGCCGAGCGGCGTGGAAGAGAATTCTCGGGCATTTTCTGCGCCTTCCATCTCCCCTCATTACTTTGGTTTAGCCCGAAAGCGCAAAACCGTGATTGGGATCACGAAGAACCGTGATGAGGGCCATTTGCCCAGCTAGTGGCTCGGAGTGAATATGTCCTTGAGAAAAGTGAAGATGTGGCCGATTTAGGTCACATTCGCCGCGCGCGACGGGATTAAGAGCCGCCGCAAGGTAAGGCAGGAGGGTTCCAATGGCAACCATCGAGACTCATGAACCGGAAGTTAAGGAAGTAAGGCCTGCCTGCCGTGGAGCGGCGGCGATACTGCCATCGCGAGAGTTGGTGTTGGGATCAAAGGAACCTCTGCGGATGATGTTCTCCGACAGCTTGCTGGAATTCGGCCCGCAGCGGACGCGAAAGGTCTTTGCCACGACGACGTCGTTCGTCATTAATGTCCTCGTCATCATCGTGATGTTGCTCATACCGCTGGCGTTCACCGAACAGCTGCCGAGCGCGCAGTTGCTGACATTCTTGGTGGCCCCTCCCCCTCCCCCTCCGCCCCCGCCGCCGGCAGCTGCACCGGTACAACGGGTCGTAAAGCAGATTGAGACGGACATGTTGAGCAGCGGCGCGCTGCGAACGCCCACGAAGATTCCGCAGAAAATTGAGATGATCAAGGAAGAAGAGGCGCCGCCGCCGATGCCCGCCAGTGGAGGCGTGGTTGGAGGCGTGCCCGGAGGTATTCCGGGTGGACAGATGGGAGGCGTGATCGGCAGCGTTATTTCTTCGTCGAATCTGGCGGCCGTTCCGAAATTTATTCCCGCCATTCCGCAGCGCATTCGCATTTCTGGAGGGGTGACCAAGGGACTATTGATTCAACGCATTGAACCAACTTATCCGACGCTGGCCAGATCGGCGCGAGTGCAGGGCGAAGTCGTGCTCAGTGCGGTCATCAGCACCAACGGCCAGATCGAGAACCTGCAGTTGGTCAGCGGACACCCCATGCTGGTGCCCGCAGCGATCGCGGCGGTCAGACAATGGCGTTACAAGCCATATCTTTTGAACGGGCAACCGGTAGAGGTTGAGACCACGATCACTGTGATCTTCACGCTCTCCTCGTAAGTGGGGGCGGCGCCCTTGGGAAGCGCCAGGAGTCATAACATGGCTGCAGAATATACCTATCGCGTTTCGGCCTGGTGGACTTCGGGCCGCACTGGACTGGCCAAGTGCGAGTCCTCGCCCAACACGATCCATTTCTCCGAGGCCGCCGAACTGGGAGGACTGCAGGGCCGTTGGACTCCCGAGCAACTCTTACTGTGCGCCTTGGCTGGCTGCTTCACCACCAGCTTCCACGAGTTGGCGCGGGTTGCGAAGTTCGACTTTACCGACCTGGAAGTGGAAATTGAAGGCACCGTCCATCGCAACCGGACGGCAGGAAGTAACTTCGACGAAATTCTAATTCGCCCCAGACTGACTATTCAGTCCGAAGAGCAACGCGAGGCGGGACTTAACCTGCTGCGTAAGACCAAGGCGGTGTGCATGATTTCACGCGCCATCACTGTCCCGCAGACTCTTGAGCCCACGGTCGAAACCGGCAAAGTACCGGTCGAGGGTTGGAGCAATCAAGATGCGGTGGTGAAATTGGGGGTGTGATCGGTCCGAAGCGTGGAGGCCCCGGCCAGGGCCAAGGGGGTGCCTATGATGTTTTCCTACAGATTGGTGCGTTTGATTGAGTCCCACGCCGACCAGTTGGCTGCGGGACTTGAGCAGAAAGTCGAATCCAGTAGGCAAGTCACCCACTTTCAAGATATCTCCGCTCATGAATTAAAGGAGCGCGTCTACGAAATCTATCGACATCTGGGCGAATGGCTTCTGGGCAAGAATGAACTCGACATTGAGCGTCGCTACCGGGAGATCGGGGCGCGCCGGGCAGAACAGAATGTGCCGCTCAGCGAGGTGATCCAAGCGATCGTGCTCACCAAGGAAAACCTCTGGGAGTTTCTGAAGAGCGAAGCGGTGATGGACCGCGCCGTGGAAATCATGGGCGAACTGGAATTGCTGCAGATGCTGGAAATGTTCTTTGACCGGGCAATTTATTTTGCCGCTGTGGGGTACGAAGAAGCAGTTGCCGGCGCGAAGCGCGAACCGGCGGTACTGCGGGCTCGCTAGGGGAGCGGACGGATGTCTATGTCGTGGGAAATGGATTACAAAAAGCGGCTCAACACCGCCGACGATGCGCTGCGCTGCGTGCGTTCGGGGATGCGGGTCTATATCCAGCCGGGCTGCGCCGAACCGGAGACGCTGGTGGAAGCGTTGATGCGGCGCGCCCCGGAATTGCGCGACGTGGAAATCGTGCACATGATGACGATGGGATGCGCGCCCTACGTGGCTCCTGAGATGGCGGGCCACTTCCGTCACAATGCGATGTTCATTGGCGCTAACGTGCGGGCTGCGATCAATGACGGCCGCGCCGATTACACCCCGATTTACCTGAGCGAGATCGAGGGCCTGTTCGAGAGCGGGGAGATGCCAATCGATGTGGCGCTGATTGCAGTCTCGCCGCCGGATTCCCATGGATTCTGCAGTTTCGGAGTGGGCGTGGATACCACCCTCACGGCCGCGAAATGCGCCCGCTATGTGGTGGCGCAAGTCAACGACAGTATGCCGCGCACCTACGGCGACAGCTTCATTCATGTGAGCGACATTGACGCTTTGGTCGAGTCTTCCCGGCCTTTGTGCGCGCTGGCGAAGCCGGTTGTGACTGACTTGCAGATTGCGATCGCGCGCAATGTAGCCAGGCTGATCGAAGACGGATCTGTGCTGCAGACTGGGATTGGCGGCATCCCGGACGCCGTATTGCCCATGCTCATGGACCGAAAGGATCTGGCAGTTCACAGCGAACTGTGCTCGGACGGCGTGATTCCACTGATCGAAGCGGGAGTGATCACGGGCGCGCGCAAGAACTTCAAACCGCGCAAGATCATCCTGGGATTCGCGTTGGGCTCGAAGCGCCTGTTTGAGTTTGTCGACAATAATCCTATTTTTGAGTTTCATCCCACGGCCTATACTAACGATCCCTTGCTCATCGCGCGCAACGACAACATGGTGGCTATTAATTCGGCGCTGCAGGTCGATTTGACAGGGCAAGTCTGCTCCGATTCGATTGGCAACCAGTTCTATAGCGGCATTGGCGGGCAGGTGGATTTCCTGCGCGGGGCGTCGCGCTCGAAGGGCGGCAAGCCGATCATTGCGATTTCGTCGACCGCGAAGCAAGGCACCATTTCGCGAATCGTGCCGACGCTCGATCCGGGAGCAGGGGTGGTCACTTCGCGCGGGCTGATCCGCTACATCGTTACGGAATACGGCGTTGCGTATTTGCATGGCAAGTCGATTCGGGAACGGGCCAAGGCCCTGATTGAGATTGCGCATCCCGATTTTCGCAGCGAGCTTTACGAATATTGCGAGAAGACCAAGTGGCTACAGAATCCTCAGGCAGCGCGTTCGGCAGTCTCGAGGTGAAAAAATATGGCGGGTCCGGCACGCGGCAATATCACGATTGATGTTGAGGAGTGCAAGGGGTGCGGGCTGTGTGTGGAATCCTGCCCGCCCAAGTGTCTTGAACTCGCTCCCGAGCTGAGTTCCTACGGGGTTCATCCCGCTCGTTATACCGGTCATGACTGCACCGGCTGCGGCATCTGCTTCTACTGCTGCCCCGAGCCGGGCGCGATCGTAGTTTATCGACTGATTTCACCTCCAAAAACGGCGTCACAAGTTGCTTCCGGAGAGTCCCATGCGGCAACTGTGTAAGGGAAATGTTGCGGTCATTAAGGGCGCGGTTCTGGCGGGTTGTCGCGCCTATTACGGATATCCCATCACCCCGGCCAGTGAAGTGGCGGAAGCTGCGGCGCTTTATTTTCCCGAAGTTGGGGGCACGTTTGTGCAAGCGGAGAGCGAGACGGCTTCCATCAACATGGTGTACGGAGCGGCTTCAGCGGGCGTCCGCGTGATGACTGCGTCTTCCGGTCCGGGCCTCAGCCTGATGCAGGAGGGCATTTCCTATCTCGCGGGGGCGGAACTGCCTTGCGTGATCGTCGACGTGATGCGCGGCGGCCCCGGCCTGGGCAACATAGCGCCGGAGCAAAGCGACTACTTCGCCATGGTTAAAGGCGGAGGGCATGGCAACTATCGCAACCTCGTAGTCGCTCCGGCTTCGGTGCAGGAGATGGCGGACTTGACCATTCTCGCCTTCGAACTGGCCGACCGCTACCGCAATCCGGCGATCGTGCTGGCCGATGGGTTTGTCGGCCAGATGATGGAACCGCTCGACCTCAAGTATCGCGAAATCGGTGCTCCAGAAAAGCCCTGGGCGGTGAAGGGAACTGCAGAGACTCGCAAAAATATGGTCAGTTCGATCTACCTGGAATGCGACGACTTGGAAGAGCACCAGCGACGCATGGAAGCGAAGTATGTTCGCGCGCAGCAGCGGGAAACGCGCTGGGAAGAATACCGTACCGATGATGCCGAGGTGATCGTGGTTGGCTACGGCATCGTGTCGCGCGTGCTGCGCTCCGCGGTAGACGAGGCGCGTAAGCATGGTTTGAAAGTGGGATTGTTCCGGCCCGTAAGCCTGTGGCCGTTTCCGTCGAAGGAACTCGCGTCAACGGCGTTGCGAGCGGAAAAGTTTCTTGTAGTGGAATTGAGCAATGGCCAGATGGTGGAAGACGTCCGTCTGGCCTTAGACGGCAAGCGCCCGGTTGAATTCTACGGGCGGGGCGGTGGCAACGTGCCTGCGGTCGAAGAATTGTTAGCAAAAATAGAAGAACAGATGCCGGCTGCAGTGTAAGAACGCGTAGCCCCGGACGCATTCGTCCGGGATCGGCGGAAGGGAACTTCGGCAGGCGGACGAATGCGTCCGCCGCTACGTGGGACAGGTGGGAACCCATTATGGCGGAAAACAAAATCATCCTGGAACAACCGAAGGCGACCACCGACGGCTATGAAGTCGTGCATGCCAAATCCGACGTGTTCTATCCCGAATTCGAGCGCAAGAGTGATCTCAAACATCAGACTCACTACTGCCCCGGCTGCGGCCATGGAGTGGCGCACAAGCTGATTGCCGAGGCGCTGGAGGACCTGGGCCTGCAGGATCAGACGATTCTGGTGAGCCCGGTCGGCTGCTCGGTTTTCGCCTATTACTATTTCGACGTGGGTAATGTACAGGTCGCGCATGGCCGCGCTCCCGCCGCGGCCACCGGGCTGAAACGCGCTTGCCCCGACAAGATTGTGATCGCGTACCAGGGGGATGGGGACTTGGCGGCAATCGGCACGGCGGAAATAGTGCACGCCGCCAATCGCGGGGAAAAGATCAGTGTCTTCTTCGTCAACAACGCGATCTATGGGATGACCGGCGGGCAGATGGCCCCCACCACGCTGGTAGGGCAGCGCAGCACCACTTCACCGTGGGGCAGGCGGCCGGTGAACGAAGGTTTTCCGCTGCATATGTGCGAGATGCTCTCCTCGCTGGAGGCCCCAGTCTATATCGAGCGAGTCGCGCTCTCCGACAACGAGAACATCATGAAGGCGCGAAGGGCGGTGCGCAAGGCGCTGGAACTGCAGAAGGCCGACGCGGGATTTACCTTTGTCGAGATTCTCTCGCCGTGCCCGACGATCTGGGGCAAGGATCCGGTCGAGGCGCGCAAGTGGGTTGGCGAGAAGATGATTCCGCAATTCCCGCTGAACGTTTTCCGCGATCGCACCGTTGAGATTCCGAACAACAACGTTCCGCCGCACAAGACTGTGGCCGAGTTAGTGGAGGGAGAGAGCAAATCGGCGAGCGACTCGCCGGTGCCGCGACGGCATCATCGTTTTCCCGACGTCGGCATCAAGATCGCCGGCTTCGGCGGTCAAGGCGTGCTGTTGCTCGGTCAACTGCTGGCGGAGATGGGCATGCGCGAGGGACTGGAAGTCAGCTGGCTGCCTTCCTACGGTCCCGAGATGCGTTCCGGCAGCGCGCACTGCCACGTTTGCCTGTCAAAAGATCGCATCGGATCGCCCGTGCTCTCGCGTCCCGAGGTTCTGATCGCGATGACCGAGATTTCGCTGCGCAAGTTTGCCGCGCAGGTCGCGCCGGGTGGAACCATCATTTACGGCCGCGGAAAGCTTCCGGAAGATCTCGTCATCCCGCAAGCGCAGGTGGTCTGCATCCCGGCGTCGGAGATTGCCGACAAGCTGGGCTCGGCGAAAGTGGCAAACGTCGTGATCCTGGGCGCCCTGCTGGAGGAGACCGAGTGCCTGTCTCCGGCGACCGCTATGAAGGTATTGGAAGCGAAAGTCAAGAATCCGGCGCTGCTCGACCTTGACTGCAAGGCGCTCGACGCCGGAAGGCTTTATATCGACCACACTGTCGCCGTAGGCGCAGTTACGCAGGCGGACGGCTTCGCGCAGTAGATAGAGGCGATAGAGATAAGAGCGGTTGCCCCATTTGTCGCGCAGTTTGCGACAGAGTGGGGTTTTTGACTTTAAGGCGCTTGATTTTAGGCAGTAGCGAAACTCCAAGGCGGAGTGAACACCCCACCCTGTCCCGCAAAAAACCTGCCGGACAAGGGATGGGGCAGCCGGCTGTGATCCAAATCACAAAAATTGGTGACGCAGGGCATATCGAGGGCGCCCGCTTGGTGTGATGCTCAAGACGGGTGCGGGAGGTGTTTTATGGCACTCATTGAAGCCAAAGTCGAAGAAAAGAAAAGCCCACGGACCGAACGGGAGGAATCACGAGCCACCGCGCTTTCGGTGAAGAACGTTTTGTTTGCTACCGACTTCTCAGCCACTTCCGAAGCCGCGCTGCCTTATGCGACAGCCGTCTGCCGTCATTTCGGGAGCACGTTGCATATCGCGCACGTCATGTCCGACGCCAGCATCCTGATGATGACGGGCGGCGTCGACTACGTCAGTCTGAGCACCATCTACGAGGATGCGCACACGGAGGCCAAGGAAAAACTAGAACAGATCTCCGGCCGGTTGGAAGGAATACGCCACCTCACTTATGTGCGTCATGGCCAAGTCTGGGAGAATCTTGCCGGAGTTGTGCAGGAGGAAGGGATTGATCTAATCGTGCTCGGTACCCATGGCCGCAGCGGACTGGGCAAGTTGCTGCTGGGATCGGTAGCGGAAAACATTCTGCGTCATGCCACGTGTCCCGTGCTGACGGTGGGACCGAAAGTTTCCGGGAGCGCAAAGCTGCCGGCATTCCAGAACCCGAGGCGCGACCTAGCGCCCGTGGAGCTGGAGTTGAAGCAGATTGTGTTCGCCACGAATTTCGCCGAGAATTCGAGGTGCGTGGCACAAGAAGCCGTTTCGCTTGCCGAAGAATTTGGCGCGCGGCTAACCATGCTGCACGTGATTGAGGATTATAGCCAGTTAGGCCGCCGCCCTGGCCCCATGGAGGATGGCGTCCGCCGCTTGCATGACTTGATTCCGCGCAATGCCGCATTACAGCATTTGCCGGAGACCTTACTGGAATTTGGCTCCGCGTGGAAGAGCATTTTGAAAGCGTCGGGCGACCGCGAAGCCGATTTGATTGTTCTGGGCGCTGTTCCCCTCGACAATCTGGGCAGTACACACCTTCCCTCGACGGCGCAACATGTGATTGCCCAGGCGCAGTGCCCGGTGCTAACGATCCGGTGCTGACACTCGGCGCATGGGCGACAGAACCTGGCTTGCTGAGTACTCACGACATTCATCCGCAGCCGTCATTACGAAATGGGACTAAAACCGAAATGAAACTCGCGCATGAAATTTCTCCGCCAGAACCGTTGCGCGCGCTTTTTACGGGACTACAATTATTTCTTACTTCAGAAGGCCGCTACTTTCATAACGTTGTTAACTTTTTCTGCGATTGAGAACGGATATGCCCTCATACGTCGCCAAACCTACTCCTCCCGATCAGGACAAACGCTGGAAGTTAGTGGACGCCACCATACGGCGGCAGGGCCAACAACAGCGTGGATTGATTGAGACCCTGCACACGGTGCAGGAGGCATTCGGATATCTGGATGTGCAAGCCCTCCGCTACGTGGCCATGTCGTTGCGTGTGCCGCTGAGCCGGGCCTACGGGGTCGCAACCTTCTACCATTTCTTCACGCTGAAACCGGCGGGCGAGCATACCTGCGTCATCTGCATGGGTACGGCCTGCTACATCAAAGGCGCGCCGCAGTTGCTGGAAGCGGTGCAGCGGGACCTGGGGATTGTTCCGGGGGAGACCACCGCCGATAAAAAAGTTTCGCTGCTTACGGCCCGCTGCCTGGGATCCTGCGGGCTGGCTCCGGCTGTTGTCTATGATCAGGAAGTTGCGGGGAAGGTTGCCACGCCGGCCATCCGCGAGCATTTGAAGAAATGGACACACGCATGACCCCAGAAGAGCTTGACGAAATCGGCGAGACCGAGCGCGAGGCGCAGGGCCGCTTCACCCAGCGGGTGAACGTGTGCGTCGCCGCCGGATGTCTTTCCTGCCAGAGCCAGGCGGTAAAAGACGGGCTCGACCAGGAGGTCGAACGGCGTGGCGCCAAGGATCACTGTCAGGTCAAAGGCGTAGGCTGCATGGGCTTGTGCTCGGAAGGACCGCTGGTTTCGACCAGCGCGGGAGTGCTGTACAAGAAAGTAGAAGCCGGGGATAGCGCCGCGATCGTCGACAGCCTCGAAGGCCCGGCGGTTTCGCGTCTGGTCTGTCCTACCGATGTACCATTTTTCCAGCGTCAGAAGAAAATTGTTTTGGAAAATTCCGGCGTGATCGATCCCGATCGCGTGGAAGACTACATCGCCGCCAATGGCTACACCGCGCTGATCAAAGCCCTGACCGACATGACCGCGCATGAAGTCATCGAGCAGGTCACGAAGAGCGGCTTGCGCGGCCGCGGCGGCGCGGGATATCCCACGGGCCTGAAGTGGAGCACGGTATCGAAGGCTGTAGGAACGCAAAAATATGTGATCTGCAACGCGGACGAAGGCGATCCGGGGGCGTTCATGGATCGCAGCGTACTCGAAAGCGATCCTCATCGCGTGCTGGAAGGGATGCTGATCGCTGCGTATGCGGTAGGCGCGTCGGAAGGATTTATCTATGTGCGCGCCGAATACCCGCTGGCCATCAAGCGGCTGAAGAACGCGATTCGCCAGGCCGAGCGCGTGGGCTTGCTTGGCGCCAACATCTGCGGCACGCGCTTCAGCTTTCGGGTGGATTTGCGTCTGGGCGCTGGGGCATTCGTTTGCGGCGAGGAGACGGCGCTGATCGCGTCGGTCGAAGGCAAACGCGGAACGCCGCGCCCGCGGCCGCCCTATCCCGCCATGGAAGGGCTGTTTGGACAGCCCACCTTAATTAATAACGTCGAGACCTATGCCAACATCGCTCCCATCATCCGTAACGGCGGCGAGTGGTATGCGCAGATCGGCACCGAAAAAAGTAAAGGCACAAAAGTCTTCGCACTGGCCGGGCGCGTGGAAAATACTGGCCTGGTGGAAGTGCCGATGGGGATTTCGCTGCGCGAAATGGTGTTCGAAATCGGCGGTGGAATTCCCGAAGGCCGCAAGTTCAAAGCGGTGCAAACCGGAGGACCGTCTGGAGGCTGCCTGCCTTCCGAATGCCTGGACATGCCGGTGGATTACGAGTCGCTGGCGCGCGCCGGATCGATCATGGGTTCGGGTGGAATGATCGTGATGGACGAAAGCTCCTGCATGGTCGACGTGGCCAAGTATTTTATGGACTTCTGCATGACCGAATCCTGCGGCAAGTGCATTCCTTGCCGGGTCGGCACCTACCAGATGCATCGCATCCTCACCGCCATTGGCAGCATGACCGCGACGCCGCAAGACTTGAAAATGCTGGAAGAGCTTTGCGACCTGCTCAAGCACACGAGCCTGTGCGGACTGGGACAGTCGGCGCCCAATCCGGTGGTCAGCACGCTGCGATCTTTTGCCGACGAGTACCGCGCGCATATTGAAGACCATAAGTGTCCGGCCGGAGTGTGCGGCGCGCAACTCGCCCAAGAAAGAGAGCCGGCATGAGGCAGGCCGCTCCCGTCAAAACGCTGAGGATCAATGGCCGCGACTTGAGCGGACGCCAGGAAGAAACCATCCTCGATGTCGCCCGCCAGAACGGCATCTTCATCCCGCGCCTGTGCGAAATGGACGGGCTCTCCGACGTAGGAGCCTGCCGGCTGTGCCTGGTCGAAATCAAGGGACAGAACAAGCTGCTGCCCGCCTGCGTCACCATGGTCGAGGAAGGCATGGAAGTCACCACCGATTCCGAACGCCTGCAGGGTTATCGCCGGATGATTCTTGAACTGCTGTTCACCGAGCGCAACCATGTGTGCTCGGTCTGCGTTTCCAACGGACACTGCGAACTGCAGATGCTGGCGCAGCGGCTCGGCATTACTCACGTGCACTTTCCTTATCGTTATCCCAAGGAAGAAGTGGACGCGTCGCACGACCGTTTCGTCATCGACCACAACCGCTGCATCCTGTGCACTCGCTGCGTGCGCGTGTGCGACGAAATCGAAGGCGCCCACACTTGGGACATCATGGGCCGCGGCATCGACGCCAAAGTCATCACCGACCTGAACGAGCCTTGGGGATCGTCAGAAACCTGCACCAGTTGCGGCAAGTGCATTCACGTGTGCCCGACGGGCGCTTTGTTTGAAAAAGGACGCTCGGTCGCCGAAATGCTCAAGCGCCGGCAGTTCCTGCCTTACCTGACGATGATGCGGGAAGAGAATGAATGAAAAAGCTTGAACCACGAAGGACGCGAAGGTTCACAAAGGAAATACAAATACAAATACAAATAAGAGTTGCTTTTGCATGACTTCGAATCGCGCGGGATTGAACGAGTGGGTGCACGGAATACGAAGTGCCACGGGCGGGAAGAAAGTTAATGATCTTGAACCACGCAGTAAAGGAAGAAAGTCACGCATTTAGGTTTTTCCTTCGTGTACCTTCGTGTCCTTCGTGGTGAATGGGGTTGAATGAGTAAAAAGCGTCTTGCGACCGTGTGGCTCGATGGGTGTTCCGGCTGCCACATGTCTTTTCTTGACATGGACGAGCGGTTGCTGACTGTGGCGGGCATGGCCGACTTGGTTTACAGTCCGCTGGTCGACGCCAAGGAGTTTCCTGAGAACGTCGACGTGACACTGGTTGAAGGCGCGGTGAGCACCGAAGGCGACCTGGAGAAAATCAAGCTCGTCCGCGAGCGCACGAAAACCTTGGTCTCACTCGGCGACTGCGCGGTCACGGCGAATGT
>DATBEI010000265.1:0-5248 GCA_036269595.1 Candidatus Sulfotelmatobacter sp.
ACCGGCAGCCTTCCAGAACCCGAGTGCGCCATCAGCGATGACGAGCCGCGGCGGCACATCGAGCCCGCGCCGCTTGAGATCGAGCAGCAGATCGCGCCAGTCCTGTGCGTTCTCGCAGGCACCATCGGTGAAGCCGACCAGCGCTGCGCCAGGGAAAGCAGATATGTTGGTGCTGTGGCATGGTCGAACAGGCTTTCATCCGCGCTTCCGGGTCTTCCTTCGCTTTGTCGCCTGACCGATGTGCCGCGGCCTCGAGAAGTCGGCCTCGTTTTCGAGTTGGCCCTCGGGGTTGGTGACCGGGCTGGTGAAGGCGGCAGTCCATTTTCCGAGCATCTCGTCACGGTCCGGCCACGCATCCATCGATTCCTCTCCTCGATACATCGCAAAGGGACGGACGGTGCTTTCGTAGAAATCGATCTGCTCGTGCCGACGATACTGTTTCGGCAAGTAGCCGTTCCAATGCAGCAGCTGGTCCAACGGGCGCCGATATCGCTTGTTGTGGCCGACAGCGGGGTAACCGATCGGTATGGTGCCGTACGCCTTCATCCAGACTGGATATCCGAGCAGTGCGGCGAGTTCGCGGTTAGTTTCGTCCTCTCCGCCGCCGGATAGCCAAGCCGACGTCAGTCCTTCGGCGGCTACGCCCAACTGGATGTTTTGGATGGCGGCGCCGAGAGAGCAAAGGAAGATCGCCTCATTGTTCGCACGATATTCTGCGTCATATTCGTCTGTCGTCGCCTGCGGAAAACAGGTCTTCCAGCGCGGGTCGCCGATCACCAAAATAATTGCGGCTGTGTTGACGAGGTAAGTCTTTTTGACCGCTGGAAATCCCTTTGCGTGATCGACCAGGCGCTGCGCCTGGCGGAGGAACACCGTCATGACGTCGTCGCGCATCACTGAGTCGTCGATGACGATGAAATCCCAACACTGCACGTTGGCGCCAGATGGAGCCCATCGTCCGCAGTCGACGACGCGCTTCAAAGCGTCCCGACCGATCGTCCGGCCTGCTTCGAATTTCCTCACGCTTCGGCGCACGCGGATAACGTCCTGGAACAGCGGTTCACCCGACATGTCTTTCTCCAATCTCGATCGAAGCCTCTGCTGGGTAGTAGTTTATAGAGAAATGTTCACGACGCACACTCCAAAGGAGGAGCGGTGACAAGGAAGCAACGCTGGGTTAAGATCCGTGGCTGGAGACCGGGAAAGGTAATTTCCGATCAGTCATACATATGTGCATCTTTTTGGCAAACGCTTGCCAAAACAGCATCCACCCGAGAACGGCCAGATCGGTTCTACGAATCCTAGCTCCCGAACTTCGACCTTTTAGTTCTAGATCAACTGATTTATAATACAACAAATCGGGTCGCTTAGAATAGCGTGCCTCGATGAAAATTATGGCTGGCTTGATGAGACTGTTTGACCTTAAAACTGGAATGAATACCCGCCGGGTTCGAATCTTTTTGTCGGAGAAGAACCTTCAGCTACCCATGTATGAAGTCGACATGGCGGCCGGCGAAAATTCGCGCCCTGGGTTCCTGGCGATGAATCCAATGGGCACCATGCCAGTTTTGGAACTGGACGATGGCACGTTTCTTTCCGAGTCAGTTGCCATTTGCCGATATGTTGAAGAGCAACTCGCTCCAGAACCAAACCTTTTCGGCCTTCACCCCAGGGAAAGGGCGGAAGTCGAAATGTGGAATCGGCGAATGGAAATGGAACTCCTCCTGCCGATCGCGACGAGCTTCCAACACCTCTCGCCCTTCTGGAAGGGGCGAATTAATCAGGTCGCCGCCGCAGGTGAATTAGCACGCGAGAAAGCGCGGACAAGAATGACATGGCTCGACGACGAATTGTCAGATCGACAATTTATCGCTGGTTCGCGTTATACTATTGCAGATATTACGGCCCAGTGCGCGCTCATTCTTGGGAAGAATACCGGCACTCCCATCGACGTTAAGTTTATCCATCTAGCTCGCTGGTTCAAGGAAGTCTCGTCCAGGCCTACGGCTAGAGCCTGATCCGATCCTAGCCGGACCGAAGATTTCATGACGAAATAATATCGATCCGGATCGAGCGAAGACTGAAACAGCGGAAGCCCTACTGCTGGGACCGATGAGCGTTAATCACGCTTGCTAATTTGCAGGCGGCGCGTGCTATCACGCAACAGTCAACGGCTCAGCGATCGGTTCCGGCAAGCTGTGAATAGGCCGTAGAATCTGCTGTGCGAAGCGCGCAAGCAAGGGCAGATTACTAACGGCAGCATAGGCTGCGAACCGCTGGATCGGCGTCACCTCTCCGGACAGATCGTGCCGAGACGCCCGCCGTCTTATTTCATCGTCATCAGAAGCGCACTGCGGGACGAAGGCACTCGCTGTCACAGCCACCGATCAGTTCCTATTGTTCTTGCCGAATATCTTGCCGAGAAACTGTGGCCGCTCTTGACTTCTCGCCGTTTCGTGATCGGCCGCTCGTAACAATTGTTATCGGTGGACGTACCTCTTCGTACAAGGCGCTAAATACACAACGAGCATTTACATAGACAGGGCGCCAGATTTCAGGGAGACGATAATGCGAAAGACTCTTCTAACAGTTCTTGGTGCCGCGGTGGTCGCCGCAATGACAGTTCAAGTCGCGGCCGCCTCGCCGCACCGTGGGCAAAGGGCGCGCTCGTCAATGGGCGGCCAATACCGAAACAGTAACGCTTACGCGGCGCCCACTTACGTCTCGCCAAACTTCGCCGTTCCAGGTTCGACGCCGTTTCGCCAGGACGACACCCCCAGCTACGACGATCCATCCAGACTAGGCGGCCAAGCAAGGTATTGAAAACATGGAAGCGACCGATCTGGCTCAGATCTCGCGAAGATGATGTTAGCTGGTGGCAGATTACGGATGGTAGGCCACCGCTAAAGCTCGGGTCAAGGACGGCAGGCCGATTGACCAGGGGAATCGGGTGAAGGAACAAACGCGGAATCCAATACGCTTGCTTTGCCATTATCCAGACGTTTCGGATTCGCATGGCGCGAACTCTGGTCGGATGCACAATCAGTGAGAAGCATACTTCGCATCTCAGATATCAACCGGCTTCAAGCGTGGTGCCACATGCTGTCCCCGAAATCGTTCACCCGATTGCCCTGGCCGATTTACCTATGGTTGGATTCCGAGAGAGATGATCTTTGCGGTTGAGAGGACTGTGAACCCTGGGCTGATCACCCGACGGCCCTCCCGCCAATACCGGCCGCAAAGGACCCCACGGCAGAGGGTCACAGGGCATGCGATCCGTCGAAAATTCCGAGTTTTTTAAAATTCATCTGCCACCCTCTCCATTGAGGTAACGAACGACCTTCCCGAGCGTACTGTCACAGAGGAAGGGCTTACCTGGTTTATTGGCCTATGGCCTCCCCAATCGGTGCCTCTACCGCCTGCCCGACCAGAGGCGAGCCTCTGCGGCGCGCCATTCTCTGGCGCGCTTCGTTTGGAGTGAGACATACTGATGAAGCGGATCGTCGAACCGGGAGAAGGACCTCCGGATCCCGCGCTCCTGCGTCGACTGGAATTTCGCGACCTGGGAGACGCCCTTAATCGCGGATGGGATGATTTCGTTTCGTTCCCAACTTTCTCAATCATGATTGCGCTAATATATCCGATTGTGGGCCTTCTGTTGGCACGCGTGCTGCATGGATATTCATTTCTGCCGTTGCTGTTTCCGATTGCCGCTGGATTCACGCTTCTCGGACCTTTTGCAGCCGTGATATTCTATGACTTCAGTCGCAGACGCGCCCTTGGCCAATCTTCTGATGAATTCTCGCCTTGGGAAATGACGAGTTCTCCATCTCGCACGGGAATCGTCGTGCTCGGCAGTCTTCTGGCTCTATTGTTCCTCGTTTGGCTCGCGGCCTCCCAGACAATCTACAATTCCTTCTATGGCTTTGCTCCGGTGTCCAGTATGGTCGATTTCATCGCGCAAGTCGCCACGACATCGCGGGGGCGGACATTCCTGATCCTCATATGTGGGACAGGCTTCATTTTCTGCATAAGTGTTGTTTCCTTTCCAATGCTTCTGGACAGGAAAGCATCCGCCACCGACGCGATGCTCACGTCTTATAGGGTGATTGCCAAAAGCCCAATGGTCTTGCTCGGATGGGGATGCACCGTAGCCCTGCTTCTACTGGCGGGAAGCGTTCCCGCCTTTTTAGGGCTCGCGATTGCCGTACCCGTTCTCGGTCATGCTACCTGGCATCTCTATAGGCGGGCCGTGCCTTGATGCCGAAAGAATATATGCGAACAGTGCCAACGCCGAGGCAATTCCAACGCGACGGCCCACTTGCTAAATACCGTAACAATGCCACCGAATTTCAGTCATGAATGCAGCGAGAAGGGCAGTACATGTGGGTGACCGCACCGCTTTCGTTTTTGCGGGAGGGGGCAGCTTCGGCGCGATTCAGGTCGGTATGTTGCAGGCACTTGCCGAACACGGCGTGACGGCCGATCTCGTGGTTGGTTCGAGCGTAGGAGCAATGAATGCGGCTTATTATGCGGCCGATCCGAGTCTGGGAAACATAAATCGTCTTGCTGAGATCTGGCGGGGCATCCGCCGCGAGGACGTATTTCCGATCAACTTTTCAACGTTGATAGGATTTTTCTGGAAGCGGGATTTTCTGGTATCGCACGAAGGTATCAGGCGTCTCATTCGGAAGCATCTCTCATATAAAAGCCTGGAAGAAGCGCAAATTCCTATCCACGTGGTGACGACCGATATCGTGTCGGGGGAAACCGTCGTGCTTTCCGGCGGTCCGGCCGATGACGCTATTGTAGCCACGACTGCCATACCCGGCGCATTCCCACCGTTAAAATACGCTGATCGTTTTCTGTCCGACGGAGCCATTTCTAGCAACACGCCAGTGCGCGTCGCAATTTTGAAGGGCGCAACGCGACTGATCATCCTACCGACTGGATACGCCTGCGCAGAACAGGCTCCCCCAACGGGCGCGGTCGCTAATGCGGTACATGCTTTGACGCTATTAATCGCCAGACAACTTACCGAAGAAATTGAGTCCATCCCAGCTGACATAGCCTACAGCGTTGTGCCGCCGCTGTGCCCGCTGACGGGATCGCCGATCGATTTTTCCATGACCGACAAGCACATTGAACGCGCACACCGCGTGACGCGGCAATGGATCCAATCGGGTGGTCTGGAACGTGGCGGGATCCCCGACTCGATGCGCGCACACAAGCACCCCATTAAAGGGTC
>DATBEI010000269.1:0-2836 GCA_036269595.1 Candidatus Sulfotelmatobacter sp.
GCCGCACTAGCGCGGCTATTCGTGCTCTGCTCGATTTGAGCCCGAAGACGGCGCGCCTGATCACTGGCGGGGCTGGCGAGGTGACGGAGAACGACATTCCGCTTGAAGACGTGAAGCCGGGGGATCGGCTTCGCGTGCGTCCGGGAGAAAAGGTTCCGGTCGACGGAGTGGTGCTCGAAGGGGACAGTGCGGTCGATGAGTCGATGATTACAGGCGAATCGATTCCGGTAGAAAAATCCGCAAATAGCCAAGTCATCGGCGCGACCATCAACACTACTGGCTCGTTCGTCATGCGCGCCGAGCGGGTGGGCTCGGAAACCCTGCTGGCGAGAATCGTTCAGATGGTCGGGCAGGCGCAGCGCAGCCGCGCTCCCATTCAGCGCCTTGCGGACAAAGTTGCCGCCTGGTTCGTGCCCGCTGTCGTTGCCGTGGCCGTGGTGACGTTTGCAGCGTGGTTTCTGTTCGGTCCGCAGCCTCGGCTGGCGCACGCGCTGGTGAATGCGGTCGCAGTGCTGATCATTGCTTGTCCGTGCGCGCTCGGCCTGGCGACTCCCATGGCAATTATGGTGGGCACGGGGCGCGGCGCCCATGCGGGAGTTCTCATCAAGAACGCCGAAGCGCTCGAAACTTTGGAAAAAGTCGACACGCTGGTGATCGACAAGACGGGCACGCTGACGGAAGGGAAGCCGCGAGTTGTGAGCATTACCGTGGCGGCCGCCAACTCTGAAGATGAAGTGCTTCGATTGGCGGCGAGTTTGGAAAAAGCCAGCGAACATCCGCTGGGCGCGGCCATCGTGAATGCCGCTACGGACAAGGGTCTGCAGCTTTCGAATCCAACGGAGTTTAGTTACGCGGTGGGCAAAGGCATTCAAGGTCGCGTCGATGGCAGACGCGTCGCCGTGGGCAATGCGGCGCTGATGAACGAAGTCGGTGCGTCCAACTTGCCGCAGGCAGACGCTGCCAGGGTTGGCACGAATCTGATCGTCGCCATTGAGGGCAAATATGCGGGGACTCTCACGCTGGCCGATCCGATCAAGGCTTCCACGCCCGCGGCCGTGCGCGAACTGAAAGGCTTAGGGATTCGAATTTTGATGCTGACCGGGGACAGCCGCGTTACCGCCGCGGCCATTGCCCAGCAACTTGGTTTGCAGAAGGATGAATTCGAAGCCGAAGTTTTGCCCGAGCGCAAATCCGAAGCCGTCCGCAAACTGCAAGAGCAGGGAAGAGTCGTCGCCATGGCGGGCGACGGCATCAACGACGCGCCGGCGCTGGCCCAGGCCGACGTGGGAATTGCCATGGGCACCGGAACCGACGTTGCCATGGAGAGCGGCGGCGTCACGCTGGTCAAAGGCGATCTCTCGGGAATTCTCCGCGCCCGCAAGTTGAGCCAGGCGACCATGCGCAACATCCGCCAGAATCTTTTCTTCGCCTTCATCTACAACGCCATCGGAGTCCCCATCGCCGCCGGCGCGCTCTACCCCTTCTTTGGCCTGCTGCTCAGCCCTATCTTCGCCGCCGCCGCCATGAGCTTCAGTTCGGTGTCGGTGATCACCAACGCCTTGCGATTGCGCAATGTGAAGCTTTAAGAACAGGTCAGATGCGCTTCCTCGACTGGACTCACGACAGCGCGGCCTCGTCGCCTTTGATGTAACGTGGATCAGTCTCTCGACAGCAATTTATCGTCAGGGTTTAGGGAAGGCGCGTCTAGATTTAAGTCCTGCGGGTCTGACCACGCCACCCGAACCAGCAGCGTGGTCTCTACTCTGGCGAACAAAAAAAGCAGTTTCAGGCGACCGCTAACGGTTTCGCGAACGACTGTAGGGCGCTGGCCTCGTCCTGCTGCACATCGAAAACCATGGCCAGTCTCGTCATTTGGAGAAGGTCCTGAACCCGTTTGCTGGGATTGACCAGTTTAACTTGTCCGCCTTGATTGCGTACGGAGCTGTAGGTTCCGACCAGTTCCCCGAGTCCTGAACTATCAATGTAACCGACTGCGTGCAGGTTAAGGAGGATCCGGTTAGTGCCGCCGTCAATGATTTCGCGAATTACTTCGCGCAAGGCGGTGCTGCCATCGCCCAATGTGATTCGTCCCGTGACGTCGACAATAGCGACGTCTTCAACGTTCCGAACACTCACTTGCATCGGCACGGGAGTTGATCCTTGGATCGTAAGGCCAGTCCGATCCAGAATCTCAGAAGCGACTTGGACAAGCTCCTTGGATTCAGTGCGCACTACGACGAGGGAACGCCCGGATTGCAAGACCTCACGAAAAAAGGCTGCGTCCTCCGAGCACTTGGCATCCGGTGTAGGCCGAAGCGCGCTCGCATTATCTGCTGCGACCTTGCCCAACGATCCACCCGCGCCGGCACCGGTCAATCCAAGCAGTGCGGCCGCTCCAAAGCCAATTGCAAACACCGTACCGATCCCGGGAAGCAGCAGACTCGCAGCGACTACGCCAGCCGACATGCCAACTGCGCCGCCAGTGAAGCCTCCGATAACTGCTCCAAATTGCCTTCCAATGGTTTTTGCTTCTACCTCAGACCGAGTCAGGAAGAGGATCGACTCTTCGGGAACGCGCTTCTGCACCAGTTCGCGGACGGCATCTTCGGCGCGGCTCCGCGAAGAGAACACCCCAATTGATGTTTCCACAATAAACCTCCTTAGATTTTGATCTTTCCCCTGAGGACCCGACAAAAATGGCGCCCAGTATACACCGACCCCCTTCTTTAGCAAGCATAAAGAGCGCAGGAAAGGGCCACAACAAATCGGCCAGACTTTCACGAAGGCTATTCTCGTGATCCGACCCTCGTACGAGCGATTCACCTTAGATCGCCAA
>DATBEI010000270.1:0-5893 GCA_036269595.1 Candidatus Sulfotelmatobacter sp.
GGAACCATCACTAATACTGGCGGTTCAAGCGTAACGATTTCGCAGGTTGGAATTAGCGGCTCAGGTTTCAGCGTGAATGGGATCACTGCCCCGGTCACACTGACGAGCGGCCAGAGCGCGAGCTTCAATGTCGCGTTTACGCCTGCTTCGGCCGCAAGTGTCAGTGGCAACGTCACTATCATTTCGAACGCGTCCAATCCGACGCTGAGCATCCCGCTGTCCGGCACGGGGATTGCGCCGGGCACATTGGGATCAAATCCAACCAGCATCGGCTTCAGCAGCGTAACTGTGGGCAGCAACAAGTCTCTGTCCGAGACGGTCACGAATACCGGTGGTTCCAGCGTCACGATCTCTCAGGTCGGAATCAGCGGCACTGGATTCAGCTTGACGGGTATCACCACTCCGGTCACGCTCACGGCGGGACAAAGTACAAGTTTCACTGTCGCATTCACACCCGCAGCGGCGGGAAGTGTTAGCGGCAATGTCACAATTACCTCGAATGCCCCGACCTTAACCATTCCGTTATCTGGTATAGGAGTTTCACCAGGTGCGCTCGGGGCGAGTCCAGCCAGCCTCGGCTTCAGCAGCGTAACTGTGGGCAGCAACAAGTCTTTGTCCGAGACGGTCACCAATACCGGTGGTTCCAGCGTCACGATCTCTCAGGTCGGAATCAGCGGCACTGGATTCAGCTTGACGGGTATCAATACTCCGGTCACGCTGACGGCAGGACAAAGTACAAGTTTCACTGTTGCGTTCACACCCGCATCGGCGGGAAGTGCTACGGGCAACATCACAGTGACTTCAAATGCCCCGACTCTAAGTATCCCATTGGCGGGTACCGGAATCGCGCAGGGAGTGCTCGGATCGAATCCTACGAGTCTCAGCTTCGGCAGCGTTACGGTGGGAAGCAACCAGTCGCTCTCTGAGACGGTCACCAATACCGGTGGTTCCAGCGTCACGATCTCTCAGGTCGGAATCAACGGCACTGGATTCAGCTTGACGGGCATCACTACTCCGGTCACGCTGACGGCCGGACAAAGCACAAGCTTTACCGTCACGTTCGCTCCGCAAACTGCCGCAAGCGCAAGTGGCGCCGTCGCTATCACCTCGAACGCATCCAATCCGACCCTGACGATACCACTTTCAGGAACAGGCGCCGCGGCAGCAGGCCAGCTTACCGTTTCTCCAACTACTCTAGGTCTCGGCAGCGTCGTGGTGGGGACGAGCGGAACCGCATCAGGGAGTCTGACGGCCAGCGGCGCGAATGTCACCGTCACGGCTGTGAGTTCAAGCAACTCCGTATTCAGTGTCAGCGGTCTCGCACTTCCGGCGACCATTCCGGCGGGCCAGAGCACTTCTTTTACCGTTACCTTCACCCCGCAGGTCTCCACTGCGGTCAGCGCTACGCTCACCTTCACCAGCAACGCGCAGCCTACTACCACCGCGGAAACGCTGACCGGGACCGGGACAGCCCCGCCGGCACATACAGTGGATCTATCGTGGACAGCGAGCACATCGTCGAGCGTATCGGGTTATAACATTTATCGCGCGGTATACACCACGTCGTGCGGATCTTTCTCCAAGATTAATTCCCTGTTGAACACAAGCACGTCGTACACAGACTCGGTCGTGGCGGATGGAACATCCTATTGCTACGCCGCGACAGCTGTAGATTCGAGTAACCAAGAAAGTGGCTACTCGAACATCGCTTCCAACGTTCAAATTCCCGCTCCGTAGTCGCGAGGTGAGGCGCAAGCGCCCGTCACGCTCTCCGGCGGTGTCGAGAGCTTGCCGTCAGGGCACAGACCCTTCTGGACGGTGAATTTTCAGGAAGGACAAGAGGCGACGTGCCTTCGGAACAAATAATCTTTCACGGCGGAGATTCTTGGCGCTTCCGACACTGCCTTTCACTCAGGTAAGTTGACCGAAGTTGAGACTGTGATTCCGGATGATTGCGGCTGTCCGCAACCGGCGTCCGTTCTTCTTGCAGAATCACCAGCGACGCCAATTCAGTCCGAAAACAATAGTTCTTCTTCCGTAAGTTCGCAGCCAAGAGTTGAGGCAACTTTAACTCCGATAACTGTATGTGACGTGTCCGCCGATCAAAAAAATGGACATTCCCCACCCCTGAACGCCAAAGAAGAGCCCGCCGAATTCGAAGCGAGCTCTGTATTTTCTAGAAGATACGCGCACCGACCGAACTTGAAGAAAAAGGAGTTCCTGCGGATCTTCTCGCAGGAATCGGCGCAGATCGGCGCGGCCTCGGCGTCAGCGGCTCATGGCCAGTTCAGGCTCCGGGCTAGCGGATGGATATGCATTCGCGTTTACCGGCGTCGAAAGCAGGACCTTTTGGCCAGCCAAGCGGGCAGCCAGCGCCCCGGTCTCGTCGCCAGCATCCTTGAGAGGCAAAGCTATCTGCCCTCCGGATATGGCTGAACGGCAAAGAGCCATCATGATTTCAAAACCCGCATAAGCGCTTTCGAAATTGCAAGGATGAATCTTGCGGTCGTCGTCGAGCCATGCTGCGATATCCGCGATATATGGCGGCATATCGAGCTCATAACTCATACAACCTCCGCCACTCGAGGAGCCAGTTGCGGTGACCGCGCGCCACCCGGCGCCTGTTAGGACCTCCGCGAATCCCTCAGTGCCTTGCGCTCCGATACGGCACTTTCGCCACCAGTAGTCAACCTCGGGAACGTCGGGCACGCCAGCACCGCATTCGACGATGCCGCGCACACCATTGGCGAACTGAATGAATCCTCCAATATAGTCGGGTGACGGATGCAGATCGGAGAATTTTCCTCCTCCCGCAGCCTGTCCCATCACCCATTCCGCTTTCGCGTCGCCGTTGTACCAGCGCAGGTAGTCGATCAGATGTGACAGCATGTGCATCATCCATCCTGATGCCGTCCCATAAACCGTGTGCACCCGCCCGAGCGCGCCGCTGGCAATGATCTCCTTCACCTTGCGGTAATGTTCGCCGTAGCGATGCTGATGGCTCACTACAGCCTTCACACCGCTCGCCTCCAACAGTTTTTTTACTTCCATGCCCTCACGACTGTTCAGCGCCACTGGCTTCTCGAACGCGACCAGACGCGCGCCACTGTCGATGGCAATACGAATCATTTCAATCCGCAGGTTGGGGAGAGTGCAAAAGCAGAAAACGTCAGGTTTTACGGCGAGCGCGACTTGCAGCGCATCCTTGCCCTTTGCACAACCGAACTTGGATGCGGCCGCATCGAGACGCGCCCGGTCGATGTCGCAAACACCTGCAACCTGGAACCGTTTGTTGGCTTGGATGGCAAGAGCGTGGTGCATTCCGCGCTTGCCCATGCCCACTACGACGACGCGATATTTGTCTTTCATAATGATCTCCTCACCGCATTTCGTCACCGTGCTTTTCGAGCCCACTCGAGGACCTTGTCCACCGTGTAGTCCACTTCGTCCTCGGTCAACTCGGGGAACATGGGAAGCGAAATGCAGCAGGCGGCGTTGCGTTCCGAATTGGGGACCGGTCCAACGATGCGTGCCTGATGGGCCCACGGATATCCTTCCTGCTGGTGGATCGCAATCGGATAATGGCACTTGGCATCGATGCCTTCGTCATTCAGGAATTTGAGAAGTCTGTCGCGCTGCTCCGGCTGCCTGGTCTCGATGACATAGAGGTGGTAGACGTGCCGATAGCCGGCAGTCTCGTAGGGCAGTGTGATGTTTCTCGCGCCGCTTAGGCCTTGGCTGTAGCGTGCCGCCCACTTTCTGCGAAGATCACTCCAGTCCTCAACATGTCGTAGCTTGGCGCTGAGAATCCCGGCGTGCAGGTCATCCAGCCGGCTGTTGTATCCCGGGCTGTGACAGGAGCGCTTGTCAGAACCGTGGTTACGCATTTTTCGCACCAGGCGGTCGACTTCCGGATGGTTCGTAACGATAGCGCCTCCATCGCCGAAGGTGCCAAGATTCTTCTGGATGATGAAGCTGATGGTGGCCGCGTCGCTGAGTTCGGCGATCTTGAAACCGTCGCCCCGTGCGGCAATAGCCTGCGCATTATCCTCGATGATCAGCAAATGATGCCGGTCCGCAATCTTGCGAATCGCCTTCATGTCTGCGCATTGCCCGTACAGGTGAACCGGAACCAGGGCTTTTGTGCGAGGCGTGATCGCCGCCTCGATCCTGGCGGGGTCAATGCAGTTCGTTCGCGAGTCGGAGTCCACAAACACGGCGGTTGCACCGGTGATCCAGATGGCTTCCGCAGTCGCGAAAAACGTGTTCGTCGTAGTGATGCACTCGTCGCCGGGGCCAATGCCCAGCGCCTTGAATGCGAGCCAGAGGGCGTCCGTTCCGTTGCCCACGCCGATCGCATATTTGGTTCCGTGGAATTCGGCTAGTTCCTGCTCGAACCGCTTCAACATGGGGCCAAGGACATACTGTCCGCTTTCAAGTACTTCTCTGAGGTTAGCGTCGATCTCGGCTTTCATGTTGTGGTACTGACGCACATGGCCATAAAAAGCAACACTCATCTTGGTTGCTAGCATATAAATCCTCCTCACCATCGGCGCGGCTTAGACCTGGAGCGAATCACGGCAGTCAAAAGATTGCCGGGCGTATGTTAAGAAATCGCGATGGGCGCGGCCATGATCGCGGTCACGTCAAGTTGTGATTCTGGGCTGCACAATCTGAGAGCACATCTTTCTTCGGCGATCTCGTTACCCTCCGATCGCCCATTTTTCATATCTGAGGACTTTTGTTCGAGCTAGAGCCCCGCGACACACATATTCACCAGAAACTTCTTCGTAAATCCCAAGCCTTTACACCAGCGTTCTATCTTCGACCTGCACCGTGTCCGGTAAAGTCACGTGTCAGGGTACCGGCACGCAGATCAAACATGATGCTGTTGCGAACTACAAAAGCAAACACGATGGCTGGTTTCTGCGTGGGGCAAGGGTACTTATCGGGGGGAGTAAGAATGCTTTCAGTGATGCCGTTCACTAATCAGGAATATGGCAGCGCAAAGCTGCGAAAGCCACTCGGCACATATGGAGACTTATCGCCAGTGTGAATAAGCCGCCTACGATGGAGTTGCAAAGAGCAGGCAGTTTGAATGGATAGCCAGTTGCCGCTCAATCGTAATATGAAAAGGCGCCCGCTTTTGTCTTGACAGCGTCTCGCCGCCAGAGGCCCAGCGCCACAGTTTTATGGTTCGTACCAGAAAACCGCGCCCTTGGTGATCGTTGGCAGAGTGAAGTCGATGGAATCTCCGTGCCGCACTCCCTGAACCGGCTGCATCTCCCCGAGGAACGGCAAACAGAATCCTTTCCCCTCCGACTTCGCCGCGACGCTCACGGTGACTCCATTTTGCGGAGTCTGGATCGGGTTCGATCCGCCGCGCAGCCCGGCGAAGTTCGCCAGGAAGCACTGGATGCGTCCATCTGGCCCTCGTGAGACCGAAGTCGCAATTTCAGTAGACGCCCGGATCTGCACTGTATTCCCACCTTGCAGGCTGGCGAGGAATTCCTGCTGCGAATCCGGCGAAGCCTGCTCGAAATCTTTTTCTAAAGCAGCGCTGTACGCCTTGCCGGGGCAACTCGGAAACCGCACCACATGTTGCGCTTCGCCAAGGTCGGTTGAGTCGGTCCCGGTCACTACCACCGTTTTTCCATCCGCAGCAAACTTCTTCAGCCAATCCCGCTCGCTATCGTTCAGCACGCGGACATCCGGCAACACCAGCGTTCGCCCGTGAAACTCCGCCAGCGTTCGCGGCGTCACAATCTGAAACTCAAGGTGCTTCTGCATCAGCAGAATCAAAATCCCGCGGTACGAATCGATAAATTCCCGGGCAAAAAAGTCGCGCGTCTCCGGAGAAAAATAAACTCCAATGGGATCCACCGGCGCACGC
>DATBEI010000196.1:0-8991 GCA_036269595.1 Candidatus Sulfotelmatobacter sp.
TTGACTTCCACGTAGGGCTTATTGGGATTGCGGTTGCTCACGATGTAAACGGTGGGCGTGTGATCGAGTTTGATGGCCTTGCCGAGATCGCGGTCGGCGTTCACCAGGGCGGCAAGCTTTCCGCCAGGATCGAGAACGAACGGCAGATCGACTTTGTGCGCGGTGGCGAATTTTTCGGCGTAAGCGCGCAGGTTCTGCGGATTGATCTCAAGCTGGTTCGCGAAAATGTAGTCGCGGAATTCGTTGCCCAGGGATTTGGAATGAGTGTCGAAGTAACGCGCCATAATAGCCGCCTGGTAGGACCAGTTGTGCATGGGAAGCGGAAAGTCGTGGCGCACGACCGGAATCTTGTAGGTCTTCGAGGCCTGCTCGACCAGCGGCGCCGTCCGGCTGCACATGGGACACTGCAAGTCCTCGAAGACGACGATAGCGACTTGAGCGCCCTTGGGCGGACGCAGCACCGAATCCAATGTGTCCTGCGCTTCGGCAGGAATATGGACAGCAATTGTGACTAGAACCGATAACGCCAGAAACGCAAGCCCACGAGCAAAGGTCTTGTTCATTGTTCCTCGAAGTATCTGTGAAAATTATCCCCAAGGGGTTAGACGCAGAAAATGCGGTTCTGGCCGCCTGCCGCTCTAATCCCTACATTCAAAAGGACTATAGCTATAATAACCGAAGCGGCAGGGCAGTCGGTGATGCGGCCAGCTATTGCGACGTTTGGGAAGTCGACTCGGCGTCGGGTTTCTCCTCGGCCAGCCCGAGCGCCTTAAGCAGAGATTTCATCGAGAAGCCCTGGACTAGAATGGAAAAGATGACAACTCCGAAGGTCAGATCAAGAATCTGATGTCTGCCTGGGAAATTGCCATCCAGGCTCAGAGCCAGCGCCAAAGCCAAGCCTCCTCGTAGCCCGCCCCACACTATGACGTGTTGCCAGCGTGCCGGAATGTTCTCCGCAAACAAATTACTGGCCGGCACTAGCAGGTAAACAGAAACAGCTCTTCCCACGAGAACGGCTGTGATCGCACCCAGCACCGTGCGCCAGGAGTGCCATAGAGCATCTATGTGGACTTCCAGCCCTATCAGAAGAAAAATCAGAGAGTTCATTACGAACGCGACATACTCCCAGAAGGACTCAAGAGTCGCCCGCGTTCGAGCGCTCATACCGTGTGTTGCTCCCATGTTGCCGACGACCAAGCCCGCGGTTGCTGCGGCGATGATGCCCGACAAGTGGAGATGATAGGCCAGAAGATAACTTCCATAAGCGGCAATTGTGGTGAGCGTGATCTCAACCTCGGGATCATCGAGGGTCGCCGTAATTCGGCTTGCGGCGTAGCCGAGTACGAGGCCGATCCCGCTTCCGCCCAGGATCGCTAGAACGAACAGGCCAGCTCCTTTCGCCAGACTGACATGTCCCGCAATGATGCCGGCCAATAAGATCGTGAACAGCGCCGCGGCAGTGCCATCATTCAACAGGCTTTCGCCTTCAATGAGCATTGAAAGTCGCGGGCTCATGCGCAGATCTCTGAAGATGGCGAGCACCGAAATCGGATCGGTCGCCGAAATAATGGAGCCGAACAATAAGGCCGTCAGAATCGGCAGGCCGGTGATCCAATGCACGAGATAGCCAGTGATGGCGGCCGCGATCAGCACTCCAACATTGGCGAGCACCAGGAGGGGAACAGAATCCCGCAGCAGTTCCCGAAATTTCAGCTTCACGCTGCCCTCGAAAACAAGCGCGGGAAGAAAGAGGATCAGAATTACTTCGGGCGTTAACCAATTCGGGCGATGGCCGGGAGCGAGAGGCGAAATATTGGGCAGGCGAAGCAGACTGAGCAGCACTCCCGCCAGGACCAGTGCCGCGGTGTACGGGACCCGCGCGCGCTTTGCCATCACGGAGATCACCGAGGCCGCGATCAGCAGCCAGATCAGAAATTCCACGGACGAGTTCGCCGTCATGCGTACCTTCTTAGAAAACTCATCTTTGAAACTAAAACAAAATTTTTAATCGAGAGCTGTCACTGGGCCGATTTTCGGTTCGGCTGCAAAGTTTGTGAGGACGGTCTCTAAGACGTAAACCTTCGCAGCACGAATCGCGGGCTGCAAAGCGTTATAGTAATCGGTTCACCTTTCTTCATCGTGAAATGGTTGTTCTCATCCCGTTCGGGACGGTTCGTGGTCATTCTGGCCTGCGCGTCCTTGGCTTTTACGAGCTGTAGCCGCGGACATCACCGCGTGCTGGAGGTGGCTTACGTGTCGGCGCCGCAGGCGGGGCTGCGCGACCAGGTCGCGGCCATGTATAACCGCGTCGGCAATGTGAAGAATGGCGAGCGCGTGGAGGTGCTGGATCGCGAAAAGCGTTTTGCGCGCGTGCGCACCGCCAGCGGAATCGAAGGCTGGATCGAGCAAAGATACCTGGTCGACCAGAAAATCTACGACGCTCTGCAGAAACTTACGCAGGAGAATCAGAATGATCCGGTGCAGGCTCCGGGCGTGCTGCGCAACGACACAAACCTGCATGTGACTCCGGGGCGGGAGACCGAGCATCTGTACCAGCTCTCGTCAGGAGCGAAGGTCACGATTCTAAAACGGGCCACCGAAGAAAAGCAGGGCGGCGCGCCGCCGCCGCCCAAGCCAGCACGGGCCGGGACGAAAGCCGCGTTGGGTCCAGCGCTCGAGGACTGGTGGCTGGTACGCGACGAGCAAGGCCGCGTAGGTTGGGTTCTGGCGCGGATGGTCGATGTGGACGTCCCTCTCGAGATTGCACAATACGCTGAGGGACAGCGCTTTGTGGCTTTCTTCGTGCTCGACCAAGTTCCGGATAACGATAAAGGCGTTCAGCAGCAGGTACCGCAATATCTTTGCGTATTGACCGATCCTCATGATGGACTGCCATATGACTTCGATCAGATTCGCGTGTTCACTTGGAACAGGCGGAAGCATCGCTACGAAACGGCATATCGCGAGCATGGGCTCAACGGAGTCTTACCGGTGACGATTACCAAAGAAGAGTTTGACAAAGAAGGAACTCTGCCCGTCTTCATCGTGCGGGTGAAAGACGATGCCGGGAATGTGAGCGAGCGAAAGTACAAGCTGAATACGCCTATCGTCCGCAGAGTACCTACTCCTGGCGAAACGCCCGCCAAACCTGCAAGAAAACGGCGAGGCTAAGCGCCAAAAGCCTGAATCTTTCAAGTACCGCGAAGCATTCTGAATTTCATATTTAACCGCGCCCAATAATTCCAAATTTAGTATCAGTGCTCATTTGGTTAATAACAACTACTTGAAAACAAGCTGTTTGTTAGGAATCGTGTTTGGATCGTGAGTTGCAGTCGTTATTTGTTCCTAGATCGTTAAATGTGGTGGTGATAGCAAAAGAGGCCCGCGTAAAGACGGGTTAATCATTCATATTGAAGTTCTGAAGGGTCAGCTCTCAAAGGCGTTCAGGAAGTTTCAAGAGGTTTACAGGTCCATCGGATCGCGATTGATTCCCCCGGAAACCCGGCCAATTCGCTTGATCCGATTCTTAAAACAGAAAAATCAAGGAGGCAGAAATGCCGTTTAAGCGTCTTCCTATCATTGTAACTTTATTGCTGGCATTGTTCTTGGCGACGGCCCCGATGTTTGGTCAATCGTTGACCACGGGCAATATCACAGGCACGGTGTTAGATCCGAGCCACGCGGTTGTCCCGGGCGCGCCGGTTGAGTTGAAAGGCCTGGACACGGGTTCGACCGCGTCCACCACGACCAACGCCAATGGCGGCTACAGTTTTGGGCTTCTCAAGCCGGGACACTACCAGATTTCGGTGAAGCAATCCGGTTTTGCGGAGCACGCGCAAACCGTACAAGTCGAGGTTGGCCAGACTTCTAACGTCGAGATCAATCTGACGGTTGCCAAGGGCACCGAAACCGTGGAAGTTTCCGGATCGGCCCCGCTTATCAATACCGAGCCGAGCAACAACACCGCGTTTACGCAAGAAGAAGTGGCGCAGTTGCCGAGCGCGGGTGGCGACATCACAAATATCGCCGATACGGCGCCGGGCGCAGTCGTCAATGGCACTGGCGGATACGGAAACTTTACCGTCAACGGTATGCCGGCCACGTCGAACTTGTTCACCGTGAATGGCGAGAACGACATGGACCCGTATTTCAACATCAATAACTCGGGCGCGTCGAACCTAACGCTGGGCCAGAACGAAATCAGCGAAGCGACAGTCATTTCGAATGCTTATAGCGGCCAGTACGGACAGCTTGCCGGTGCGCAGGTCACTTACGTGACCAAGTCCGGCACCAACACCTTTCACGGCAATGCGGCCTACTGGTGGAACGGACGTTTGGTGAATGCCAATAACTGGATCAACAAGGAGTCCCAGGCATTCTCCGGAGACAAGAACCAAGCTCCATTCTCGAATGCAAATCAGTGGGCGACGTCCTTTGGGGGTCCGATCATCAAGAATAAGACCTTCTTCTTCGTCGACTACGAAGGCATGCGATTCTTGTTGCCGAACGTCGACCAGGTGACAGCACCCACTACGGCATTTATCAATGCTGCGGAGGCGGAAGTCGCACTGCTTCATCCGGCAGAGTCCCCCGATTACAACAAATTGATGAACTTTTGGCAGACCGCACCGGGATACAGTGGTGCAACTCCGAACCCGGTCACTCCTGGCGACGACTGCGCCTCATTGGTTCTGCCCGGTTTCACGTCTGGCACCCCGTGCTCGCAGACCTACATCGCCGTTCCCAAGGCTTTAGCTTGGGAATACATTTTGTCATTCCGTGTGGATCAGAAACTCGGCAACAACGACAACATTTTCGGCCGCTACAAGTTGGACCATGGACTGCAGCCGACTTCCATCGATCCAATCAATTCGCTGTTCGACGCAAATTCGAAGCAACCTTCGTGGGATTCACAAGTTTCCGAAACGCACATCTTTGGGCCGACCAAGACGAACCAGTTTACGGCCACTCTTAGCCATTACGTCGCGCAGTTCACCGCACCACAAGCGGAGGCGACGTTCAACTATGGGCAGGCGTTCAGCGGGTTTGGTCAATACGACTTTACGAGTCCGAACGCCGGTGCCGCGAGTTTCCCACAGGGCCGCAATATTACACAGTACCAGTTCGTTGACGACTTTTCTTGGTCGCACGGAAACCACACGTTCAAGTTCGGCGAGAACTTCCGCCGCTACGACGTGAGCGACCACAACTTCTTCTACACAAACCCACTCGTTTACTGGGGCTACGGAGCTACGACCTTCCAGCAGTTTGCCCAGGGCGAAGCGTTCCAGTACCGTAAGGCATTTATCCCCCACAATGATCTTCCAATTGCTTTTTGGGGCATTGGCGTATATGGACAGGACGAATGGAAAGCGACGCACAACCTGAAGTTGACGCTGGCTTTGCGTGTGGAGCGAAACTCCAACCCAGTTTGCCAGATCAATTGTTTCTCGAACTTGACGGGCGAGTTCGCAAACTCAGTTGCCGCGAAGGCCGAAGCCGCCTCCGGAAACACCGGTGGTTCCTTGGACGTGCCATACAGTGCCGACCTCAAGTACGGCCAGCATCAGGCATACCCAGGAGTGGATGCACTTGTGTGGTCCCCGCGAGTGGGCTTTAGCTGGGATCCGCGCAGCAATGGAAAGACCGTACTCAGCGGCGGCCTCGGCTTGTTCTACGACAATCCGGCAGCTGGCTTGGTCGACCAAATACTAGGCTTCGGCGGTCAACCTCCGGTCTCGGTCATGTTCCGGGTCCGGAGCAGTCCTGCCACTGTAGGTGTGCTGCCCTTCGACCCGGCGGGTGCACCGGCGACCTGGCAAGCTTCGGCGAATGCGTTCAAAATTACTGACAGCTTCAATCAGATCCAAGCGGCCTTGCCGACAGGAGTCGTCTTCCAGCCTCCTGCAGGCAATGGGATTATCGGCACCACTAAGGCTCCGGAGTGGACGGAATGGAACTTTTCGGTGCAGCAGGAACTGAACCGGAGCACGGTGCTTATCGTCAACTACGTTGGGAACCATGGAGCCCGTATCACCTACTCCAATGCGTGGCCCAATGCGTATGATGCCTATGGGCTATTTGAGGGAACGGTGCCGTCGGCACCCCTAGCCCAAAACTATTCGACCGTTACGCAGTACAAACAGGGAGCGGTCTCCAACTACAATGGCCTGACTTTCAGCCTGCGAAAACAGTTTACGAAGTGGGTCTCAGCTCACCTGAACTATACTTGGGCGCATACCATTGACGAAACGTCCAACGGTGGCCTGTTCCAATACGGGTTCGAAGGGAACAACACCATTCTAGGGCAGATTTCACCGACCAGTCTTCGTACGGATAACTATGGCAACGCCGATTACGACATCCGCCACCTAGTCAACGGTGACTTTGTCTTCAATCCAAGTTTCCACAGGACGGGTGGGTTGAAGTGGGTAACCGAAGGATGGCAGTTCTCGGGCAAGGCGTTCTGGCGCACCGGGCTGCCGTATACGATTTCGGACGGTAATCTTAGCGGAACCATTCTCAACGGTGGCGACACAATTCCAGCCGCGATCATTGGCAATGCTCAACCCGGTGGATGCGGCAAAGCAAATGCGAGCTTTGACGCGACAGCCCTCGGGGTACCGCAATGCCTGAATCCGGCCGGAATTCTTGACGCCAACGACCCAAGTTGGGCTGGGCAACCCTACTCCACGCAACGACGCGGCCAGTACCGCGGACCGCACTATTTCGACATGGACTTGAACCTGTTCAAGAACTTCAAGGTCGGGGAACGGTTCAACTTCGCGATCGGGGCGCAAGCGTTCAACGCCTTTAACCATCCAAACTTCGGTCTCCCGAATGCTGTCTATGGCAGTTCCTTCACAGGGGCGGCGCCGGCTGTCGATCCCACGTTCGGAACGATCTCGACCATGCAGAGCACGCCAACCAGCCCGTACGGCAACTTCCTGGGCTTTGACTCGTCTCCGCGCGTACTACAGCTGAGCGCGAAGATCGTGTTCTAGGTTGGAAATTGGACCGCGCATCGTTTTGAAATGAGCTGTTCCAAGTAGGAAACTGATCGAGGCCGGCTGCAAGGTCGGCCTCGTTTTTTTGTGCGCCAAAACTTGTCGTCTGCTCGTTCTCGTTTCACCACTACGAGGGTTGGATGATCTATAATTCCGCGCATCGAAGCATTTGAGGTGATTCTTATGAATCGAATCGGCATCGTGGTTTTAGGCACAGTCCTCACAGCGGCGCTTTGCTACGGACAAGCCCCCACTCCGTCGGCAGCGCAGGGCCGCGTCGTAGGGCATGGATCGTTTCCAGTGAAAGTCGTCAAAACTCTGGACTCCAGCAAACTGAAAGAAGGCGATACGGTCGAGGTCGCGACTGCGGGGGCCTTTAAGCTGGCCGACGGAACTTTGGTCCCGAAGGGTACGAAGTTAACGGGCATGGTCAGCGCAGCGAAAGCGCGCTCCAAAGGCGATTCGGACTCGGAACTTACTTTGACTTTTGACAAGATTAACATTCCGAATGGAAAGCAAATCTCGATCAAAGGGGCGGTGCAGGCTGTGTTTCCGCCAGAGGAACAAGCCGAACCGATGATGGCTGGAAAGGCCACAGCGGGAGCGGGCGGGTCTTCACTTGGTGGCGGCGACGTGGGCACCGTGACCGATGCCAAAAACGGCTCGAACATGAATTCGTCTGCTCAGGCTGATTCGGCGATGGACCCGAAATCGGCCGGAGTGGAAGGCATGCATGGGTTGGAGCTGAAAGATGGCGTGCTTAGTTCCAAAGGGAAAAATGTGAAACTGGGCGACGGCGTGCGGATGATTGTGCGCGTCGAGATTCTCGGATAGAGTCCACACTTTTTTCAACGCTAAAAGTGAAGGCGCGGCTTGCGGCCGCGCCTTTTTCTGTTCGGCAAAGACTTTTTCTACTTCCCGAAGATTACCGTGCTGGAGAAGTGGGAACTTGCCGCCATGTAAAACAGCAGCGGCACGGAGAGGAAAAAGTTCGTCCGCGAGGCGAGAAACGCTTGGCGCGCCATGGTAGCGGCGTTGGCGGGTGGAGTGCCAGCCAGCGTTCCGCGGATAATCTTCTTGTTGTTCGGCCAGATGATGCCCCAGACATTGAACAGCATCACAATGCCGAAGCCGCCGCCGACACCGATGGAGAGAATGTGGATGTCCTCTCCGCCGACCGGCGTGTAATGCACAAACAGCCAACCGGCGGCGTAAACCAAAATGGCAGTGATCGCGCCGAGCACGTATCCGCTGGGAATCATTTTCTTGATGACCACAAAGAGAACGAACCACACGCCGATCCAGAGCAGAAAGAAAAGCCCGATGGTTGCGCCCCCGCTGCCGCCTTCGCGTTGCGCGTCAGGCCCGACATAAAACTCTCCCCAATACCAGAAGCCAATAAAGACGGTAGCCAGCGAACTCCAGCGGAACCAGTTCAGCGCGGGCAGAGTCAGGTTCTGAAAAATTTTCGGTTTCATGGAAGCATCCACTTGCTTCATGAAAGGGACATTGACCAGGTTGAAAAAATAGAGCAGGCCTACCCACAAGATGCCTGCGATGAAATGAAACCAGCGCAGGATGAGCTGGGTAGCTTCCTTGCCGGTAATGGTGGGCATGACCGTTGCTGCCGTTGCGACGAAATGGTGCATTCGATTCCTCCGCCAGACTTTGAAAGATGCAGATCGTATGGAGCACCGATTGTGCCGGTAGGCGCAGTCGGCAAAGAAACGACCGGCATTTGAGGCAAACGCGCTCGCAATGAGCAGAGTGCGTGTGCGGCGCCGGTCCGGTCGAGAAGAGTCTGCACTTTGCGAGTGCCGCTGTCAACTCAGGTCGTGGTTGCCTGTCGGTAGCACATGATATGTCCGGTTGAGATAGCACATGATATGTCCGCTTTGCGGGCGGTGAGGATAAGAGACCATGCGAAGCATGGAAGCTTATCCGAGGGCCGCGATGGAGCGGGCAATGAAGGTACAGGACGTGA
>DATBEI010000274.1:0-8456 GCA_036269595.1 Candidatus Sulfotelmatobacter sp.
CGGATAGCGACGCTCGTGCGATCCCAGATTGTGAACCGTCCACACGATCTTGGTTCCACGTCTGCGCGCAAAGTCGATCAAGCTGAGGACGGCCTGCGTCTTTAGTCCCGCCGCGGCCGCGGTCTTCTCCACATTCAAAAACATTTCTGGCCAATGAATATGCCAAACGTCATAGCGGCGCGTCAGCAACTTCCCGATCGAAAATTCGTCGACCTCGGCTCGCCGCATGTGGGTATACAAAAGATAGGCGTACGGATTCTGCTCCCGCGTGTTAAACGCCGGCCATGCCAGGATTCGCAGTAGTTTCATTCCCATTACCGATAGTTCTCGTTCCCAAGGAAATTGGCCGGTCTCGGAAAACCGCGCCATGGGTGCAGGATCGCGTAGGTCAAGCGATGCCAAAGATAATTCCGGAAACTGCTCGACGTGTGCTCATAAAAAATGCACTTCGCCATATCCCCTGACATTGCGAGCAGAAAACGAAACCGAGACGCGACCGAACTTGGGTCTGTCAGGTATGCGGCTACGACGCGCTTATTCCCCTCGAGAATCGTCGTCGCGTGCTGTTCGTTTACGCCAACCAGCAGAATCGTCTCGTTTCCTGCGCATCCCTCGTGGATTCGCTCTTGCAGCGAGAAAATCTTTGCGGCTTCGTCTGCCGGAATGCGAGACACTCGCGGCGAGCGCATACCCGCAGCAAACGTCGCCACTGAATGATCCTTCGGGTCCATCCTCTTCCAGTGGCGCCGCGTAAATACATTCATCTTGCGAACGTCCTCCGAATTCACTTCCACTTCCCACCACTGCGTGTCGCTCGGAAGTTCGCGCCATACATGGCCGCGCCGCCGGAACAACAGGCTCCTCCGCACTTCAGCCTCTTCCCGGCCCGTGCGTGCAAGATCGTTTACCACAGCCGCGAACCGTTCGCGGTCCCGATCGAATTCCGGGTAATGAAACTCGCCTCTCAGAAAGATGGCGATCACTTCCTCTTCGCTGACTCTTCTGATCCGTTTAATGGCGATCTCCCGCGCACACCGGCGGTGAATAAACTTTCAAAGGTCGCTCCCCTGTCGGGCGCGACTCCGGTTGACGTTCATAGTTCCGCAGCGAAACCACGGTCGTTACATACAAGACCCAAAACACGCTATTGTGCTTGAGAAATGTAGGCTCGCTGAAGTTATACAAGAACAGAAATGACAGGTAAGCCAGCGGCCAAAACGCCTCTGCGAGTTCCACGTCCCGTATCCAGCGGATACCCCGCTTAAAGGCTGCGCCGGATCCCAACAGAAACAGAACAAGTCCCACCACTCCAATCGCCAGACAGACTTCCAAATACCCGTTATGCGAGTGTGGCGGCTGCCAGCCAACTTCTGTCCAGACATCGTTCGATTCTTTTCCAGTATCGAGCCAGAAAGCGCCGTATCCGTATCCCAGCCACGGCCGCCGGGAGATCATATAAAACACCATCGCCCAAATATCGGTGCGGCCTGTCAGCGTTTTATCCCGGCCCAGCGACTCCATAACGTCGCTGATGATCTTGGGCTCAATGAAAATGTAAGCCGCAAATGCCACCACCCCCACGCCGCCGAACACCATCAGGGGCGGAATAAATGATCTGCGCCACCGCACCGCCGGCCAACGCAGCATTCCAAAGACCGGCAGCGCGACAATCAATCCCGTAAGCACTACCACCGACGACATCGACCGCGACAACAACAGCACCGCCACCGAAACTCCAAATCCTGCCCACCACATCATCGTTCTCTTGCGATTGGTGATCGCGACCAGCAGAAAACTCATGGCGCTCAAAACCATCATGAGGCCCAGAATATTTTTGTGATCGTAAATCCCCCGCCAGTCCCCCGCGTGCTCCCCGACCATAATCCCGTATCTGGGCGCCGCGATGGCGAAGGCGATACTGAGCACCGCCGCAAAACCCAAAGTTCCCGCCAAGATTTTTAGTTGCTGACTGAATGTGAAGCGGGAGGCCAAGTACACGCCGAATAATGTGGTCCCTACGAAAGCCGCGCTGCGTCGCAATGTGACCGCCGGATCGACCGACCACGCCGCCGACATCACGCACAATCCCACCACCGCGACCAGGTAGGGATCCTTCACCAGGAGTTTCAACTGCCGCCGATAAAGCAGCAACACGCAGGCAATCAGATAAATCACTCCCAAAATAATTTGGGTCGTCGGGTCGCCCTGGCTCGCATCCACGTCAACTTCAGCTTCCTTGCGCAGCAAGGGGAAGATGGCGTCAGTAAGAATAAAGAGCGCGAACATAGCGAAGCCGTATTCGAGCCATGCGGGCTTCACACGACTCCGCGAAATACCAGGCGCTACACTCTGAAATCGGGTTCCGGACCGCGATCCTAGCGAAATTTCCGATGAGAACGACACTGTTTCAGGATCTCCTTACGCTTCAACCGTCACGTTGCCCGCAGATTCCAGAACTTGCCGCTTCGTCTCTTTCCGAAACAGCAGAGCGATGATGATGAAGAGCCCGACCATCAAGGAGCCGTCAGAAGCCAGGCTCGCCCACGCCGCTCCTCGCCACGAGTACAAGGGAATTAACCACAGATTCAGAGCCACATTCAGCAGTGCCACCCCAGCCTGCATCGCTGTGCGCTTTCCCTGGTGCCCGGCGCCGGTGAGCGAGTCAGCAAGAAAATAATGAATGGAGCGAAAGAAAATAATGGGGGCCAGCCAGCGCACCGCTTCCACCGTGGCCAGATATTCCTTGCCCAAAACTTTTGGAATCACCGGAGCGCAGAAGATCAGCGCCATGCATGCCAGAATTCCGTAACCGCCGGAACGCGGCAACAGTCGTCGCGCATAACGCGTGCTGCCGCTAATGCCGGTAGCGCCATGCTGAAAGAAACGTGGATACGCTGCATACAATAATGAGCGTATGGGAATGAAGCCGGCGTCGATCAAGCGGTAGGCGGCGGCATAAATACCGACCGCATCCAGCGAGCCCAGACGCGTCAGCATGGTCTTGTCGATGTCGTTGTAAATCGACTGCGCCGACTGGCTCACGGAAAAATAGCACCCTTCCGCAAATTCCGGCGCAATCCGCCAGATTGCCAAAGACGGCGTACCCAGCAATCGCGAGACCCAGATCAGTCCCCATATCGCGCCGATCGAACTGCTGCCCACATACACGATTCCCCACACCACCGCGGTGGGATGACTAACCGTAATTCCCACGATCACTGCACCCAGCAACCGGAACGTGCCAGCTACCACGTTGAGCCGCGCCATGTGCGCGACCATTTCAAACGCCTGGAACGCTTGTACCGATACATCCACCATGCGCGCGAATAACAAATCGGCAAGCGAGACCAAAAGCACCAACATCAGCGGAATGCGGTGCGCCAGAATAATGCTCGATAACCCCAAGGCAAGCAGAGCCAGCAAGGAGCCGGAAGTAAAAGTCAGCAGCAGGCAGTTTCCCCAATACTGGCGGAAAAGAGAACGGTCCCTCGACACGTTTTTTACCAGCAGGTTGCCAGACCCAAATGTCGCGAACGGCGCAAGAATCGCGACCAGCGCTACCACTCCGGCAAAAGCCCCATACTGCCTTGGCCCCAGAATGCGGGCGATAATAATGAAGTAGCCGGCTTTAATCAGAATGCCCATGCCATGTCCCATGAACATCCAGATCGTGTTCCGGCCCAACGTGCCGGATTTCAGCCAAGCTGGCAGAAAGCGGCTGAGCCCGGTTGCAGGACTGGTTTCGGGTCTGCCGGACTCTTGTTGCTTCGCCATTCGTTCCGTCACCAAATCCCCTGATTACTGCCCGTAACTTTGTAAGCCAATGCCGCCATCGATGCTAGCGGAGGCAACAGGCTCAAGCGGACTGCCGCCGAAACATTTCCTCGCAGCGCGGCGCCCGCAAACTGGCGCACGAACAGACCCGCGGCCTGCGGCACCAAGGGCACGCGCAGGTACTGTCCGCGAACCACAAATTGTTCCGCTCCAAAACCCGCGGCATCCCGCACCTGTTCTGGAAGTTGAGGTGCCAGCTCGCGATAGCCGCTCACGTAATCACAAATAATCGTCAGGAAAGTTGCAACCCCGTGCCAGACGCCCGCCCGTTTTGCCGCCGGAATCAATTCCCGATAGTCGATGCAATCGCAATCAATGAGTCGAGCAGTATTCGCGAACTCGCAAATCCGAAAGAACATGTGCCGGTACATCCGCTGCAAAGTCGCAGCCATCAACTGTTCTTCTGGCGCCGGCACATAAAACGTGCAGCCCTCAAATGCGCGGGAAACGCGCCGCCTCTCCACCCGCGCCGCCAACTCCACATGCTCTCCTCCCTGCCCCAGCCTTCCGCTGTGCATTTCAATCGTGCGGTCCAATCCCGGAAGATTGAAACTGCACTTGTTGGCCAGGCAATCCCCCCAACTACGCGGCAAAACGATAGCCCGAAACTTACCACATAACACATTTTTTACCGCTTGCATGTCTGCGCTCGTATACAGATCGAAATCGCGGCCCACGTCGGGCCAATGATCCAGCGACTTCATCACTGTCGTAGGGCATCCCGCGGACTCCAGTGCATCGCAAATATCGGCAAGAGCCTGCACCGCGCTGCGAACCCGGATCTTCTCCATCGCCAACGAAGCGCGCGCCCACTCCTCCAGTTCCACGAACCTCAACTCAAGCGCTCCCTGCTCCAGCGAATGGAGCGCGCGGATCAATACGTGATGGGTATTCGCCAACTTTACGAAAGACTCTCTTTCGCTGGTCCCTAGAGCCGACACTTCCGCCACGACGTCGCGGTTGGGTCGCTGCTCGAGAGTGAGCGATGAGAGCGCGCGAAGATTTCTACCGATATCGGGCATGATCAGTTGCCAACCTTCGCCGCCAGATTCTGACGTATCCGTTGAAGGTTGATGTAATCCACAATTGCTCGCACAGCGTCGGCGGCACTCTGTTCAATGCTGCGATCGGTGCGGACAACCAGCGAATTGGGCTGCTGCTTGGCCCACGCAACATAGGCTTTGCGTTGCCGCGCCAGCTCTTCAAAAGCCAGTTCGCGTTTACGGGCGAAGATTATTTTCTCGTCCGCATCCAGCACCAGGAAGAGCACATCACGAGGTGGAACCAGAAATTGCAAACCGCGCACCAGCCACATCGGACCCCCGTAGCGATATCGCACAGGGTCGATCAAAATATCGTGGAAGTAGCGATCCAGCACGACCAGGCTCGAGTTCGCCAGCAGAGAGCGTATGTGCAGCAGATATCCCAACCAGTAATCAGCGAAAATTGTGAACAGATATAGAACGGAAGCAATCTTGCCTCTCGCCTTCATCGAGTGCGGCTGTTTGATCGGCCTTCCCGGCCCGATCCTGCCGATCACTCGCGGACGAAAATGGTAGCTGCGGGTTTGTCGAAACAGGGGAGCAAGTTCACGCAGCAGGTGCGCCCGCATCGTGCTCTTTCCGGTTCCATCCGGTCCCAGCATCACAATACACAACCCTTGCGCCGGAGGCACTAACGCCGTCGAAGCCAGCGTCAGGCGTTCAGCATGGCCCACCGCCTGTTCCCGAACCGCAATATTGCTTTCGATTGGCGAAGAAATCGCCCCTTGCACTGCCGCCCGACTCATTGTCCGTCCCCCGCAAAGACTACCGAAAATGTCTTGAGAATGATTTTCATATCCAGCCACGGAGTCCAGTTTTCGATGTACTGCAGGTCGAGTTCCACGTTTCTCTCGAACGAAGGATCTCGGCGAGCAGTCACTTGCCACAAGCCGGTGACTCCAGGCGTAACGTCCAAACGGCGCAAGTCGTCCACTCGATATCGGGCAAAGTCGTCCACGGGATGGGGGCGCGGTCCCACCAGGCTCATATCGCCCACCAACACATTCCAGAATTGGGGCAATTCATCGAGGCTGTATTTTCGTAGAAACTTTCCGACGCGGGTAATGCGCGGATCATTCGCGAGCTTGAAAAAGGCTCCCTTGCGCTCGTTCTGGGCGCGTAGCGCCTCCTTAACGGCATCGGCATTCGCCGCCATCGAGCGGAACTTGCAGCACAAGAACTTTCGGCCCTTTTTCCCCACGCGATGCGCCCGATACAGCACCGGACCTGGTGAATCCAACTTGATGGCAATCGCCAGTACGACCAGCACCGGCGAGAGCAGCAGCAAAGCGAAAGCACTACCGAGAATATCCATGCCACGCTTGATGAACAACTCCAATTGCGGGATCGGTTCCCGGTGCAGCTCCAGGATCGGGTAATCCCCCAGGTAGTCGACCGAACCACTCAAGCCAAACCCGTCGTAAAGCTCGGGCATCAGCTTCACGTCCCAGCGATTGTCCCGCGCCTTCAGCGCTACTTCGCGCACCAGATCGCGATCGTAGAGTGTCGTAATGATGATCTCATCGACAAAATTGGCGCGCGCGACCTGCTCCAGCGCGTCCACCCGCCCCAACACCCGCGGATCGGACACATTGTTCTGATCCAGAAAACCGCAAACCACATAGCCTAATTGGGGATTCTCGCGAAGTAACTGGTACAGTTGCTGCCCGTTTTTGTCCGCTCCGACAATCAGCACGTTGCGTGCGCGTCGCCCATCTGCGATTTCGCGATCCACAACCCGGCGCTTCCACAGTCGCCAGGATGCCAGCGTTACCAGGTTTACGCTGGCGGAACTGAGAACCACCGCCCGCGAGATGATCTTCAACCCTGAAAGATAGACGAAGACCATTAACAGCACGGTCGCCAGTGCTACGACTTTTGCGACGGCCACAAATTCCTCGAACGAAGTTCGCCCGCGCGGCGTCCAGTACAAGTCCTCATTGCGGCAGAACAAAAGGGTGAGCACCCCGTAAATGAAGATCAGCCCGATATACTGGTGCTCGGACGGCCCACGCGCTGCCAGAACTTCTCTCAGGGTGGCAAACGATATATGGAAAAATCGGATCCAGTACACTGCATACCCACTCGCCACGATCAGGATCAGATCGACGAGCATGTAGGCTGCATGGAGCCATAGGGAACCGGATGCCCGCAACTGTGCCGGTAGCACCTGGCGTTTCCGGGCAATTTCCAATCTGCGGCGGGAACCGCCTAGTGGCAGTTTCTCCTGGGCTATGTGCGCTTGATTCGGAAGGGTAGCCAAGACAAGTGACCTCGTAATGGACTGTGTGGATATGGGCTGGAGGGGAGTTACTCGTAGATGCCCTGCATGGGAGGGACCCGTTGGCATCGGGCCCTACAGAGCGGCTTCAGCCTACGGCGATAAGGCTCACCGTAAAGCGGCACTTCATAATTAGAAACGTAATTTCGAATAAACTTTTTCCGGAATGGGGAAGGTCCGCTTGTTAAGCACGCTTCCGATCACGCGAACCCCGGCTGCAGCCAGTTCCGTCGCGGCCCAGTGCGCCGATTCGCGGCGAGTAGCATTAGCACTAAGAACCATCACAACTCCGTCGCCCATGTGTCCCCACGCCACTGCATCACCGCTCTGCGTGACCGCCGGAGCATCGATCAGCACGAAATCGAACTTGGCGCGTAGCTCAGCCATTCGGCTGCGTAAGACCTCCGAACCCATCCAGGATTGCCCGTCGGCCGGGGCCGAGCCAGCTGTCAGCAGCCACAAATTGCTCCCATTCAGGCGGCGGCAGAAATTAACGATGGGGTCCGATTCCGTGATCGCATCCGCAAGGCCAACCCCATTTTCCACGTGCCAGCAGTTGTGCAGGTCGGGAGAACGCAGGTTCCCGTCAACTACACAGACCGGCCCGGCGATCTGAGTTGCGAGCAGGTCCGCTGCCCGCGCCGTAAGCCAGGTGCAGCCGTTTCCCTTTTCGACGCCCGCGAAGGCCACCGTCCTGCTCCCATTCGGCAGAAGAAACAGACGCTGCACCAGTTTCGAAATCTCGCCCTTGGCCAGTGCATCGGTCTCCAGCGCCCTCGACTCCACATTCACGGGCACGTTCCATTCCGACGAGACTTCCGCCTGTGGCGAGGCGAAGACTGGCTCATGAACCGGTTCTTGCTGACTTCCAATTTCCACTACCCGGGCTTCCGCGCGTTCCTGTTCGAGACGTTGCAGCAGTTCGAAATTTCGGCTCATGACTCTCCTTAGGGTTTGTGTCCCGCCTACCGCGTTCAGATGATCCGGGTGAAAGTTTCCGGCTTGCCGTCGACCGTCGTACCATCACCATTGCCGTTGCCATGGCCATTGCCATTGCTGTGGCCATTGCCGTTTCCATTGCTATGGCCGTTCCCGTTGTGCCCGTTTCCGGCGTGCATGCCCACCAGATGCCCGTTGCCGTTCGTGCGCCCGTTGTGGCCATTACCGTTGGCGTGAAAGCCGTTGCGATAAGGCACCGCCGCTAACAGCGGGATATTCAAAAAGCTTTCCACTTCGGTTGGAGTTCGCAAAGTCGAGTCAAAGTGCTCGAGCGTCCAGATCACCGCTGACCCCATGAC
>DATBEI010000284.1:0-13684 GCA_036269595.1 Candidatus Sulfotelmatobacter sp.
ACAGCTACGACGAGTGAACGAACGACTGTGTAAACCAACGGCTTCGCCAGAGTGGCGGCGGGAGGGAGACAGGTTCAGTATGGAAGCGCAGAAGAGTGAAAAGATTTTTAATTCGCTCGAGTCGTTCCGCATCGAGTTGCCGTCCTGGGGCTTCGCGAACACGGGTACCCGATTTGGCAAATTTATCCAGCTGGCCGCCGCGACTACAACCGAAGAGAAGTTCAGCGATGCTGGGCAAGTGCATCTTCTTACCGGAGTTTGCCCGACGGTGGCGTTGCACGTTCTTTGGGATTGCCCGGCTGGAGTGCAAAGCGCGGACGAGATTAGGAAATATGCCGCCCGCTACGGAGTGTTGCCCGGGGCGATCAATCCTAATCTTTTCCAGGATCAGGAATACAAGTTTGGCTCTTTCGGCAATCCTGACGCAGCGGTGCGGCAACGAGCGCTGCAACACACTAAAGACAGTATCGAGATTGCCCGGCGCCTTCACAGCAGAGACATTTCCATGTGGTTCGCGGATGGTTCCAACTATCCGGGAACGGCGAATATTCGGCAGCGCAAGCAGTGGTTTACCGAGGCCTTAAAAGAATCTCATGCTGCGTTGTCTTCCGGCCAGCGATTGCTGGTGGAGTACAAGCCGTTTGAGCCTGCTTTTTACCATACCGATATTGCCGACTGGGGAATGTCGTTTTTACTTTCGCGCGCGGCCGGCCCGCAAGCGAAAGTTTTAGTCGATACTGGCCATCACTATGCGGCCCAGAACATCGAACAGATCGTTACGTGGTTGCTTGCGGAAGGTATGCTTGGAGGTTTTCATTTCAACGATCGCCGCTACGCGGATGATGACTTGACTCTCGGGTCCATTGATCCGTATCAGGTTTTTCGGATCTTTCACGAGATTCTCTACTTCGAATGGGAAAGCGGCGGGCGGGCTGATATTGCTTACATGATCGACCAAAGCCATAACCTGAAGGGAAAAATCGAGGAGGCGATTCAAACCGTCACCATGGCGCAACAGCTATTCGCGAAAGCTGCGCTGGTGGATCACGAAGCGCTCTCGCAGGCGCAAACCCAGTGTGAACTAGTGGCCGCCGAATCGCTATTGCAGGATGCGTTCAACACAGATGTCCGCCCGGTAATTCAGGAGTGGCGCGACTCCAAAGGGCTGCCGCGCGATCCCCTGAAAGCCTTTCAGGGGAGTGGGTACATGCAGCGAATCTCGAAAGAGCGGGCCGCGCGAAACTCACAAAGCATCACGTCGTACGCGTGAGAAAATCGTTTGGACGAAGCCTATTTCGATGCGGCCCTGAGATGGCTTTTACCGTGGCGATTAGCTCGGGAAATCCGCGACGCGCACTCTCATGTCTATGAGTCGACCCCGCAAGCCTTATTTGGCATTTGATTTTGGCGCCCAAAGCGGACGGGCGGTTCTGGGCCATCTACACGAGGGAATACTTGCGACCCAGGAGGTGCATCGTTTCGCCAACGAACCGGTCAAGTATGGCGAATCCCTGCACTGGGACATGCCCAGACTCTGGTTCGAGGTCAGAAACACTTTCTCGAAACTAGGCGACGCGGAACTGGCAGGCGTTGGCGTGGATGCATGGGGTGTGGACTACGCTTTGTTGGGAGAGCGCGGCGAGTTGCTGCAGAATCCCTACCACTATCGGGACCGCAGGACCGAAGGAATGTTGGAAGCGGTGTTGAGCAGGATCGGCAAGGAAGAGATCTACAAGACCACTGGCATCCAGTTTATGCCCATCAACACGCTGTACCAGTTGATGGCGGCCCGAAAGGAGACGCCACAACTCCTTGCTGCGGCGAAATGTCTGCTCACGATTCCAGATCTGTTTAACTACTGGCTAACGGGAAAAGCAGTCTGCGAATTCACCAATGCAACCACCACCCAGATGGTCGATCCTGCTAAGCGCGCCTGGGCCGTCGACCTGATGCAACGCCTCGATCTGCCAGCACGTTTGCCGGCGCCCATCGTGCAACCGGGATCGATCATTGGGACCCTTTTGCCCGACATTTCCGGCCGCTCAGCTCTTGCGGGGACCACGGTGATCGCTCCAGCGTGTCATGATACGGGCTCCGCTGTGGCTGCAATTTCTGCTCGCGAGGGCACTGCTTTTCTTAGTTCGGGAACGTGGTCGTTGCTGGGCACGGAAGTGGATTCGCCAGTTATCACTTCCGATGCAATGCGAATGAACTTCACCAACGAAGGCGGCGTGAATGGGACGACGCGACTGCTGAAGAACGTCATGGGGTTGTGGATGCTGCAAGGCTGCTGTGATTCGTGGACGACCAAAGGACAATGTTACGACTACGGCGAGTTGATCGAACTGGCGGCTCGCGAGCCCGCTTTTGGTTTTCTGGTAGACCCGGATGATGAATCGTTTCTGCGACCGGCGGACATGCTTGCCGCGATTCAGCAGTTCTGCGACCGCACTCACCAGCCTTCCCCAGAAGAACCGGGCGCCTATGCGCGAGCGGTTCTGGAGAGCCTCGCTTTCAAGTACCGCTATGTTCTTCGGAATCTCGAGCAGATAAGCGGAAAGCACATTGAGCAGATTCGAATTATCGGAGGCGGATCGAAGAATCGCCTGCTGAATCAATTCACTGCGGACGCAACGGGACGGCGCGTGCTGGCCGGGCCGGCGGAAGCCACCGCGCTCGGCAATATTGCTGTACAAATTTTGGCGACCGGAGCCGCAGGCTCACTGAAAGAAGTGCGCGAAATTGTAGATCGATCTTTCCCAACCGAAATTTTCGATCCGCTTGAAACCGACAAGTGGAACCAGCATGCGGAGCGATTCGAGCAATATTGCGGGAGCACTTATGCCTGAAATCAAAGAGACGACTCACCTGAAGGATTTGTGGAACGAAACGGACGCCGAGAAGATGGCGGGCAATCAATTGGCCGTGTTGCGTTACCGGTCGAACCTGCTCGGCGCGGATCTGCGAATCACCAACTTCGGCGGAGGAAATACAAGCTCCAAGATGGAATTGCCGGATCCGTTCACGGGGCAACCCGTTCGCGTGCTGGCGGTGAAGGGAAGCGGGGGAGATCTGGGCTCCATCACCGAGAGTGGATTTGCCCTGCTGTATCTGGATCGTCTCGAGCAACTGAAGAAGCTATATCGGGGCGAACCACACGAAGATGAAATGGTGCGTTACTATCCGCTTTCGGCATTTGGAGAGAATCGCGTGGCGGCCTCGATCGACACTCCGCTGCACGCTTTCTTGCCTTCCGCCCACGTGGACCACCTGCATCCGGACTGGGCGATCGCGCTAGCGGCCAGCGCCAACGGAAATCGCAAGCTGGACGAATTCAATAAAGAATTTGGCCGCAAGATTGTCTGGCTTCCCTGGCAGCGGCCGGGCTTCGAACTCGCTCTTATGCTGGAAAGTGCAGTTAAAGCTAGTCCGGGCGCGGAGGGCCTTATTCTAGGCAGTCATGGCTTGTTCACCTGGGGGGACACGCAACGCGATTGCTACCTGAACAGCATTCACACGATCGACCAGATGGGCGATTTTATTTTGCAGCATCAAGCGAAAAGGAGTTCCTTATTTGGCGGGCTTGAGCACGGGCCCGCGGAGAATCGCAAGAGTATTGCGACCCAGATTTTGCCCGCACTTCGCGGAGTGGTTTCCTCGAATCGCCGGGTGATCGCACACTATACCGATAGTGAAGATGCTTTGAAATTTGCGGGATCGAAGTGGGCGAGGGAACTCGGCGTGCTTGGCACGAGCTGTCCGGACCATTTTCTGAGAACCCGGGTGTGTCCGTTGTTTCTTCCGTGGGATTCTTCGAAAGAAGATATCGGGGCCCTAAAAAAGCGAATTCAAACTCAGGCCGCCGAGTATCGGACAACCTATAAGAAATACTATGACGAGTGGGCGACTAGTGATTCCCCCAAGCTGCGGGATTCCAATCCCTCCGTCGTGATCGTTCCGGGCTTGGGCCTGTTTGGTTTCGGAAAGAACAAAAAAGAAGCGCGAATCACGATTGAATTTTTTATCAATGCGATTCATGTGATGGCCGGGGCAAACGCGTTGGAAGATGGAGAGGTCCCGAATCCTCTACCACAGGCCCGTCATGCCGAGCACTCGCGGCAGTTCACGCAGTTTCACAACTACGTTGCGCTGCCCAGGTCGGAGGCGTTCCGCATCGAGTACTGGGCGCTGGAAGAAGCCAAGCTTCAGCGCATGCCCGCTGAGGCGGAGTTCAGCCGCAAAATCGCGCTGATCATTGGAGGGGCCAGCGGGATCGGCCGCGAAGTTGCGTTGCTGCTTGCGCGCAAGGGCGCTCACATTGTGGTAGCGGATTTTGACCAGCAAGGAGTGAAGAAGGTCTCCGAGGAGGCCGGTTCGGTTACCTCTGCCGAATCTGTTGCGCACGCTCAGGTCGATCTCAGTTCTTCCGCGTCTCTTGCAGAGGCGGCAAAGTTTACGATTTCTCAGTTCGGCGGCATCGACATCATCGTGAACACGGCGGCAATCTATCCCGTGCCGGGTCCGGACGGCGAACTCAGCGAAGCACAGTGGACGCAAACCTTCCTGGTCAATGTAACCGGCAATTATCAGCTCGCGCGCCAGACCGAAAGGATATTCAAGGATCAGGGCCTGCCCGCCGCCATGGTGCTCGCCTCTTCCGCCAATGCGGTCGTTCCCAAAAAAGGCAGTGAGGCCTATGACATCAGCAAGGCGGCGCTCAACCATTTGATTCGCGAACTGTCGATCAAGCTTGGCCCTATGGTGCGAGTAAATGGAATCGCTCCGGCGACCGTAGTCGCGGGTTCCACGATGTTTCCTCGCGATCGCGTCATGCAATCGTTGCGGAAGTATGAGATCGCCTTTTCTGAAGCGGAGTCGACCGAAGAACTGCGCGCCAAGCTGGCTGACTTTTATGCGCAACGCACGTTAACCAAGCGGCCAATTTTGCCGCAGGATTGTGCGGCTGCGATCGTATGGCTGGCCGGCGATCAAAGCTCAAAGACGACTGGGCATGTCATTCCCGTAGATGGCGGCTTGTCTGAGGCATTCCTGCGTTAAGGAGCGAAGATGCAGCGGATTTGTTTCGTGTTGCAGGTCAAACCTGAACGGCTGGAAGAATACAAAGCGCGCCATCGCGCGGTGTGGCCTGAGATGCGAGCCGCGCTGCGGCAAACCGGATGGGGCAACTATTCGCTATTCCTGCGAGAGGATGGCCTTCTCGTCGGCTATCTGGAAACAGAAAACTTTGAACGCGCCCGGGCGGGAATGGCCAAGCGCGAAGTCAACGAACGCTGGCAGCGCGAAATGGGCGATTTTTTCGTGCAGCCTGACGGCGTGCTGCCCGACCGCGCCATGCAGCCTCTGGAAGAAGTGTTTCACCTATAAATTCAATATCGAGGAGTCCATGAATCCTGCCCTGGGGGTGTTTTTTCACTGGCTCGGCGGCCTGGCCTCGGCCAGTTTCTACGTCCCTTATCGCGGAGTCAAAAACTGGGCTTGGGAAACATATTGGCTGGTCGGCGGATTCTTCAGCTGGATCATCGCCCCCTGGATTCTTGCCTTCACCATGACACACGATCTTGCTCGCGTGCTCCACGAAGCTCCACCGAGCAGCGTTTTTTGGACATACACGTTCGGAGTTTTGTGGGGACTTGGCGGGCTTACTTTCGGACTTACCATGCGATATCTCGGAATGTCCCTGGGTATGGCGGTTGCGTTGGGATACACCGCGGCTTTCGGCACCTTGATGCCACCGATTTTCCGAGGAGTATTCGCGTCTGAGGTTCTGGGCACGCGATCTGGGTTGATCATTCTTGGCGGTGTCGCAGTCTGCTTACTGGGCATTGCTTTCGCCGGCGCCGCGGGAGTATCGAAAGAACGCGAAATGTCGACCGAGCAGAAGCGCGCCTCGATTAAAGAATTCGACTTAAAAAAAGGATTGCTGGTCGCCACTTTCTCGGGCGTGATGAGCGCTTGCTTTGCGTACGGATTGGCGGCGGGCGACCCCATCAAGGCAATCACGCTGCAGCACGGTACACCGACATTGTGGCAAGGGCTTCCCGTGCTCGTCGTAGTTCTGGCTGGAGGCTTCACGACGAACTTCATCTGGTGCGTCATTCTGAATATTCGAAATCGGACGGGTTCCCAGTACTTCGAGTCCGACATTCGTGGAAGCATTCCCGCCCGCAAAGAAGAGCACATTCTTGAATCGGTCACCGACGCTCCGGGAGAGGAGATGGCCGTCGCGGTAGCCATAGCGCAAGACGCGGCGGTAAAAGCTCCGATGCTCGCCAACTATCTGTTCTCGGCTCTCGCGGGAACGACCTGGTACATGCAGTTCTTCTTCTACACCATGGGCGAAACGCAGATGGGGCGCTACAAGTTTTCCAGTTGGACGCTACATATGGCCAGCATCATTATCTTCAGCACATTATGGGGTATTGCGCTGAAGGAGTGGAAGGGCGCCGGAAGTCGGACCAAGGCCCTCGTCGGCTTCAGTTTGCTCGTGCTTGTGAGTTCGACCGTCATCGTGGGTTATGGCAACTATGTGGGAGGAGCGTCCCGCTAAGATTCAAGAATTCCAAGAAGTGAAGGCGATGTGTTGTGCTCGGCTTAAGCGGTTGCAGGTGGATTGGCGAATTGATCGGAGCATTGGCAGGAAGACGCCGCCGGTTTTAAGGAACGCGTCGATCAATTTGGAAATATCCTCGCGGCGCCACGTCAAGCCGCTTGTTCCGTTTTCGTAAATGTGTGCGGCAGAAGCAGATATTTCTTCCATGTTCGCTATTATGAAAAGCAAATGCCCGGGGTGCGCTTTGAATGCAAGCGAAGGGATTGGAGCGGATAGAATACACGATGGCCGGCGGAGCACGCGCGTGTCTCTACGGATTCCTATTATTCTCACCAGCCTCGATCCGAGGCAAGAGTTTCGCGGAAAACAGGAAACGGTCGTCGTGAATGCGCACGGATGCGGTCTGCTTCTCCCGGTACAACTCGGCAACAGGACGGCTGTAACGGTGGAACTGATTTCTAATGGCCAAAGCAAGAGCGGCAAGGTGGTGCTGGTGCGGACGGTGATTGAGGGCGCGCGATGGCTGGTGGGACTCGAGTTCGACGTGCCGGCGGGAGACTTCTGGGGGATCGAAAATCCTCCAGAGGACTGGCGGGTGTGAATAGACAATAGGCGAAAGACTGCCGGTCTTTACCTCGATGGACTAGAATTAAGGCAGAACGCGACGGTCCGCAATGAGTGACGACAAAATTTCGATTTCGGCAGGGCCGCGGTTTCAGGCGGCGATGATCCTAGCGATCATTGCGGACGCACTACAGATCGCGATTTTTCCGGTGTTTGCCGAAGGGGCGATGTCTCCGGCCGAGGATGTGCTCGATCTTGGCGTGGGGGCATTGATGGTCCACTTGTTGGGCTGGCACTGGGAATTTCTGCCATCGTTCTTCGCGAAACTGCTGCCTGGGGTGGACTTGGTTCCTTTTTGGACGCTCGCCGTGTTCAACGTTTATCGCAAGTCGAAGCGGATGGCGGTGGAAGCTGAGCAAAATCGGCAGTCGCGGCCAGAGTTGGAGGAATCGCCGTCCCGCTTTCGGAGTTCGGCATCGGGCATGGCGCGGCGGGATTGAGGACTCAGCGCGAACTTTGTCGCGCCTCAGCGGCTAAAGCCTGCATCGTTTCTTGGCCCTAAGGGCACGGCTAAAGCCGTGCCCTTCCACAAGACCAAGATCGTTCCTTTCTGCAACGCACGCCCAGTACCCTTCCCAAGCCCAAGGACGTGCCCCTGCCAGAGACTAAGACTATGCCCTTCCGTAAGACCAAGGACGTTCCCAACGCTGCGCCGTTCCAAGGGTGACTTTATTTTAGTAGGAGCTTTCCGACGTTCTAAAGCAGGACATGGGTGTCTTTTTGAACGGGTGCGATTTGCTACAATCCTCTCGCTATGGCGGATACGATTTTAGTTCCTGCGAAAACGGTTGCCACCGCGAAGGGTGACGGCATTAGCGTCGATGTGAGCGCGGCCATAAGTCGTGTGTTCCTGGTAACGCTGGAGATCACGAAGATCATCGAACAGGAGTCGCTCGATCTGAGCATTTACGGGTCGGCGGATGGAACGACGTGGGGCGCGAAGTCGATTGCGTCGTTTCCGCAGAAATTTTACTGCGGCGAATGGCCGCTTCTGCTTGATTTGACCGGGCATACAGATGTGAAGTTGGTGCGCGCGCATTGGGATGTCGCACGCTGGGGGCGCGGCACGGAGACTCCGATGTTTGAGTTCGGCGTAACTATGAAGGAAGTGCCTGCCGAGATCTTGCGGGAAGTCGCGGCCACGCGGGGGTGAGAATTGTTGATTTTTGATTGATGATTGAAAACTTCAGGTGCGATCTCGCATTCATCATCAAGTAAGAGAATCAAAGGTCAGCGCTCCCGGAATATAACGATCAAAGAATCAGCAATCAACAATCAACAATCAGCAATTCTTTATTGATCCCAGAATGAAAAACGACTTGCAGGTAGTGGTGCGTCCCGCGCGGAACGTCCGCGGGAGCGTACAGTTGCCGGGAGATAAATCGATCTCGCATCGGTACGCCATGCTGGCCGGAATCGCCGAAGGTCCATCGCGCCTGGAAAACTACTCGACCGGCGCAGATTGCGCCAGCACATTGGCATGTATGCGATTGCTGGGCGTGGAGTGGGAGCGCAAAGAGGGCGCGGAAAATGTGATCGAAGTAAAGGGACGAGGGTCAACCTTGGCCGCGCCGACGAGTGCCCTGGACTGCGGAAATTCTGGTTCCACCATGCGCATGTTGAGTGGCATTGTGGCGGGGCAACAATTTAGCTGCGAGATGGTGGGCGACGATTCGTTATCCCGTCGTCCCATGGAACGCGTAATCAAGCCATTGTTGGCAATGGGGGCACAGATTACGTCCCACGAAGGGAAGCCGCCGTTGCGGATCGCTGGCGGAGAGCTCAAGGCGATCGATTACAAGATGCCCGTCGCCAGCGCGCAGGTGAAATCCTGTTTGTTGTTTGCGGGATTGTTCGCCGAGGGCGAGACGCGTGTCGAAGAGCCGATGCGGACACGCGATCATGGCGAAGTCGCGCTGGCCGCCTTCGGCGCGCAATTGGCGCGCAGCAATCTGGGTCAAGGAAGCGAGGTTCGCATTCGCGGAGGTCAGCGTTTGCGAGGCATCGAGGCGAGCGTGCCGGGAGATCTTTCGAGCGCAGCATTTTTCTTGTGCGCTGCCGCGTTGTTTCCCGGATCGCAGTTAACGATTCCGAACCTGTTGATGAACCCGACGCGGGCGCGCTTGCTCGATGTTCTTATGCAAATGGGGTTGCGAATCTCGGTGACGCAGTTAGAAGAGATTCACGGGGAAATGGTCGGAACCTTGCAAGTCGAGGGCGGCACGCTCAAGGGAACGACGATTGCCGGAGCGGATTCTGCGGCTCTGATCGACGAGATTCCGGTGCTGGCAGCGATTGCTGCTTACACCGACCAGGGAATTGAAGTGCGCGACGCGCGCGAATTGAGGGTAAAGGAATCCGATCGTATCGCGGCGGTAGCGACGAATTTGCGCAAGATGGGCGCGCAGGTGGAAGAGCGCGAAGACGGCCTGAGAATTCCCGGTGGGCAGAAGTTGCGCGGCGCGGAGATCGATTCGTTTGGCGATCATCGCATTGCGATGGCCTTCGCGGTCGCCGGGCTGCGGGCTCGGAGTGAAACCGTAGTTCGCGGGGCAGAATCGGCGGCCATTTCTTATCCGGCGTTTTTCCAGGCGCTGGACGCTGTGACCGAGCGCTAAATTATCTGGTTATCTGCGCGTTACGACAGCAATACGGCGGATGCAAGGCCGCCGCGACTCAATCATTTGCAATAACAAAAACGCTTGTCGTGAAAACCGGTGCGGAGCCTTGATCCGCGCTGCTTCCTCTTTCAGCCGTCGTTCAGAATCTCACCGAGTACCTACAGGATTTTCCTGATCGCCGTACGCTATGCACGAGTTGGTTCACTCCAACCCTTGCCGAGCGGACTCGCATCCATATTTGTGCCTGCCGCTCGACCTCCGCTCGCTCTCCGCTGAAAAAAGGAAGAAGTGTGCGCAGGGCAAAGATCAATCAATCAACCAACGAGGAGTGAAACCATGAAACGTTGTCTCGGTATTCTAATCGCGTCGATATTCCTTGCCGCCCCGGTAATGTTGGCGCAAGACACGGACCACGTCGAAGTCGGCGCCTTCGTCGACTACTTCCGGCTGAACAACAAAGCAGCGCCGGTCAGCAACTTTCTGGGTCTGGGCGGACGCGCCGCGTTCAATCTCAACTCCAGTGTGCAACTGGAAGCCGAGATGGCTTACGATTTCAAGAAAAATTACACCAGTACCTTCTCGAATGGGGTGAGTTCGGCAACGGTGAATTCCAGTTTTCGAACTTTGCACGGTTTTTTTGGTCCTAAATTCCAGACAGGATCGGGGCCACTGCGAGTGTTTGTAACCGGTAAAGTTGGGTTCGACAATTTCAACGTTAGCAACCAGAATGCCCAGAGTGGGTTTACCAATACAGTTGGGCTAACCAATGGTTCGACCTATTTCGCAGTGTACCCCGGAGCCGGAATTGAGGCCTTCGCCGGACCGATTGGACTGCGCGCTGAAGTCGGCGACGATATTTATTTCAACGGCGGAGCTCGCAACAATCTGCGAGTTACGTTTGGTCCGCAGTTGAGGTTCTAGGCTGTACTGGACGTCCGCTTCTCGCGACCCGCGCGAGAAGCGGGCGTCCGGCGGTCGTAGCGCCATTGAGTTGAATTCCATTCATGATGTGACTCCTATCACGGCATAGCCTGCGAATTCCCTGCATAGTGAAAAATCGGAGAGCAGAAACTCCGATCGGCTGCCATTCTTGCCGTTACTGCAATATTCCAGGCTCGCGCGTCCGGTGAGGGCACGAGGAGAATTCGCCGACACCGCGAACGTCGCGACGGATTGGCCCGAGGGGTTGGAGCAAATCCACGCCGAAGAGCATGATCTGGTTCTGCATTAGCCCCATCTGCGAAAGCGCATTCGCTGGGGTGGAAGACTAGAAATTCCCGCACATTCGTCTTTCGCCGCTGTGATAGAGTATTTGCCACCAAGGGGCTAGCCGTGGGGCTGGCCATGATCCGCAGGAACTAATCTCGTAGGAACAGCCCTTCGACAGGAGCATCCCCATGACCACTCTTCGCGATCTGGTGAAAGAACGCAGGCTGTATTCCATCGAAGCCACACGCACTGTGCTCGAGGCTGCGCGTTTCATGATGGAGCACAACATCGGTGCGCTACCGGTGCTGCGAAATGGGGAACTAGTGGGCATTCTGTCGGAGCGCGACATTTTAAATCGCGTGGTCGCAGTGGGGCGTACTCCGGGAACCACGGTCGTGGCTGAGGTAATGACGGCGAAGCCGCGCACGGTTTCGGCCGACGAAAGCGTCGAGGAATGTTTGTTTATCATGCGCGAATTCGGCTTCCGTCACCTGCCGATCGTCGACGGCCAGGACTTGAAGGGGCTGGTTTCGCTGCGCGATATCCTCATGCATCAGGCCGCGGAAATTGAGCGCCAGACGCGGCAGGCGGCGTCGTAACAGCTGTTGCCGATCACAATTTATTGCCTTTTGCGCAGAATTACTTCTCCCGCCTTCGGCGGCAGCGTGAAAGGAAATTCAAAAATCTGTCCCTCCAGCGGTACTCGCAGAATCAGTTCTTCGGGCTTTTTCCACGCGCCGATCCACTTGCTTTCGGTGCCGAAAAGGACCCACCCGCTGGTCTCGAGTTTATCTGGGCCCAGCTCAGCGGGGCGCAAACTGTTCTTGCCGAGAAACTCCTGCAGTTCGGCCGAATCTTTCAGGAATGCCCGCATGTATGCTTCTTTAGCGTCCTTTTGTTCGGGATGCCTGGACACCTCGCGGGCGGTTTGGTGATCCAATTCCTCGGCGTCATTCTGCACTTGTTGCGAGAGCGCATCGGGATCGAGAGCCGTCTGCACCATCTGAAAGTGCTTCACGAATTCCAGAGAAATGTTTTCGACCTCAACGTCGAGGGGCGCCTGACCCTTGTAGCGCAGCGTGAGCAGGGCGGCGAAGAAAGGCACATGGCGGTGACGAACGAGTTGCAGTTCCTGGGAATCGATGGCGACGGTTAGAACCAGGTCTTTGTCGGACAAAGCGTAATAGTAGCGGCCATCGTCCCGGCGCGTTAGCGTGCATCCGGGCCGGCCTTCCTCCCACCGCACAGTGGGAAGTTTCGTCTTCTCGTGCGACGGGTCGGCCCAACCCGGCGCAGCCTGCATTGCTAAGACTGAAAGTAGAAGGCTGAGCGGCAGGCAACGCCAATTGCGGTGCATACCTTTAGAGGGTGGGCGCGGTGACGGTCAGGCTGAGAGAGGGGTTCGCGCTGTTGGTGGAGCTGGTGTTGCTGGAGACGACGCCGTTGATATCAACTCCGATTACCGTAAACGTGTAGGTGTTGGCGGGCGTGATTCCGTTCAAGGTTGAGGTTGTTACTTTGAGATTCGTGCATGCGGGCAGCAGCAGCAGCGAGCCGCTGATCACGAAAAAGGCTAACAGTCCACAAGCTCTTCGCGATCGTCTTCCGCCCACGGCCGCGCCGATACCGACTAGCGCCAACAGGGGCAACGGCATCCACAAAGCGTAAAAGGTTTTGGGACGCACGGCGTTCCCGATAATCTGAGGGCCGCTCGTGGTAATCGTGACCGTGGATGTGGCGGGAACGCCGGTAATTGGTACTCCGTTTGCGCCTTTCGGGTAGGAGAACGAGCATACTGGCGGGATCGCAACCAGCGGAGTGATGCTCGAGCAGGAAAGCGTGATTCCTGTCTGCGCGCCGTTTATGATCGGAGTGCTGTAACCGTTGATGGGATTGATGAGGATCGTTCCCTCGGCTCCGTTTCCGGCTGGAACACTCTTTGGAATGATGGGACTCAGCACCGTGACTGTAAACTGCGGCACCACAGCCAGCACGGTCAGGTCTTGAGCGGGAGTGGTGTGGGTGTCGGTAGGGTTCGAGGTCGCGGTACCCGTGATCGTAATGCTGTAGCCGATGGTCGTGGTTTGCAGCGTGGTTGTAATCGTGGCCGAAGCACTGGCTGGCGGCGTGATGGTCGCCGGACTCACGGAGCATACCGGAGTGGAAGTGGTTGCCTGGTTTGACGTGACTTGGCACGAGAGGTCAACCGTTCCGGTGAAACCGCTCAAAGGGCTAACCGTGATCGTAGAAGACGAGGTGCCCCCGGGCGCGACCGCATCGGGGGAAAAGGCGGCGGCCTGCAGGCTGAAGTCCTGCGCCAATGCCGAGGACATCAAGGTCAAAGAGACCACAAGGACCGAGAAAATCGCAAGAACGGCGCGATGGGCGCAAAATTTCAATTCAGATTTCGTAAGGTTCAAGGGCGACGACTCGAATTTCACCATGAGCAGGTTTCAGTAGCTTCGATTCCCGGAACAAGCTAAAGGCTGCCCGGAGCAGTAGCAGCGGCGAAGTCTAAGAGACTACCCAGTCAAGCTTTGACGCTCAACAACCGCTACGGAATCTTACATACTACCATCAGGATGGGATTGTTAGGAGTCGGAGAGCGCAAAAGAAAAAGCCAGACGCCGCGCATTACGCCGAAGGGCTGCGCAGAAAA
>DATBEI010000285.1:0-20920 GCA_036269595.1 Candidatus Sulfotelmatobacter sp.
TCGTGCATGGTAGCGTGTGCTGCCGAGAACAATGTCCCTGCGCTTCCGCAAGCCACGTCGAGAACCGGGCTAACGCCGCTTCTGGTACACCAAGTTTCAAACGGCATGGAAGGCAGTGAACGCCGTGAGACCTTCATTCCCATCATGTGCATGCACTGTGAGCACGACACGCCTTGCGTGAAGGTGTGCCCCCAGCAGGCGGTGGAAGTCGATGCGGCCACTGGGATCGTGATGCAGATGCCGCAACGCTGCCTGGGATGCCGCTATTGCATGACTGCGTGCCCTTATCATGCGCGTTACTTCAACTGGTGGGACCCGGCGTGGCCGCCCGGCATGGAGCACAGCTTGAACCCCGGAGTTGCGGTGCGCATGCGCGGCGTGGTGGAGAAATGCAACCTGTGCCACGCGCGCCTGCACGCGGCAAAAGAAAAAGCGGCGGTCGCGGGGAAAAAGGAAATCGATCTCGCCGATTACGTTCCGGCGTGCGTGGAAGCTTGTCCCACCGGGGCACTCCGGTTTGGCAACCTGGCCGATGCCAACGACGCTGTTTCCAAGGAAGCGCGGTCGCCCGAAGCGTTCCGTTTGCTGGCGCGCATCGGCACCGAGCCGAAGGTTTATTACAAGTCGAAAGAAGCTTGGGTAAGGGCGTTGGCAGATTCGAGTCCCGCTCCCGCTTCGGAGGCTCAACATGGCTAGCACGGTTCTGACCGATAGCCGGTGGATCGCTCGCGGCGCGGAGCGCACTTCACTCCCGCGATTCTTGCTTTGGCTGGGGCCCTGGGTGGGGCTGCTGGCGTTGGGAGTGTATGCCGCTGGGCTGTGCCTGTACTACGGCCTGAACCAGACGCACATGGACAATCGCTTCGCCTTCGGCCTCTGGATTTTTCTTGACCTTGGCATCATCGCGCTCGGCGCGGGCGCATTTTTCACCGGATTTCTGGTCTACATCCTGAAGCGAGCCGAACTGAAGCCAATCCTCAACACCGCGGTGGTCGTTGGTTTCATCTGCTATAGCGGCGCCGTCGCCATCCTGATGATCGACGTGGGCCAGCCTTTGAGGGCATGGTTTACCTTCTGGCATCCGAACACGCACTCGATGCTGACGGAAGTGACCTTTTGCATCTCCTGCTATCTCCTTGTGCTCTGCCTCGAATACATTCCCATCGTATTGCGCAACCGCCAACTGCGCCGTCTGCCGTCGTTCCTTTTGTTCGAACATCAGTTGCACAAACTCGTTCCCGTGCTAGCAGCGGTGGGAACACTGCTCTCCTTCTTTCATCAGGGATCGCTGGGCGGGCTTTACGGCGTGCTGCGCGGACGTCCGTTCGCGTTCCGCTCCGGATTCTTGATCTGGCCCTCAACTTTCTTCTTATTCATACTGTCGGCAATTGCTTCCGGGCCAAGTTTTCTGATGCTAGTGACCGCGGCCGTGGAGAAAGTGACGGGGCGCAGACTGGTTGCACAAGATGTGTTTCGCCGACTGGCTTTTATCTCGGGAGTTCTGCTCGGAATTTATGTTGCGGCCAAATCGATCGATACGCTGATCTGGCTGAACATTACCTCGCCGGCAGAAGGCTTCGCTCCCTGGCAGTTTTACGTGCACAAACCCTTCGGCGTACCGATTTTGTTTGCGGAGATTGTGCTCTTCGGATTGCTTCCCGCGTTCTTGCTTACATTCCGAGCGACGGCCTCGCGTCGCGGCTGGCTGCTGAGCGCAGCCGCTCTGGCATGCGGCGGCATTCTGCTCAACCGCTTCGTGCTCACTGTGCAAACGCTTGCCCTTCCCACGCTGCCCTTTGACGACTTTCTGCAATACACACCCAGCTGGCAGGAAGTGGCCAGCTTCGCCGGAGTGATCGCCTACGGTGTGATCGTGTACTCGCTGTCCTATCGATATCTTTCGTTGTTCGCTCCTTCGAAAAAGGAGGATTCGCATGTTTCCGGGCATTGATGGGTTCCACTTTACGTTCGGCCACATTCTTTTCCTGACATTATTTTTTGTGGTGGTTTTTACGATCTTCCTCACCGTAGTTCTCGCGGTGAGGCGTACAGTCACCGATTTGCGGACTCCAAATGCGACGGATTTCTGCTGGCATGAGTGTTTTTCCGAGATGCCCGTTTCGCAACGGCGGTGCCGGCACGAACTTGCCGGACGAGTCATTTCCCGCACCTGCTACAACGCTTACGATTGCCGCCATTGTGACCAGTACGCGCGTTTTGCAGTGCTGCCTGCCAGCGGAAACGTCAGCGCTCTCGGTCTCGACTACTCCGAAGACCGCTACTACCACCGTGGCCATACCTGGGTGCAGCCCGCGGAAGACGGCACTGTCAATGTAGGTTTGGATGAACTGGCCCAACGTCTGGTGGGCGAGCCGGACTCGGTGCGCATGCCCGAGGCCGGCGAGGAGATCGAACTCAACCAAGTCGTATGGCGGATGAGGAAGGATGGAAAAGAAATCCAAGTGCGTGCCCCCATTGAAGGCACGATCGTCGCAGTCGGAGGCCCTCACCAGCGCTGGTATTTGAAGATTCGTCCCCGGCTCGATCTCGGTGATCCTGCCACTTTGCGCAATCTGCTGCGAGGGCCCGAAGTCCGCGGCTGGCTGGCACGCGAATTGGAGCGGTTGCAACTGCAGTTGCAACCGCCGGGTAGTCCGCCGGCTCTGGCGGATGGAGGAGTTTTACTTCCAGATTTAATCCACATCATCCCTGACGCGGATTGGGACGCGGTGCTCGCCGACACGTTCCTGGAAGTGTGAAGGTCTCAAGCTCAGTGTGTGATCTGGTAGCGCTTCAACTTGTCGTAAAGCGTAGAGCGGTCGATTCCAAGCGCGCTTGACGCTTCCTTCACATTGCCGTGCTTACGCTCGAGCGCAGCCACGATTGCCCGTCGTTCCAATTCGCCGAGAGGAACGTCGGGAACTTCCCAACCTTGGGGCTGCGCGCTTTCGTGTTGCAGCCAGGAAAAATCCTGCTCACTCAGATTGCCATTGTGGCAGGTAACGAGGGCGCGCTCGATCACATTCTCCAGTTCCCGAACATTGCCCGGCCAATCGTGAGCGATCAGCATCTTCAGGGATTCTTCGGAAATGCCGGCTACGTCTTTTCCCAATTCAGACGAGATGCGCTGAATGAAGTGCTCGGCGAGCAGCGGAATGTCTTCGCGCCGTTCCCGTAGGGGTGGCAGGCGAATCTCAATCACGTTGAGGCGATAGTACAGATCTTCGCGGAAATTTCCCTCCTGCACTTCCTCGGCAAGATTCTTGTTGGTGGCGGCGATGACGCGCACATCCACCTCGACCTCCTGGTTGCCCCTACGCGATAAAACCGGCGTTCCTGCAAGACGCGCAACAGGTCAGCCTGCAGTTTGGAGGAGATGTCTCCGATCTCATCCAGGAAGATGGTGCCTCCGTTGGCGAGCTCGAATTTGCCCTTCGCTTGTGCGGTCGCGCCGGTGAATGCGCCTTTCTCGTAACCGAACAACTCACTTTCCAGGAGCGTCTCGGTGAGAGCGGCGCAGCTGACCACAATGAATGGCTTGTCCGCGCGATTGCCCGAGAAATGCACTGCCCGCGCGATTAGCTCCTTGCCGGTCCCGCTCTCTCCGCGAATCAATACCGTGCTGCGCAGGCTGGAAACCTCTTGGGTTAAGGTGAGAATCTCTTCCATGCGAGGATTCTTGGTGATGACGTCGTGATGACGGTACTGTCGCGTCAGTTTTTTGCGCAGAATCGCATTCTCACTTTGCAGCTTTTTCAGCTTCAGAATGCGCGAAACCAGCATGGAAATTTCCTGCGGGTTGCAAGGTTTCACAATGTATTCCTGGGCGCCTTCTTTCATGGCCTGAATGGCGGTGTCAACCGTGGCATAGGCGGTGATAATGATGATGGATGCTTCTGGCCGAATGCGGTGAATCTCCATCATGGTCTCGATGCCATCCATGCCGCCGGGCATTTTCAGGTCGACAAAGCAAATTGCATAATCCGCGGCGCGGGCAAGTTCCAGCGCTTTCTGCCCATTGGGAGCGGTGTCAACGTGGTAGCCGTCCTCTCGCAGCCACGCTGCCATTGACTCGCACATGACTTCTTCGTCGTCCACTACCAGAATGGGCCAGTTCTTTTTCATATTCCTTCCTCTCGCGCAAATCGTTGCACTAGCTTCAGACCGCAGCGCTCACAATAATGTTCAGCCTTGGCATCGACCAATTCGATGTGCGTGGCCAGGCTCATCGCGCACGTCGGCTGGGAGCAATGCACCAATCCAAAGGTGTGCCCCAGTTCGTGCAGCGCCTCCTTGACCGTACGCTCGCGCAACAGGCCTTCCTGCTCCGGAAGCCCGTAAAATTGCTGGTGCAGGCGGCAAAGCGAAACGACTGCGACCGGACCGTCGAACTGGGCCTGACCAAACAGGAAACTGAGCATCGGGATTGCCAGATCTACATCGGTGATGCCCAGCACCCGCGAAGCATCGGGCGGCGCAGATCGAGCCAGCATCTTCATGAACTCGACTGACTGATACTGCCCGCGCTTGGCATCGTAAGCCCCATTCGGAATCGGCAGAGATGGCAAGCAGCGGATGGGCAGCGGAAACCATTCCGACGTTGCGTTCTCGACCCACTGCAACGCGTTGCCGGGCACACTTCCAATTGCGACTATGCAAAGCTCGTTCACACACCTTGTACCTGCACTTCCATCGGCTGCGCTACATTGCTCGACTTGAGCGGAAGCGTGACTATGAAAGTTGTGCCCTGGTTCCGCTGGCTCATGACCTCAACTTCTCCGTCATGCGCCTTCACAATGCCATACAGAACGGCCAAGCCCAGGCCCACGCCTTTGCCTTCTGCCTTGGTCGTGAAAAAGGGATCGAATATCTTGGAAATATTTTCTGGGGCTATTCCTTCTCCCGTGTCCGCAATGGAAAGCTCCACGTTGTTTTCCTGCGAAATCAACCGGGTTCGAATCGTCAATTTGCCTCCGCCGTTGGGCTGCATCGCTTGCGCGCCGTTTAAAACGAGGTTCAGGATGACCTGCTGGATCTGGGAAGAATCGCATTCGATGAGCGGCAGGTTATCCTGCAGGTCGAGGATTACTTCAGCGCTGATCAGCTTCAGTTTGTGGTCGGCCAACCCCATGGTGGTGCGTACGAGCTTGTTCAGGTCCGCCGGGGCGCGTTGCGGCTTGGAGCGCCGTGAGAATGCCAGCAAGTCGGAGACGATGCGCCCCACGCGCGCCGTTTCGGTCGAAATGAGGCCAAGGTATTTGCGGAATTCCGCCTCGCGCCCCGGAGGATAGTTTCCGCTGGCCATTAGACGCTCCAGCAGCATCGACAAATTCAACACGCCCGACACTGGATTGTTGATTTCATGCGCGACGCTGGCTGCCAATTGCCCCAGCGTCGCCAGTCGGTCGGATTGCACCAGCTTGCGTTGAGCCGCTTTCAGTTGCAGCGTGCGCTCATCGACCTTGCTCTCCAGCGTTTGCTGCATGTCGTTCAACTCATCCACCGCCAGTTTCAAACGCTCTCGCATGCGGTTGAACGAGTCCACCAGTTCGTCGAGTTCCTGGCTGCCGCGCGCAATCGTGATAGGCCGGTCCAGTTCCATCGCGCTGACTGCCTTTGTTCCGGCGATCAAGTCGCGAATCGGTGTGGCCACAAAACGCCGCGTGAATAAAATGACGAACGCCGCGCCAATACCAACTTCAAACAGCATCCACAAAATGGTCTGCAGCGTGATCGCTCGAGTCTGTCTCTGCACTGGATCGAGGTTTAGGCCGACATCCACCACGCCCAGAACTTTCGTGGACGCCTGGTGCGCGTGGCAAGTCGCGTTGCTGCACGAAGGTTCGTTGTCGATGTGCGCGACCATATTGATAGTCTTTACGCCGTTCGGCGACTTGGAATAACGCACCCGCGCATCGTTGCCAGGGCGATCCTTGATTTGAGATTTTCCGTGGCAACTGGCGCACACCTCGCTCGAGGCATTGGCGACGTTCGGCCGCTCACTCGCATCGGTTGAAAAAACCAGCCGCCCCTCGCGGTTGTACATGCGGATGCGATCTACTCCTTGCTTGTCGGCAATCATCTGCATGATGGAGTAGGCAGCTTTGCGGTCGTCATCGAGCATGGCGTGCCAGGTGGCCCCGGTGATGCTGCGTGAGAGTTGGTCCGCACCTAAAATCATGGTGTCGACCAGTTGCTTTTTCTGAGTGCGAAGATTCACGTACCCGCTGATTCCACTGATGGCAACAATTAAAACGGTGAGCGAAAGAATCAACTTCGGGCCGAGTTTTCTGGGCATTTCGGGGCCTTCGAACCTTTTTCCCTTACGGACGCTCTTGCAGCTTGACGGCAGATCCACGCAAGATACGCCTGTTTAAGCCTATTTAGGGCGGCGCGACCGCACCGTGACCGCCAGCGCGCAAGGCCGTGATTTCGATCACAATAGAAGAAATCGTGCGCAAAAAATTGCCGCGTTGCGCCGGGAAGTCGGCAGAAAAGTGAGTGAACAGTTGCTCGAGCGATATTCCAACGGCTCTCTTATCCGGAATCGGATAAGATCCTAGCGCAGGCCACGTGAAGATCATTCGCCTCAAAACCGCGGTTGTCGAAGGCAACTTTGACTGGACCTTCGTGCGAATTGAAACCGACGAAGGCATTCAAGGCTTGGGAGAGTGTTTCTTCGCTCCCGGTCTGACAGCGATGCTGCGCTCTCTGGAACCACTTCTCGTAGGAGAAGACCCGCGCGATGTTCATCGGTTATTCCGCAAACTGCAACTGGCCACGTCCGGTGCGGGTTCCGTGGCGGGAATTATCTACAACGCGATCAGCGGAATTGAGGCTGCTCTCTGGGATCTCCTGGGACAATGGCTCGAAGTTCCCATCTACCAACTATTAGGCGGGAAGTTCCGCGATGAAGTCCGCATTTATGCCGACTGCCATGGCGGCGAAGCGCTGGAGAGCCTGGACGAAGTACTTCGCACGCGGCCGCCCTCGTGGCTGAAGCTGAAAAAACACACCGCCAAAAACTATTTCGCGGACGCCACAGCCGAGCCGTCATCGCCGGAGAGTTATCGCAAGCAGGCTCTCAAGATGAAAGCGCAAGGCTATTCGGCGCTGAAATTTGATCTTGATGTCCCGGGGACGCAGGGGCGCGATCCGCACAACCGTTGCCTGACCAATCCTGCGATCGATCGAATGGTGGAGTTAATTGGCAGCGCGCGCGATGCCGTTGGCTACGAAACTGACATTGCGGTGGATTGCCACTGGCGTTATAGCGTGAGTGACGTAATAAAAGTCGCGAACGCACTGGAGCCGTTTCGTCCTTTGTGGCTCGAAGATCCGGTTCCTCCGGAAAGCATGGAAGCTTTGCGCGCCGTGAGTTCCCGGGTGAGAATTCCGATTGCGACTGGAGAGAACCTATATTTATTCGAAGGATTCCGTGAGATCCTGCAGACCCACGCGCTAGGGATAGCAACGCCCGATCTGCAGAAAGTCGGAGGCTTGGCAGTTGCGAAGCAGATCGCGAACTTCGCCGATTCCCAGACGATTCCACTCGCGCCGCACAACATCAGCAGCCCGGTTGGCACTCTGGCGTCGGCGCATTTTTGCGCTTCGATCCCGAACTTTCTCGTCCTCGAATTCCATGCTTCGGATGTTCCCTTCTGGAATGACCTGGTGGAGGGAATACCTAAGCCGATAATTCAGAACGGAGCGATTCGCTTGCCCGATAAACCGGGCCTTGGCGCAAAACTGAATGAAGCCGTTGCCCGCAAATATGCGCGCAAGGGCGAACCCTTCTTCGAATGAACACGAGTAACTTCGTTGGACAGACTATGGATCTATGGCGCAGCGACGAGCAGATGTTTTCGACCATTAAGCAGGAATTGTTTACTTGCGTGGTCGGCGATGTAATGGACAAGATGGGCCTGCAACACCAGTTCCTTCCGCCGCAGATTCGCGCCTTGCGTTCCGACATGGTTGTCATCGGCCGCGCCCTGCCTGTTCTCGCGGTTGATGTCTTTGCAGAGAAGGTCGGGGGTTCGCATAACCAGCTCATGGAAAAGCCCTTTGGCCTAATGCTCGAAGCTCTCGACGACTTGAAGGTCAATGAGGTTTATGTGAATACGGGTTCCTCTCCGCGAAATGCCCTGTGGGGCGAACTGATGAGCATCCGCGCCCGCAAGCTTGGAGCGTCAGGAGCCGTCCTTAACGGTTATTTGCGGGACACTAAGGCAGTCTTGAGTCTCAACTTTCCCGCATTCTGTTGCGGCTCGTATGGGCAGGACTCCGCGCCACGCTACAAGGTAATAGACTTCCGCATCGCCATTGAAATCGGAGGAATCCGTATTCGTCCCGGCGATTTTCTGTTTGGCGATATCGACGGAGTCTGCGTGATTCCGGTCGAGGCCGCGAAAGAAGTCTTCACCAAAGCGCTGGAGAAAGCTCGGGGCGAAAAGTTAGTCAGGAAGGCCTTGGAAGAGGGAAGTAGCGCCGTTGCCGCCTTTGAGAAGCACGGAATTATGTAGAACATCCTGGCTGCCAAAAGACATGATTCAAATCGATCTCACCGGCAAGGTTATTTTGATCACGGGTGCGCTGGGCGCCATCGCCGAGCACATGGCGAAGAAGTTGCATGCCGCTGGGGCCACTTTGATTCTGCTTGACCGCAAACCTTGCGACGATGCATGCGAGCTTTTGCGAAGCTGGAAGATTCCTGACAACAGTTTTGTCTACCACTCGCTCGACCTGACCGACTCAGCGAAACTTTCAGAAGTGGTAGACGGCTCGTTCGAGCGATTTCCTCGCATGGATACCGTGCTGGGCCATGCCGGAGGCTGCGGCCTGCATCCCTTCGCGTTGACTTCCGAGGCGGAGTTCGAGCGCATCTTTCGCTTCAACTTTCTGGCACAAGTTTCGTTGACACGAGCCGTTTTTGCGCAATGGATGAATCGTAAAACGAAAGGCCATCTCATCTTCACCTCCTCTTATGTTGCGCGCGTTCCGCATACCAAGATTCCTGCTTATGCCTCCGCCAAGGCCGCCCTCGAGAATTTCGCCCGCTGTATGGCGTTGGAGTACGCCGGAACTGGCATTCGCGTAAATGTGATTTCTCCGGGGAATGTCGCGGCAGGTAGTTCACTCAAAGTCTTCGACGAAGATGCGGCCTATCGCGAATTTGTGCTTCGTGTTTCGCTTGGACAACGCAACAGTCCAGAATCGATAGCGGATGCCTTCTTATTTTTATGCTCGCCTCTGGCCGCTGAGATCAACGGTCAAGTCCTTAGCGCGGACTACGGCGGTGGAATCGGAAACCGCTTATGAAGGTCGGACTCGGGCTTTACCGGCACATGCTGACGCGTGAATATTACGACTTCGCGCGACAGGCCGGGTGCACCCACGTGGTGGTCCACCTCGTCGATTATTTCAAGCAAGGCGCAGGCAATCCTCGCCACAATCAACCCACGGGAGGGAAGTACGAACCATGGGGCGTGGCTGGCGATCCAAACAAACTTTGGACAGTCGCCGAACTGACGGGACTGCGCAAAGAAATCGAAGACACCGGTCTCGTTCTCGCTGCGATTGAAAACATTGATCCGGCACACTGGCACGACATCCTGCTCGACGGCCCCCTTCGTCCTCAGCACATCGACAATGTGAAAACGATTATTCGGCGGATGGGCGAAGCGGGCATTCCAGTCCTCGGTTACAACTTCAGCCTTGCCGGTGTGTGCGGACGTGTGACGAACGCTTCCGGTCGCGGCGGCGCCCTGGCCGTCGGCATGGATGGTCCCGCGGATGACGAACCCGTTCTCGCCGGCATGATCTGGAACATGGTCTATGACCAGAATGCTCCGGCGGGTACGTTGCCGCCCATTTCTCACGAAGAACTATGGCGGCGACTGCAACGATTTCTGGAAGACGTAGTTCCGGTTGCGGAGGGCGCCGGAGTGCAACTGGCGGCGCATCCCGACGATCCGCCGATGCCTACTATGCGCCGGCAGCCGCGTCTGGTTTTCCAGCCCCACATGTATCAGCGTCTGCTCGAGTTTGTCCCCAGTCGCTCGAACGCGCTCGAATTATGCGTGGGAACGATTGCAGAAATGAGCGAGGGGAACGTTTACGATACGGTCGAACGGTACAGCAGGCAGGGAAAAATTGCCTATCTTCATTTGCGGAATGTTGTGGGCAAGGTGCCGCACTATCGTGAAACGTTCATCGATGAGGGCGACATAGACATGGTTCGGATCCTTTCGATTCTGCATCGCAACGGATTCGATGGGGTCATCATTCCCGACCACACGCCGCAAATGTCGTGCGCGGCTCCATGGCATGCCGGAATGGCGCACACCCTTGGATTTATTCTCGCAGTGAAGGCCATGCTGGATTCGCCAAAAAGCGGCGAGGCCGTCGCGCAAGCTGCGCCCCGAGGTTCCACAATCTGAATTCCTCATCCCTTCGGCCGGTCTCGCACATGGCGATCCCCCCGCAATTTCATTCGAGAAGTGCGCTCATCATTGCCGCCAGCGTCTCCACTTTAGGCGGATTGTTATTCGGTTACGACAACATCGTGATCAGCGGCGCAATCCGCTATCTCAGCCAGCGCTTCGGCCTCAACGCCGCCGGCACGGGATGGGCCGCCGGTTGTGCATTGCTCGGATGCATTTTCGGATGTGTCTTCGCCGGTACCGTGGCCGATCATTTGGGCAAAAAGAAGGGGCTCGCACTCTGCGCCTTATGTTTCGCCCTCTCCTCCGCCGGAATTTTCTTCGTGGGCACTCTGCATCAATTTGTTTTCTGGCGTCTGATCGGGGGCATTGGCATCGGCGCCGCTTCGGTGATAGCGCCCAACTATATCGCGGAGATTGCGCCCACGCGAGTTCGCGGACGCTGCGTGACGCTTTATCAGTTAGGCATTGTAGTCGGAATTCTGGCTGCGGTCTTCGTCAACATGCTCATCCAGCGGATGGGCGATGAGACCTGGAACACCAATGTCGGTTGGCGCTGGATGTTTGTTGCCGGGATCGTTCCCGCGATTCTTTTCGGTGCGATGATCCTTCCCGCCGTCGAAAGTCCGCGCTGGCTGATGAAGATGGGGCGCCGCGACCAAGCCATCCGAGTCCTTTCACAGATCAACGATCCCGAGGTTGCGCTGCGCGAGTCTGCGGAAATTGAGAATTCGCTGGCCACTGAAGAGGGCCACATCTCGGAGCTACTCACTACCTTCCGCCGTCCCTTGTTGCTGGGCATCATGTTGGCGGGACTGCAACAAATCAGCGGCATCACCCCCCTGTTCTCTTTCTTGCCAGAAATCTTCCGCTCCGCTGGCAGCGCGACCGAGCGAGCGTTCGTCCAGTCGGTGATGGTAAGCCTGATCAACCTTTTGTTCACCCTGGTTGCCTTGTGGCTGGTGGATCGCGCCGGCAGAAAGAGTCTGATCCTCGCTGGAACGACACTGCAGTGTCTCTCGTTTGCCCTCGTGGGATGGCTTTATCACGTACACGGAAGCGGTCTGGCTATTCTGGTTCTGGTAATGGCGTTTGTAGCCGGGCACGCTTTCGGCAATGGCGTGGCGTGCTGGGTTATTATTTCGGAAATTTATCCCACCAAAGTTCGCGGGCGCGGCATGTCGATCGCCACGACCGCGCTTTGGCTCGTCGGCTACCTGGGAAATCAACTCTTCCCCATCATGCAAAAGAATCTCGGTTCGGATGGAACGTTCTGGTGCTTTAGCGCCGGAGCTTTGTTGACGATCGTTCTGGTCGGCTGGCTGATTCCGGAAACCAAGGGACGATCGCTGGAAGAAATTACGAAGTTTTGGAATCCGCAACCGCGAGAAACGGCGGCCGCCGAGTAACTTTACTCTGACAGGAGAAAGATGCTGGATCAGCGACTTGTTGCGAATGCGCGGAACTGATTCTCCGGCTGCCCGGAAATATTTGTTTGTATGGCGTAAAGCCCGCCTGCCAGGCGATCTCCGGTCGCCGACTCGATCCTGGCGGTGGTGACGTAGAGTGTCGTGAGATCGAGCCCGCCGAACGTGCAGGTCGTGATGTTTCGCACCGGCATTTCCACGATGCGATCAATCGTCCCATCCGGGGCGACGCGAACGATACATCCACCAAAGAACCGGCAGTTCCACAGGTAACCTTCCGAATCGACTGTCGATCCGTCTGGCAAGCCACGTTCGAAGGCCTGCAAAAAAGGCCGTTCATTGTTGATTGCCCCAGTCGCGGCATCATAGTCATACCACCAAATGGTATTTGCGAGGCTGTCCCCAAAATAAAAATGCTTTTGGTCCGGACTCCACGCAAGAGTATTCGCAATTCCAATATCTCGTCGCCAGAGTTTTACATTTGTGTCTGGATTCAGTCGGAACAGAGCACCATCTTTACCTCCGGCTTCGCCGCCTGAGCCGTCCGCATTGACGTTGTTGCGCATGGATCCGATCCACAGCGACCCATGCGGATCCGCGCGGGCATCATTCAGCCGAAGCTTGGGCCATCCCGCAAGAAGAAATAGCGGCTTGTGGCGCGCATCCGTCGCCGGCTCCCACAGAATCACGCTTGAGCCCAGAATGACTACCAGGGTTTCCGGCCGGTTTGTCAGGGTCAGTGCGGTCACGGGTTCTTCGAAGAACCAACTGCGAACGTTCTGGTCTGCGGGTGTGAAACGGTGAATCAGGAAGCGATTAATGTCGGTCCAGTACACGGCTTGATGTGCTGCATGCCAGACCGCACCTTCCCCACACACATCTCCGGTGGGGGCGACGCAGACGGGATCGCCAATCTTACGAGAGTTCATTGCACGCCGATCCCAGCCAGCAGGCCGCCGTCCACCAGATAGTCGCCACCCGTGCAAAATCCGGCTTTGTCAGAGACAAGGAATGCGGCCAGTTCGGCCACCTCTTCCGGCGTCCCGATGCGCCCCAGAGGATGGGAGGCGCCGAAGCGTTCGAATACTTTCTCCTCGGGCAGATCGGGACCGAAGTGCGCGGCGGATCGTGCCAGCATCGGGGTGCGAATGGAGCCGGGACTGATGGAATTGACGCGAATGTGATCCGCCGCGTGATCGAGCGCCAGCGCCCGGGTCAGGCTGTGGACGGCGCCCTTTGACGTGGCGTAGGCCGCGACGCCACGCTGGCACGCGTGACCTTGTACAGAGGAAAGATTCACGATCGATCCCCCACCCCGTTTCTTGATCTCCGGAATGCCGAAGTGAGCGAGCAGAAAAATGCTGCCGACATTCACCGCCAGGCAGCGACTCCAAGTTTCGGGATCGGTTTCGACGGCGGAACCAAAGGGATGAATCGCCGCCGCGTTTACGATAATATCGAGGCCGCCTCCGGTCGCAACTGTTTTGGCAACCATCGCTTGGACGTGGTCCGGTTGGCTGACGTCACAGCGTTCTACCCGCACCGACAGGCGGGAAGATTGGGCCTCTTGATCGAGTTGCTGGTTAGCTGTCGACTCAATCCCGCACGCTACCACGCTGCATCCGCCAGCAGCAAGGCGCTTCGCGATGGCAGCGCCAATGCCGCTGGTGCCAGTCACAATCGCAACGCGATTTTCAAATTCTTTCATCTGCGAGTGCTCCTTCTCGTGGACGAACTTCGTCAACTTGCGCTGTTACCTTCGCCAGCTCCGGCATGGCGTATTTGAGGCCTGCCGTCACTCCTCGTAATTCAGCAAGACCCTTCAGTCGCCCCACCAGAGAGTATCCAGGGTTTACCGGTCTTGAGAGATCGTCGGCCATCAGGTGACCATGATCCGGCCGCATAGGAATCTCATGATCCGATCGATTGTGCTTTCGCCTGCGCGCCTCTTCTTTCAGAACTGCGGCAATCACGCCGGTCATGTCGGAACTGCCTTGCAAGTGTTCCGCCTCGTAAAACGAGCCGTCGGATTCGCGCATGACCTGCCGAAGATGAACGAAATGAATTCGTGGCGCGAATTCGTTCACCATCGCGACCAAGTCATTGTCAGGGCGTGCGCCGTAGGATCCCACGCAAAACGTCAGGCCATTCGCTTGCGAATCGCAGCCGGAAAGAATCGATCTTGCGTCTTCCGCAGTTGAAACGACTCGCGGCAAGCCGAACAACGACCATGGCGGATCGTCCGGGTGGATGGCAAGCCGGATGCCCAACTCATCGGCTACGGGCACAACATCGTTCAAGAACGCGACAAGATGACTGCGCAGCCCGTCCGAATTTAGGTCTTGGTACTCGGCGATCAAGCTTTTCAGCGTTGCTCGATTGTAGGACCCTTCGGCGCCCGGCAAGCCGGCAATGATCGTCTGCTCTAATTCGTCTCGGCGGGACGCCGACAGCGCTTCGTAACGTGATCGTGCCGCGGAAATACGTTCTGCAGCGTAATTTTCCTCAGCCTGAGGGCGCTGAAGGATGAACAAGTCATAAGCCGCGAAATCGTTGACGTCGAAACGCAATGCGTAGGCGGTCGACGGCAATTTCCAGCGCAAGTCAGTCCGCGTCCAATCGACCACCGGCATGAAGTTGTAGCAGACGATCTTCACACCGGCCTGCGTAATGGCGGCGAGAGAATCTTTCCACGCATCAGTGAACTGGCGAAAAGGTCCGGTTCGCAGCTTGATGGAATTGTGGATGGGAATGCTTTCAACCACCGACCAAGTCAATCCCGCGGCTTCAATTTCCGCCTTGCGCTTGAGCACTTCCTCCAACGGCCAAGGTTGGCCGCGGTAAAGATGATGCAACGCCGTTACCACTCCAGTCGCGCCCGCTTGCCGCACATGATCGAGCGAAACTGGATCCTTGGGACCAAACCATCGCCAGGTTTCTTTCACGCCGATATCTTAAACCCGAGTTCGAAACATCAGCTATGCCGCGAAATTCACTATTGGATTAGACACGGGGCCCGTTCCCGTCGGAAGATGGATGCAGCGAGGAAAGCGCGAGAATGTCGAGCAATCACAACCAGCGATGGAAGGACCTGAAAGCTGTCATCTTCGATTATGGCGAAGTCCTGTGCCATCGTCCCACAGCGGAAGAAACCGCCCGTCTCGCAAGCTTTTTCAGCCTTCGCGCCGATCAGCTTCCAGCATTGTGGGAGCGAAATCGAGGGGCCTACGACCGCGGCGACCTTGAGCCGGACGTGTATTGGTCGATGCTGGCGAAAGATGCAGGCGTTACGCTTCATCGGGAGCAGTTGAAAGCGATCCACGATTTGGATATGGCGATGTGGAGCAAAGTCAATTCCAGCATGGTGGAGTGGATGGCCAAACTGCACTCCTCCGGCATAAAGTTGGGTCTGCTCTCGAACATGCATCCCGAAATGGTGGCGCATTGCCGCAAACAATTTCCCTGGATTAAGGACTTCGACTTCGTCACGTTTTCTGGGGAAGTGCGATTGATCAAGCCCGACCGAGCAATCTACGAACACGCGCTGCGTGGCTTAGGGGTGGAGGCTTCCGAGGCTTTGTTTCTTGACGACCGCGAGGTCAATATTCGGGCCGCTCACGCTCTGGGCCTCCACGCGCTTCGCTTCGAATCGACCGGACAACTGCGCCGGGAACTGAAGTCCGCGGGCTTTCCGATTTTGCCCTAGCCTGAGCGCCGTTTAAGGGCGGTATTGTCAGACTACTGTGACTTTGACTCCGGCTTCTTTCAAGGCCTCGAGATCCTCTTTCGGTATTTGCTTGTCGGTGATCACTTCCTGCACTGCGGTCACCGGCATAATGTTGCATAAGCTTCTGCGGCCGAATTTGCTGGAGTCGCAAACCACAATGGTTCTGCGGCTCACCTCCACCATGGCGTGATTAACTTCCGACTCCAACAGATTCGGAGTGAAAAGCCCGGCTTTGGTGTCGAAGCCATCGACGCCCAGAAATAATATGTCCGCGCTAAGCTGCCGCAGGTTTCGCTCGGCCAGCGGGCCGACCAGGGAGAAAGAATTCTTGCGCAACATGCCTCCGGTCAGAATCACTTCAATATGCGTGCCGGCAAGCTCAGCCGCAATATTGAGCGCATTTGTAATTACGGTGAGCTGCGCCATGTCTTTCAATGCACGAGCGATGGCCGTGGTCGTTGTTCCTGAATCCAGCAGCACGGACTGACCCTCTTCAACCAGGCGCGCCGCGGCTTGCGCAATCTGGAACTTCTGCTTGCGATGAAGTTTCTCCTTCTCGCGCAGCGTTGGGTCGAGCAGCGCACCGCCCTGCACTGGGAGGGCGCCACCGTGTGTGCGCTGGATGACGCCTTGGCCATCCAGAAACTCAAGGTCCTTGCGGATGGTTATCTGGGAAATACGGAAGCGTCGCGCAAGATCCTTGACCAGCACGCGTCCATCGCGATGCAGCACCTCCAGGATTTCGCGCCGGCGTTCTTCATTGAGCAAGCCATTTGAAGGCATGTATGAGCCACTCGCGCTTTCCGCAACACTAGGACTTTATAGCTGCGTTCGAACCGGTCAAAGTTCGGACGTGCTAGGCGACTTCTTGCTGTATTATTACGAACGATTACTTTTACTTTCGTTTCATAGCATTGTCAATCGCAACTTCTGAAGGCAATTCAGAAATGCGACTCGGAGAAAACAGACCTGGCCACGGGAGTTTCCATGATTGTTCGCAAAAATATAGGAGCGTTGTTCACCATCATCCTCGGCCTCACTGTCCTTCTGACAGATTGTTCGAAGGCGCCAGACTCACAATCGAAATCACCCACGACTTCCGGTTTATCTCAGCCTTCCACAATCAGAGTGGACATCAGGCAGACAGGCCCCGTGGTTCTCACCACGACCGCGGCCGAGTTCCAAGTAAGGCCGGATGGGTATATTCAGGCCTCCCTGTTGCGTGACGGAAAGATGCTTTCGCTTGATGAACCCAATAGCGGAGCGGCAGCCGACAGCGATTTGGTTCGCGTCTCAGGCAAAGAATTGCACCTCAAATTGAACTTCGCGCAGGCCCAGCAGCGTGAAGCCGCCGGCAAAATGGGCGCAGGCAAGCGCGTGGAAATTCCGGCGCAGACGGTGGGGGCTTCGACCAATTTGCAAGCCGTTCTCGCGCTCGAAGTCTATGACAAGTTTCCCAACATCCTGCTGAGCGCCGTGGAATATAAGAATGCGGGTTCGACCGATATCACGCTCGAAAAGAGTGTGAACCTGCGCCGCCGCTTGAATGCAAGACTGGAAGATTCGACGGCCAAGCCCTGGGAGATGTGGTCTTTCCAAGGGTCAAGTTATGACTGGGGAAAAGACGATGTGGTGAAGTTGACTCCCGCTTTCCTTCAGCCGAACGTGATGGGAGAAATGGTCAAAGGCGGCTACGGTGGCGGCATTCCGGTCGTTGCCTTCTGGACCCGCGAGGTCGGCGAAGCTGTCGGGCATGTGGAAACGATTCCCATTCCAGCCGCGATCCCCGCGAAGGTCGCAAGCGACGGGCGCGTGGATACCGAAGTAGATTACCCGGACAACGTTACCTTGAAGCCGTCCGAGACCTATTCCACTCCGCGCAGCTTCGTCTCGGTTTTTGCCGGCGACTTCTATGAGCCTCTGCGCATTTGGTCGAGCGTGCTGCAGAAAGAAGGATGGGAGCTTCCGAAGCCTTCGAGTGAGGCGTACAACGTCAGCTGGTGCGGGTGGGGATACGAGGCCGACGTGACGCCCGCCCAGATGCTCGGCACGATTCCAAAACTGAAAGAGATGGGCATCAAGTGGGTGACGCTCGATGATCGGTGGTTCGACACATACGGCGATTGGAATCCGCGCACCGATACCTTCCCCGGCGACAGCATTCAGAAGATGACCGAAGACTTCCACAAGCAAGGCATGCTGGCGCAAATATGGTGGCTCCCGCTCGCGGTGGAGGATGGGCAGGGACGATACGAATCGCACAAATATTCCGTTTCCAAAGTTGCCCAGGAGCATCCTGATTGGCTGATCCTCGATAAAAATGGCAAGCATGCCCGCATGACTCGCGATTTGGCGGTTCTGTGTCCGGCGCTTCCGGAAGTCCGCGCTTATTACAAGCAGTTGACAGAAAAATTCATTCGCGACTGGGGATTCGATGGCAGCAAACTCGATAACATCTACAGCGTTCCCGCCTGCTACAACCCCGCTCATCATCACAAGTCGCCGCAGGATTCTGTGAATGCGATGAGCGACGTCTACAAAGAAATTTTTCAGACCACGCGCGCGATAAAGCCGCAGAGCGTGACCCAGAGCTGCCCCTGCGGGACGCCGCCATCTTTGGCGTGGCTGCCGTTTATGGATCAGGCTGTGACTGCCGATCCGGTCGGAGCGGTGCAGGTGCGTCGGCGAATCAAGATGTATAAAGCGTTGCTCGGCCCCGAGGCCGCCGTCTACGGCGACCACGTCGAACTCTCGGCGATGACGAGAGTCGGCAATGATTACAGTGAGCACGGCGCTGATTTTGCTTCCACGATTGGAACCGGAGGCGTGGTGGGAACCAAATTTGTCTGGCCCGATCCCGGCCCAAAATTCAAAGCCGTCAATCTCACCCCCGCGAAAGAAGAGCATTGGAAGAAATGGATCGGCTTGTACAACCAGAAGATGCTATCCAAGGGCGAATTTGAGGATCTCTACGTGATCGGCTACGACACGCCCGAGGGTTACGCCATTGCGAAAGACGGAAAAATGTATTACGCATTCTTTACTCCAACCGACTGGAAGGGCGAACTTGAGCTGCGCGGACTGAAGCCAGGAAAGCATCATGTGGGCAATTACCCCGACGGAACCGATCTCGGCACGGTCGAAGCGTCCTCCGATGGCATCGCGAAGTTGCCTGCGGACTTTAAGGAACATCTGCTGCTGGAAGTGAGTTCGCAGCCGTAATTATTGCTGCTGCCGTTCCTGCCCCTCGCAGTTGGGATTGCGACTTTCGTCAAGAAGTTGGGGCCGCTTCTTCCGCTCTTCGTACGGCGGCAGCACTGCTCGCGACGGAGTTATGCGCACTCGAACTGGCAGCTGAGTTTCTGCTTTACCCTTCATCCTGCACGGAATACTTTTCGCCGGACAAGCAAGAAATGCTCGACCACCCGTCGGAAGCGAGATTTGCTGCGGTGCCAATTCTCCTACAGCGCCCCCTGTATTCGACAAGAAAACATGCCTGAACTGTGAATCCCGCGCTCCCGAGAAAGCCCGTAAAGCTTGCAAATCGAATAGCGCTCCGAGGCACGCACAAACAAGTGCAGTACGACGGCACGCAGTTTGCTAAGCATTTCGGAGAGCCAGTTCGGCTCCTGGAGGATTTGTGAAAAATCGCATTCAGTCACTCGCTTTCGTCGCCACCCTGGCAGTTGCTTTCGGAATGATCTCCTGGGGCAGCGCGCTCGCTCAAACTTCTCCGTCTTCGACGGATCAAGCCGCACCACAAACTCAGCCGACGCCTGACACGCCGCCGACGCAACAGACGCCGCAGACTCAGCCGACACCTACTCCGGACACGCCGCCCGCTACGCAGCAGGCGCCGACCGCGCAGACTCCCGAACAGACGGCGCCGCCGGCTTCCAACAACGGAACGCCTTCGACCGGAACTCCGTCGAACACCGCTCCTCCTTCTGCTGGCGCCTCCGATAGCGGCGCATCCGCCGCTTCCGACAGCCAGAGCTTCTCGGGAACGATTGAAAAGTCCGGTGACAAGTATGTGCTGAAGGATGACTCCGGCAAGACTTATGACATCGATCACCAGACCGACGTTGCCAAGTTCGAAGGAAAGCGCGTTCGCGTGAAAGGTATGCTCGATTCGACTGGCACCAAGATCATGGTGAAGTAAGTCACGCAAAGGCCGGAAGTCGTAAGATAATGCACCGAGGACGCGGAGCCCAACTGCTTCGCTATCCTCGGTGAATTTTTTGCGGCGCGCGTTCCGCAATTGCCGCCAACGCAATCTATTTCGAGTACTGGAAAAGAGCGTCTTGACGATCCCCACAGCCAAAGACTGGATTGAAAAGTTGGGGCTGGAGCCCCATCCCGAAGGCGGATATTTTCGGCAAACCTATAAATCGGAAGTCGTGATCAAGCGTGAAGCGCTGCCAGCGTGGTTTTCCGGAGCCCGGCCAGCCTCCACCGCGATTTATTTTTTGCTCGAAGGGCAGAACTTCTCCGCATTCCACCGCTTGAAGTCCGACGAACTTTGGCATTTTTATGCCGGCGCACCGCTGTGGGTGCATGTAATCGATCATTCCGGAAACTATTCTCGGATCATTCTGGGCAACCACCCAGACGCCGGACAAGCCTTGCAGGCGCTAGTCCCAGCAGGGAACTGGTTTGCCTCCCACGTGGCAGACCGGAGTTCGTTTGCGCTCGTCGGTTGCACCGTCGCGCCCGGATTCGATTTTCAAGACTTCGAGATGGGAAACCGAAAGGAACTTACGGCCCGTTATCCGCAACAGAAGGAATTAATCGCGCGTCTGACACGAGCCGAAACGAACCGAGAAAGCTGAATCGCAGAACAAAGCATCAAGCCACGTTTCCTCGGCGTTCTCTGCGTCCTGTGCGGTTAAAAGCTTTTGAGTTAGCCCTTCACAGCCGCCGCTCGTTTAGGAAACATCTCACCAATGCGCCGGATCTGCGCTCCGACTCCTTTCAGCTTTTCTTCGATGTGCTCATAGCCCCGGTCAATGTGATATACGCGGTCAATGATCGTCTCGCCATCGGCGACCAGCGCCGCAAGCACCAGCGAGGCTGAGGCGCGCAGATCGCTGGCCAGCACCGCCGCCGCGCTCAGCGGCGTCTTCCCGCGTACGACCGCGCGCCGGCCTTCGATCTTGATGTTCGCTCCCATGCGCACCAGTTCCTGCGCGTGCATGAAGCGGTTCTCAAAAATATTCTCTTCGATAATCGACGTCCCCTCAGCCTGCGTCGCCAAAGCCATAAACTGCGCCTGGCAGTCCGTGGGAAATCCGGGATGCTCTTCGGTCGACATGTCAGCC
>DATBEI010000003.1:0-11798 GCA_036269595.1 Candidatus Sulfotelmatobacter sp.
ACCGGATGCGCCCGCTCGCGTCGCCGCGTGGACAGCCGCTCTGCTGTTCGCGGCCAACCCGAATCTGATCTACATGCAGACCACCGCGATGGGCGAGACTCTCTATCTCGCGTTCTTTCTCTGGACGGTCGTGTATTTCACCGACTTCGTGCGCGGAAACGCCAAGGCGCTCACCAAGTCTGCATTATGCCTCGCCGCTGCTTGCCTCACCCGCTATGACGGATGGTTCCTCGCCGCCGTCATGACATCTGTGCTCATAGTTTTCAGCCTGCGTGCCCGTAATGTCTCGCAGCCCGGCGGGCTGCGAATTCCTCGCCTCGTATTTGTGAAGTTCATTCTCATCGCGGCAGCCGCCCCACTGTTATGGCTCGCTTATAACGGGATCGTCTATCGCAATCCTTTCGAATTTGCGAATGGGCCTTACTCCGCGAAGGCGATCGAGCGCCGGTCCCAGAGTGCCGGCAACGTTGGCCATCCCGGCACCGGCAACCCTCTGCTGGCGGGAATGTATTTTCTAAAATCGGCGGAAGACAATCTCGCCAACAATGACCTGCTGCAGCGGGCCTGGATTCTGGTCACGGTCGCCGGCGTGGTCGCAACCGCCTTAATTCGCCGTTCGCACGCCGACGCCCCCGCGCCATTCTCAGCAAGCCCCCGCTGGTCCCTGCTCCTCCTGTTCGTCCCTGCAGCCTTTTACTCGCTGTCGGTCGCTTATGGGGGCGTTCCGATTTTCGTTCCGCAATGGTGGCCGTTCTCTCACTACAACGTGCGTTACGGATTGCAGTTGCTCCCCGCCTTCGCCGCAGCGATGGCGATCGTGGTTCATCTCGCAGTGCGCTCCGTCACCTGGAACCCCAAGCTACGCATCGCGTGCGTACTTGGCGTTTTCACGTTAGCGATCGCGAGTTATGCCTCCATCTGGCGCGCCACTCCGGTTTCGCTGAAGGAAGCGCAAGTCAACATGCGCACGCGCAATGAACTGGAAGCTCAAGTCGCCATCTGGCTGCGCAAGCTGCCTTCGGATTCCACATTGCTCATGTATCTTGGCGATCACGTCGGAGCGCTGCAGCAGGCGGGCATTCCACTCAAGCACGTCATCAACGAAGGCAATCATCGCGTGTGGAAACAAACGGATCCCGATGGCCTGTGGGAACACGCCTTGGCCGATCCCGCCCACTACGCCGATTATGTAGTCGCCTTTCAGGGCGACCCTGTGTGGCAAGCGGTGCGCGACCGGCACTTGCTGGCTTTGGTTGAAATTCACGTTTCCGGCCAGGAGCCCGCCATTCTTTATCGCGCCCGGTAATCACGCCGGTAACGCGGCCGCCGTCGCTTCCGATGATAAAATCCGGCAGCGGAAGCCTGCGCCCCGCACACACGTGACTCCATGACCTGGCAACATTTCGTCAATCTATTGCGCGGAGAAATGGCGAGCGGAATCGTCGGTAGTTCGCTCACCCGCATAGCATTGGCGGCCATTCTCGGCGGAATCATCGGTTTGGAGCGCGAGTTTAAACACCGCGCTGCCGGCCTGCGCACCAACATGTTTATTTGTTTCGGCGCAGCCTTGTTCACGGTCCTTTCCGGCCAACTCGCCGGCGTTCCCTCCGATGCGGCCCGGATTGCTGCTCAAATTATTCCTGGCATCGGCTTCATCGGCGCAGGCTCCATTCTTCACACCCGCGGCTTGACTACCGGGCTGACTACCGCATCCACGCTCTTCGTCGTCGCTTCCGTCGGAATGGCGGCTGGCGGCGGCCTCTACGTCACCGCGATTTTCGCCACTGGGTTCGTTCTCCTCGCGCTTTTTCTTCTCGGTCACATGGAAGAAACTTTCAATATCAAGTTACTGTTGAACTGCTACGAGGTAACCGGCTCCAGCACCGAAGAAATCACCACCGAGATTAACCGCATTCTCGAGCCTCATCACCGCTTGATGAAAAACGTATGCAGTGCCAACACCGACCAGCACGTCCGCCTGCAATTTGATGTCGACGGCTGCAACCGCGAGCAAAAGCAACTTCTCCAGCAACTGAAGGCCTCGAAAAGTTTGCTTAGCGCAATCTGCCTCGGCCGGGTGGATCCTGAGTGAACTCCGGCATATCCACCATCGCGTTCGTCAAGGCCAGCGCCTGCGGCAACGATTTTTTGTTAATCGATTTCTCTCTAGCTCCACGCGACGTGGACATTCACGCGTTCACAAAGCGCATCTGCGATCGCCACGAAGGCGTGGGCGCCGATGGCGTGGAGTGGATGTTGCCTCACCCCACAGCCGACGTCGAGATTCGCCTGATCAATGCCGACGGTTCCGAGGCGGAGATCTCCGGCAACGGCACGCGCTGTGTCGCTGCATACATGTGCTCCGAGCAGGGGAAAGAAAAAATTACGATTCAAACCGGGGCCGGACTCAAGACCTGCGTTTTGACTTCGCGCAACGACTGGCAGTACGAGTTTGAAATCGACATGGGAGCGCCGGTGGTCAACCGTGAAGTTGACCTGAAAACCAGCAACGGGGAAGTGCGCGGCATCCCCGTGTCGATGGGGAATCCGCACTTCGTCGTCTTCCGCCCTGAGTTCGCTGAAGACTGGCAAGAGCATGCCGCCGAAATCCAGCGCAATCCACACTTCAATCAAGGGGTGAACGTGGAATTCGTTGTGGTCGACAGCAGGCACGATGTGCGCGCACACTTTTTCGAGCGCGGCGTCGGAGAAACCCAATCGTCTGGAACCGGTTCATGCGCGTCGGCCGCAGCCGCTATGGCGACCGAACGCGCCGACTCGCCGGTGAAAGTTCATGCTCCCGGCGGCACGCAAACCGTCCGCCGCGACGGCCCGAACATTTTTCTGCGCGGCCCAGCTCGCCTGGTCTGCCGCGGAGAATTCTTGCTGAGTTGATCGAACCTGAAGATGGAAAACGCGCAAGTCATAAAAAACGGTACAGGATAGCGAGAGGAATTTTGGTTGAAGTGTTTTCGCTAATAGCTAATAGCTAATAGCTAATAGCTAATAGCTGAAAGCTGAGAGCTGAGAGCTGTTCCCCATGTCTCCCACGAAACCTCAATCCGTCAAGCCTTCCGCTCTTCGCTCCGGCGATACCGTCGGCATCGTCGCGCCCGCCAGCAATCTCAAGCGCGCCGATTTAGATGCAGGCTGCAACGCCTTGCGCAGCGCAGGATTTCGCCCTCTCTATCTCGATTCAATTCTGGAACAAGATCTCTATTTCGCCGGATCGGTCGAACGCCGAACCCGCGAACTGGAACAGATGTTTGTCCGCGACGACGTGCGCGCCATCGTGTGCGCCCGCGGTGGCTATGGCGCGAACTATCTGCTAAACAAATTTGACCTGGAAATTGTTAGAGCGCATCCCAAGATTTTCGTCGGCTACAGCGACATCACCGCGCTGCTCACCTGGTTTCACGACGCCGCCGGCCTGGTTACCTTTCACGGACCGATGGTAGCCAAGGACTGGGCGCGTGAGGGCGGCCTCGACTTCGCCTCATCGCAAGCGGCCCTCTCCGGGGCGACTCCTTGGGATCCGGCTCTCGGCACTGGCGTCCGCGGTTTAGTCGACGGCGACGCCGAAGGCGTTTTATACGGCGGATGCCTTTCCATCTTGGTCGCATCGCTGGGCACGCCATGGGAAATCAAGACCGACGGCACAATCCTCTTTCTCGAAGACATCGCAGCCAAGCCCTATCAAATCGATCGCATGCTGATGCAATTGAAACTGGGTGGACATTTCAACGGCGTGCGCGGCATCGTCTTCGGAGAAATGCTCGACTGCCTGCAAACTGCAAATCAGAATTACACTCTCCAAGAGGTTGTGGGGCGAATAGTCGGCGATCTGGGCGTGCCTGTCGCCTTCGGCCTTCGGTCGGGGCACGTATCATCGGGCAATATCACGCTTCCGTTCGGAGTTCGAGCGAATCTGGCAGTTCGCGGCGGACAGGTCGCACTGAAAATATTGGAATCCGCAGTCACGCCCTAGCAATTGCGAAAACGTTTACAGATGAAATGAACAAGAAAAAGCATATTCACCTGATTGGTATCTGCGGCACCGCAATGGCTTCCCTCGCCGGAATGCTCAAGCAGCGCGGCTTTCACGTTACCGGCTCCGACGCCGCCGCTTATCCTCCCATGTCCGACTTTCTGCGCGAATTAGAAATCCCCGTCGCGCAACCATTCGATGCCAAGAATCTCGATCCCGCACCCGACTTGGTTGTCGTTGGCAACGCCATGTCGCGCGGCAATGTCGAACTGGAGCATGTCCTCGACCAGCGCATCCCTTTCTGCTCGTTGCCGCAGTTGTTGCACGACGAATTTCTTCGCGGCAAAGAAGTTCTGGTCGTCGCCGGAACCCACGGCAAGACCACGACCACGTCAATGCTCGCGTGGATATTCGACTCCGCTGGCCTGCATCCCTCTTTTTTGATTGGCGGCATCGCCGAAAATTTCGGATCGAGCTTTCACCTCGGCGACGGCAAATACTTCATCCTTGAAGGCGACGAGTACGACACCGCGTTCTTCGACAAGGGACCGAAGTTCCTCCACTACTTTCCCGACTCCGTGATTCTGACCTCGGTCGAGTTCGATCACGCGGACATCTACAAAGATCTCGACGCCGTTGAAACCGCATTCAAGCGCCTGGTGAATCTAGTTCCGCGCCGCGGTCGAATTGTGGCCTTCGACGGATTCACCGGCGAAGCCTCCGAAAGCCCCAGCCTGGAGCGCTGTTTAGCCAAGGCCTTCTGCCCGGTCGAACGTTATGGCGAGGGCCCTCGCGCAAACTGGAAAGCCACGAACTTGCGTTTCGAATCCTCGCGCACGACGTGGACCGTTTTGCATGACGGCCATCCCTGGGCCGATCTCGAGTTCGAACTCGCCGGAGAGTACAACGTCTGGAACGCAACCGGCGCCGCCGCTCTTGCGACGTCCTGCGGCATTTCGAAAGACGCAATCGTCGCCGCGCTCAAATCGTTCAAGAGCGTAAAGCGTCGTCTCGAAGTGAAGGCGGAAGTCAACGGCATCACCATCATCGACGACTTTGCCCACCATCCCACGGCCATCGCCGGCACGCTCAAAGCGCTGCGCTCTCGCTATCCCAAGTCGCGGCTCTGGGCGATTCTTGAGCCGCGCTCCAACACTCTCCGCCGCCGCGTTCTGCAAAGCGATTTAGCTCGCAGTCTCGCGCAAGCCGACCAAGTCATCGTCGCAGGCGTGTTTCGCTCGGAGGCGGTTCCGGAAAACGAGCGCCTGGAATTGCCCGCTCTCGCCGCAGAAATCGAGCAGAAGGGCCGTCCCGCGCGGCTTCTCAATGACGCCGACGCCATCGTGCAGGTGGTCGCTCCCGAAATGCGCAGCGGCGACGTTGTTGCCATTCTTTCCAACGGAGGCTTCGGAGGAATTTACGAAAAGTTGCCGGCACGCCTGCGCGAACTGGCAGGGAAGCGATGAACCTCGCTCGATCGCTCCGTCGCGCGCAACGTCTGGCAGTTTACGCCGCCATCCTCGCGCTCTCGTCCGCTTCACTTGCGCAGTCGCCCGCTGCCGTTTCGTACACCATCTCGCTGGCCTCTCCCGAGCAGCACCTGGTCGACGTGCAAGTTTTTCTGCCTGAAGGCCCCGCGCAGCGCGAACTCCAGCTTCCCGTCTGGAACGCGCTCTATCAGATTCGCGACTTCGCCCAGTACGTGAATTGGGTTCGCGCCAAAGATCGCGCCGGGCATCCGCTTCCGTTGGGCGAACTCAACATGAGCTGCTGGCAAATTCAAGGCGCCGAGCACGGCGCGATCGTGGAATACGAAATCTATCTCGACGCTCCCGGACCATTTAACGCCCAACTCAATCCGCATCACGCCTTCTTTAACCTGGCGCAGCTTCTCATGTATCCAGTGGACGCTCGCTCTGCTCCGCTGCAGGTTCGCTTCAGCCACCTTCCGGACCGCTGGCACATCGCCACTCCTCTAGCCGCAACTTCCGCAGACGAGTTCACCGCGCCAAATTATGATCGCCTCGTCGATTCTCCAGTCGAAATCGGTGACTTTCAAGAATCCGATTTCGACGAAGGCGGCGGCCACTACCGCGTCGTCGTCGACGCCGACTCCTCCGACTACAGCATGGCAAGAATCGTTGCCGCGCTACGCAAGATTGTCGCCGCCGCCACGAGTTGGATGAACGACCGTCCCTTCGACACCTACATGTTTATCTATCACTTCCCGCGCGGCCCTGCAGGCGGCGGGATGGAGCACGCTTTCTCCACCGCCATCGATGTGGGCGCCGGTGCCATGCGCCAATCTCTCGACGCGTTCAGCAGCGTGACCGCGCACGAATTCTTTCATCTGTGGAACGTCAAGCGCATCCGTCCGCAGACGCTCGAACCAGTCGATTACACCAAAGAAAATTACACGCGTGCCCTATGGTTCAGCGAAGGTGTTACCAGCACGGTTGAGGGAACGATTCAATTGCGCGCCGGCCTGCTCGATGAACGCCAATACCTTCTCCGGCTCGGCGAACAGATTTCCGAACTCGAGCGACGTCCCGCGCATCTCACGCAGTCGGCGGAAGACTCCAGCCTCGACGCCTGGCTCGAAGGCTACAGTTATTACCGCCGTCCCGAGCGCAGCGTATCCTATTACAACAAGGGCGAACTGCTGGGCGTTCTGCTTGATCTTGAGGTGCGCGAACTGAGCCACGGTCGGGCATCGTTGCGCGAAGTCATGCAATGGATGAATGAAAACTACGCCCGCAAGGGCAGCTTCTTCAACGATTCCGCCGGAGTTCGCGAGGCGGCCGAGGCCGTCACCCATGCCAACCTCGATTCGTTCTTCGCGAAATACGTGGCGGGCACCGAAGAAATTCCCTGGAACGATTTTTTTCGTTCCGTCGGTCTGCGCATTGAGGCGATCCCAAACACTGTGAGCGACGCGGGTTTCACGGCCTCGCGCAACTTCGATGCGCCGATGACCGTGGGCGCGGTCACGGCCGGCAGCGAGGCCGAGCAGGCTGGCCTTCGCCTGGGCGACACGATTGTCGAACTGCAAGGCAAACCTGCGGGGCAAGAGTCGCGCGAAGAATTATCCCGCCTGAATCCCGGAGACACGCTTACCGTAAAAGTCCGCTCGCGCCGAGGCGCCGATCGCGAACTAAAATTCAAAGTCGGCAGCCGCCAGGAACTTTCGTACGAATTGCGCGACCTCGACCAAGTCACCGCGCAGCAACGCGCCCGCCGCATCGCCTGGCTGAAAGGCGAAGCTCAAAACTCCACCGACGCTACTGCCACCGGAACGGCAAAATGATCCGCACGCTCATCATGCTGATGTTCTGGGCGCTCGCCGCTCCCATCGCTGCCATCATCGGCTTCCCCGCAACTTTCATCATGGGAAATGTCAGCGTCCTCTATCGTCTCTTCATGTGGGGCGCGTGGGCCGGCGTGTGGATCACCGGCGTGCGCGTTGAAACCGTCGGCCTCGACGGCTTCGACCACTCGCGCAGTTACATCTTCATGACGAACCACGTCTCCAATCTCGATCCCCCGATTCAGGTCCCTCTGATTCCGCGTCGCACTTCCGTTCTGGTGAAAAAAGAATTGTTCAAAGTCCCAATCCTCGGCCGCGCCATGCGCATGGGATCGCTGGTGCCCGTCGACCGCGGAAATCGCGACGCCGGCATCGAAGCCGTCCGCGCCGCGAAGTCTGTCATCGTCGAGCAAAGCGTCAACATGATCATCTACGTCGAGGGCAAGCGCTCCTTCGACGGCAAACTTCTCCCCTTCAAAAAAGGCCCGTTCTATCTCGCAATGGAGTGCGGCGTTCCGGTAATTCCCATCACCATCGTGGGCACGCACTACACCATGCCCAAGGCGCGATTCGCCATCCGCCCGGGCTTGGTGAAAGTAATTTTTCATGAACCAATCGAGCCCAAGGATTTCGTCAGCCGCGATTGCCTGATGGAAAAAGTCCGCGGCGTTATCGATAGCGGTCTTCCGGAAGAATATCGTCAGCGAGCCACGTCTCCCGCAGCGAACCCCGCCGAGAACAACGAACCGCAAAGCGGCACCGCCTACGCGTAGTTGTCGTAAAACTCCTGTCATTCCGAACGGTATTCCATAAACCTTTGTCATTCCGAACGGGCGCTCTTCGCCCGGAGGAATCCGCTGTCGCTGGGAGCAGACGTTCAGCACAGCAGATTCCTCCTCCTTCGCTTCGCTCAGTCGTCGGAATGACAAAATGGGGGTTCGCTAGCCGCGCGACAGCCTACGCGTAGTTGTCGTAAAACGTTTCTCAATCCGAACGGTATTCCATAAACCCTTGTCATTCCGAACGGTATTCCATAAACTTTTGTCATTCCGAACGGGCGCTCTTTGCCCGGAGGAATCCGCTGTCGCTGGGAGCAGGCGTTCAGCACAGCAGATTCCTCCTCCTTCGCTTCGCTCAGTCGTCGGAATGACAAAGAGGGGGCGCTAAGAGGGGGGCGCTAGCGGCTTCGGAATAACCGTGGGATTTTGGGTGAGTCTTGCCCTCTGGTTATGTCTTTGAAGTTTTCCGCACCGCGCGCGCAATCTCAGGAAGCTTCGGCAAGATCGCTGAATATTTCAGCCACAACGTATGATCGACCGCAGGCGCTCCGCTGACCAGTGCCCCCGCCGCAATGTCATGCGCCACGCCACTCTGCGGTGTAACAATCGCGCCCTCTCCCACCTTGCAGTGCCCCACCACGCCAACCTGCCCCGTCAGAATTGCCTTGTTGCCAATCTCGGTCGAGCCCGCGAGTCCAACCTGCGCGCATAGCAGCACATCTTCGCCAACGTGCGATCCGTGCCCCACCTGCACCAGGTTGTCGATCTTCACCCCGCGTCCAATGCGGGTTTCGCCTACGCTGGCGCGGTCGATGCACGAATTTGCCTGCACCTCCACGTCGTCTTCAATCACGACTGGCGCGGCCTGCGGAATTTTATGCCAGCGGCCCTCCGCGGTTTTCGCAAAGCCAAATCCATCGGCGCCGATCACCACGCCATTCTGTAGCAGCACGTTGTTGCCGATCCGGCAATTCTCGCGCACAACCGCATGCGCATGCGCGAAAAAATTCGCGCCAATCTTCACCCCGCGATAAATGACAACGTGCGCCAGCAGCACCGCGTTGTCCCCAATTTCAACGTCTTCCTCGATTACCACATAGGGCCCGATGTGCGCGTTCGCACCTATTCGCGCGCTTGCGTGCACCACCGCAGTCGCGTGTATGCCCGGCGCGTGCCGCATTGGCCGGTGAAACAGATCCAGCGCCCGCGCAAACGCCAAATACGGATCCTGCGCGCGCAACATCGCCGTCGAAAGAGCAGGCGCGTTCTCGCCCACAATCACGGCCGAGGCCTTCGTGCTCCGCGCCGCTGCCGCATATTTGGGATTCGATACGAAGGTAAGTTCCCCGGGCCCAGCCTGTTCAATTCCGTTGAGCCCGCGGATTTCCGTGTCGGGAGAACCGTTTTCAATGCGCGCGTCGAGCGCTGATGCGATCTGGGAAAGTTTCATGATGATGGAATGAAATGCGATTTAATCGTACACCACTCCACCGCCCGCGCTGCGTCAAGCCTGCGCCGCGCACCAGTCGCGAATTTACTGCACCGATAGCGTAAATCCCGTCTGGCTCACCGTGCTCCCGCTGGTCGCCGTCACCGCGATATTCGTTACGCCCGGCGGCGTCCCGCTATTCGGGGGCGGAGTATGGCTTCCACCACCGCCACCACCGCAACCCGGCACCGTGACGATCAGCAGAAGCATCATCACCAGAAGGACTGTCTGCGCTCGCCGCCGCCTTCCACCTACCAGCACGACAGAGAACAATAGTCCCATTCCCATCATCGACTCGGCCAGTAAGAAAGTCCGGCGCTGCGGCGCGGCCATCGCTGTAGCCGCAGTCGTGCTAACCATCACCGAAACATTTGTCGTGCCGTATGTGCCCGGCGCCTTCACGCTGGCCGGACTAAAAGTGCACGTCGCCTCCGACGGAAGTCCCACGCAAGCCATCGTGATCGTCCCGGTGAAGCCGGTCGAAGTTGCGATCGAAAGCGCCGCAGTTCCCGTCGATCCCGGCGCCGAAATAACCACCTGCGATGCGCTCGACGCTATCGTTGCATAAAATCCAGGAGTTACCGTCACCGACAGCGACTGCGTCGTGCTGATCGGGTTGAAACTCGCGTCTCCGCTATAAGAAGCCGAGAGCGTATGTGTCCCGGTATCGAAATTCACTCCATTCGGGTTCGCCGTGTTGCCCTGGCTATTGAGATTGAATGTGCTGCCGCCAGGAATCGCCCCGGAACTGTCGGTGAAAGTAACGTTCCCGGTAGGAAAGCCCTGTCCCGAGGCACCCCGCACGTCGGCTCGCAGATAAATGAAACTTCCGAACGGCACGCTGTTCAGCGGGATGGAATTGCCTGTCTGGTCGTAAGCAACAATGCTCTCATTGATGGTGCTCGCTTCAGCAGTTACCGTGACGCTCACTGGCGCGGAAATACTGGGAGCGTAAGTAGCATCCCCGGCATAACGCGCCGTCACCGTGTACGGTCCACCACCAGGAAGGGCGCTGGTTGAAGACGCGACTGCCCCTAGTGCCAGCGGATAGGTCCCCGCCATCGTCTGTAGCGAGGCGCTAAGACCCGTGGCGGCAATCAAAGCCACATCGCCAGTCGGAGTTCCCGTACCACTATTCGGCGCGACCGCCACATTCACGTTCACGGTTGAGCCATGAACAATGCTCGTCGTCGGGCTCAAAGCCAGTGTGGTCGTCGTGGGATTAAAGGTGACCGTGCTCCACTGGTTCACCAGGTTCGCCACATTCACCGAACCCAGTCCGGTCGCCAGGTCATAGCCCGCAGTCGCAGAATAGATCGTGGTCGCTTCGCCGGGAACCGCGTTATTGCCCATCGTCACGTCGTTGAAAATGCACGTGCTCGTCGGCGGCGTCGAAGTGCTCGAACCGTTGCACTGCGCTGGATACGTGCTCTGCGCGGCGGCCAACCGGTAAAGCACGTAGTTGGCTAACCCCTGCCGTGCATTGCCCGTGTTGATCTGCTGCTGCTGATCCACTAACGCCATGATTCCCGCAAACGAAGGCGCCGAAGCCGAAGTGCCACTGATGAAATACACGTAGAATTGCCCGCTGCTATCTTGCTGACACGAACCTTCTAAACACAGCAAGTACGGATCATGTTCGGCCGCGGTCAGCGAGACGTCGGGCAGGTCGCGTACTCCATCCCCGGGTATTCCCGCAACTCCCGATTGCCAGTAAGGTTTGGGAACACCGAATGTCGATCCGCCGACGCTATAATTTCCCGCGCTGGCCCCGCCGCTGCCCGACCACAGCCCGTTGGTAAGGCTGCTTTCATTCCAAACATTTTCGGGAATATAGGAGATCGCCGACTCCTGCACCGGCGGTTCGGTTCCCCAATACTTTGTCGGATTCCCGTTTTCGTTGAATTCGGTCCCGCCCACCGCAACGTTAAATGCGGTGGACGCGATCAGGTTGACCGAAATCGGATACGTAGCCGGCGCCACCGACGGATCGTCGCACCCTGCCGTTCCGTTGTCGCCCGTCGAAACAAAATATGTGATGCCCTGCGCCGCCGCTTGTTCCGCCATCGTGGAACTAAACGCCAGTTGACCATCCGTGGAGTAAAGTTCGCAGGCGCTGAAACTCTCGGTCATGATGTCGGCGAGATTGTTCTCGATGATGTAGGTCTCCGACAGGTCGATGCCGTCCGTGGTGTTGGTCGAACCCGAAACCACCAAATCGACCGTGGCGGATGG
>DATBEI010000010.1:0-6387 GCA_036269595.1 Candidatus Sulfotelmatobacter sp.
CTCGACAATCCCAAGACGATCGGCTTCCTCAGCTTCCAGCCGGTCAGCTTCACCGGCCGTGACGAGGCGGTCACCGACGATCGCCGCGCCGCCCAGCGCTATACGCTTTCGCACTTGGCGCACGACGTCAAAAATCAAACCGGCCTCGGTGAGCCTTCGCGTGACTGGTTCCCCATCAGCTTCATGGGAACCTTCAGCGACTGGGCCGACCTGATGCACGTTAATGACGTCAAAAACGATTGGGGACAACTCAGCTGCGGCTGCCATCCCAATTGCGGCACTGGAATGGCCGTGATGATCGATAAGGAGACCAAGGAAGCTGTGCCTGTCACCGCCTTCCTGCACGGCGATCAGCTGGCCAAGGATATCGCCAAGGTCAATGATGCTTCGCGTGGCAAGTTCCTGACCGTGTTTGGAATGGCCCTGTGCCTGATGAAAAACTACGACCCGTTCCAGTCGCCCACGCACTTCAAGCTCATGGACCTGCTGAGGAAATTCGACAAGAACTTCAACGCCACCGGAAAGAACTATGGCAAGGTGGGTCCCGAGCGCACGGTGGAAGACGTGATGAAGCGCCGCCAGGATCGCTGGAATTTCCTGTTCATCGCAGGCATGTGGTTCCAGGACCTGTTCAATTACGACTTCCGGCGCACCGAGCAGTGCATTATTCCTTACGCCACGCAGGAAGGCGAAATTTCATTCTGCGCGTACAACACCGGCGTGGGATGGCGGAACATTATCGAGAAGATGCACATGACCGCCACCCTCACCAAGTGGTACGAGGAGCACGGACGCCACGAGATCTTCGCGGGCGGCAAGAAAGTGAACATGGAAGACGCCACTCACTCTCTGCTGCTGCGCGACGACCTGGTCACCACCGAACTGCAGCATGACCTCGATAGCAAAGGCATCGCCAAAAATGCGCGCGAAGAAAAAGTTCGCGCTCGCGATGCCAAGCAAAAGGCCGCTGCCTCCGCAGATGACGCCCGCGGGCCCCAGAAGAACGACGAAGCCTACAATGCCCGCATGGCCTCTCTCTATCGCGAAGTTGTGCTGAAAGAGAAGCCAGTGGTCGCCGAAAACGGCTTCATTCCGCTAGGCGCTCTCTCTAAGCCCAACGGCAACGGAGCCGACGCTCCGAAGCCCGAAGTCGCCGAGCCGGTAGCCGGAGACTAAGAACTCGCATTATCTGAGTAAAAGGGCCGCCGAAAGGCGGCCCAAACTTTTTCTGGGTGCCCCGCCGGGTGCCCCACGCTTCTTTCGCGCGTTTTGCGAAAGAGGGTCGGGATTTTGACTCTCCGGCCAGCAATCATCGAACCTCATCCGTCGCGTCCGTCGGACGATCTCACAGGAAGTTCCTACGAGAATCCGTTGCGCGTTAGCGGCAACTCGCGCACCCGCTTGCCCGTCGCCGCAAAGATTGCGTTGCATAACGCAGGCACGAATGGAGGCACGCCCGGTTCTCCCACGCCCGCGGGCGGCGACGCGCTCTCAACAATGTGAACATCCACCTGGCGCGGAGCGTCATTCATCCGCGCAACTTGGTAATCGTAGAAGTTCGATTGGTCAATCGCGCCGTTGGTCGCCGTAATCTCGCCCGTACGCGCGATGCTGGTGCCGAATACAGCCGCTCCCTCGAACTGCTGCCGCACCATCTCCGGATTCGCCACGATGCCCGCGTCCACGGCGGTGTAAACGTGCGGAATGTGAACCGCGCCCTGGTCATCGACTTCCACCTGAACCACCGAAGCCACATAGGTGAAGAAACTGCGATGCACCGCAATCCCCATGCCCGTGCCCTTGCCAGATTTTTCCTTGCCCCAGTTAGCTTTCTCGGCGGCAAGCTCAGCGACGTGCCGAAGCCGCGCCGTGTCGTAAGGATACTTTTCGCCGATGCCCGCAGGACCTTGCGCCCCCACGTCGAGCACGTGCCCGTTCCCCATTAAAGCCAGAAGATAGTCGTAGGGATCGCGGTTGGCCGCATAGGCGAGTTCATTGGCAAACGACTGCACCGCGAACGCGTGATAAATATTCGCCACCGACCGCAGCCAGCCGATGCGCACATGCGCCGCCGCCTGTCCGTTTTCGCTGCGGAAGTTGGGAACGTCGAACGGCACCACGTTCCATCCCATCGACATTTCACCCGCGCCGCCATAGACGTCGCCCTCCTTAAAGCTGGACCCGATGGGAGGGAAGACCGAGCGCTGCAGCCAGGCCTTCGGCTTGCCGCTATCATCGATCGCGGCCTTCATGTACATTGCCGCCACCGAGTGGTAGTAATCGAACTTGATGTCGTCTTCCCGGCTCCAGATAACTTTCACTGGCTTGGCGGTTTTCTTCGAGAGCACAGCCGCCTCGACCGCATAGTCAGGTTTCGACTTGCGGCCGAACCCGCCGCCCAGAAACGTAACGTGGCAGGTGACGTTTTCTTTTTTCAGACCGAGTGCTTTCGCGACTTCCTCCTGCACACCTTGCGGATCCTGCGTGGGCGACCACACCGTCACTTTCTCGCCTTGAACATCGGCAACCGCCACCGGAGGTTCCATGGACGCATGTGCCAGGTGAGGCGCGAAATATTCAGCTTCGACAACTTTCCCGCCCTTCGCGAACTCCGCGTCGGGATCGCCAATTGTGTGCACGATTTTGCCCGCCTGGCGCGCGGTTTGTTGCAATTCTTTCTTGTAGTCTGCGGAGTTGTAAGACGCGTTACCACCATTCTCCCAATTGATTTTCAGCTGCTTGCGTCCCTTGAATGCGGCAAACGTGTTGTCGGCGATGACCGCGACCCCGCCCAGCGGCTGAAATCCATGCGGCGGTTTGAAAGGATCGATGGCGATCGTTTTCTTAACCCCTATAACTTTCAGAGTCGCCGAGTCGTCCACCGATTTTACTTTTCCTCCCAGCACAGGCGGGTGGGCGATCGCAGCGTAGAGCATGCCATCGACGCGAACGTCCATTCCGAACAGTGACTTGCCCGCGCACACGTCGGTGACGTCGTAGCCCGGCGCTGGCTTGCCTATATACCGCCATTGCTGCGGAGTTTTGAGGGTCAGTTCTTCTTTCTTTGGAACCGGCTGCTTCGAAGCCAGAGTCGCTAGTTCTCCATACCCCAGCTTGCGGTTGGAACTTTTGTCAGAGACGACATGCGCGGGATCGGCCACGCATTGTGACTCAGGAATTCCCCATTGTTGCGCCGCCGCGCGCACCAGCATCAGGCGGGCGGTCGCGCCGGCTTCGCGCAGCGTATCAAAAAATTCCCGGACCGAGTGCGATCCATCGGTGTCCTGCGATCCATATTCCGCATCGCCGTCGGCCTGCAGCACGTGAACCCGGCTCCAGTCGGCGTCAAGCTCATCCGCGAGAATCCGCGGCAAGCTGGTGCGCACACCGTTTCCCATCTCCGAGCGGTGCGCCACAATGTAGACGGTTCCATCAGTGCGAATACCCACGAAGATGCTGGGATGGAACGCCGACGCGTCCACCGAGGCTGGTGCCGCTGCGGTCGCCGCCCAGAGTGGCTCGGGAACAAAGCGAGCGCATAACACGAAAGCCCCGGCCGACAACACGCCCTGCAGAAAACCACGCCGGCTGACGTTTTCAGGAGAGAGCTTCTCTATCGTGATCATGCGGTCTCCTTCGCCGCCACCTTAATCGCAGAGCGGATGCGCTGGTAAGTGCCGCAGCGACAGATATTGCCCGCCATCGCCGAGTCGATGTCGTCATCGCTCGGCTTGGCATTCGACGCGAGCAACGATACCGCCTGCATGATCTGGCCCGGCTGGCAGTAGCCGCATTGCGGAACGTTCACCTCAGTCCACGCCTTTTGCACCGCGTGTTGGCCGTTGGCCGAGATCGCCTCGATCGTCATGATTTCAAGCCCCGCGACGGTGCCCATCTGCTTGGTGCAGGAGCGGATGGCCTTGCCGTTTTGCAGCACCGTGCACGCCCCGCACAACGCCAGCCCGCAACCGAATTTTGTTCCTGTCAGTCCGAGGATGTCACGCAAATACCACAGCAGAGGCATTTCCGGATCGCCGTCAAAACTTTGCGCGCGTCCGTTCACTTTGAAATGAACCATGGGACACTCCCTGGGAAATAGGTTAGAAAATTTACCCGGCTATTGTAACGCTGGAAGGTCTGCGTCGAAAGAGACGCGGCTCGCTAGCAATACTTGTCAGGGAAGAGGAATACTCTGCGCGCCAGATCGGATTGCAGGGTGGCCGAGCGGTAGTAGCGAGCGAGAATCCCATCTTTCCACACGAGCAGGTCTGGATTCTCTCGGGCAAATTGATCCCATTCGCGTGCGGACGATCGCGCCATGCGTTCCCGGATCAGAAAGAAGTAAGCGTGAGTAATCGTCGCGTGGTAAAGCTGCGACTTGCCGCGAGCGTCCGCAAACCGCTTCAGCGCGGCGCAAAACCTTTCCAGCGCCTGCAAAACGGGAAATTCCGACAGATAGGCAAAAGCCAGCCGCACATGGTCCGCGTGATGGAACGAATTTTCCGGCACAAGGTCAGCTTCAAATCGCCGGATTAAATCAGCGTGTGGAGACAGGCGCCCTCGGCTGTCCGCCGAGCGTAGTTCGGCAACTTTTGAATTCGTCTCCAAATCTGCCATCAGCTCTCTACTTTCCCCAAGCGATCGCAAACGCCGCCGCAGCATAGATCACCAGATTCCCAACGCCATACATGCCATGTAGCAAGTGAATGAGAATGGCCATGACAAAAACCGCCAGCAGCAGCCACGCCCCCCGGATCGCTGTTCCCGGAATCAAGAGAAGAACAGATCCAAGAATCTCTCCCCCGCCCACGATTATCCGAACAAACCCCGGCATATGGGTGCGGGCAAACTCATGCGCCGCGCCCGGCATGACGAACAGCACCGCCTCGATTAGCACGACGACGCCAAGCGCCCACTGCAGTACTGTTAGACCAATCTTCGATTTCACGAAACCCATAGTGTTCCTCTTATTTTGTTTTAGCTGACACTTTCGAGCGTGGCGATTTAGCCTTAATCTCGGTGAGGCGATGGCTGGCGCTAGAGTCGAGATCGAGGCCGTAGAACCTCTTCAAGTCGCGAATCCGCTCCAGGGAGGCCGTGCTGAATGGCGTCTTGCCATCAAAGGCGTGGAGCACGATTCCCTCTAAAACGTCGCCCAGCGTCATGTCGTGGTATTCGGCAAACGCTTTCAGCACCTTCAGAATTCGTTTCTCGATGCGCACCCCGGTTTGAACCCGCTCCACCAGCAGCTTGGAATCTTCCGTCATGTGTACCATGGTACATAGGTACCACACAGAAGGCAAGCGGCATCTTCTAACTCCGTCGCACTAAACCTGCCCGTGCCTCTTCGCCCAGGCCGTTGTTTATAATCTCCCTTCACCGCAACCAAAAAGGAAACCATTTGGCACTCGACGATCACATCTACAACCTGCGGCGCGAAAAGTTGAAGCAGATTGAAGCGCTCGGGCAGGCTACCTACCGCAGCAAATACGAATTCACCCACAGCATCGAGCAAGTTCTAGCCGTCTACAGTGGGAAGAGCGGCGAGGAGCTGGAGAAAGAGCGCGTCAACGTGCGCGTAGCCGGACGCATTATGGCCATTCGCCTGATGGGCAAGGCCGGATTCGCCCACCTGCAGCAGGACGGCAAGCGGTTGCAGATTTACGTCAAGAAAGACGCCGTCGGCGAAAAGGGTTTCGACTTATACAAAGTGCTCGATCTCGGCGACCACATCGGCGTCAGCGGATATTTGTTTCGCACCCGTACCGGGGAATTGAGCGTGCATGTCGAAGAAATCACTTTCCTGAGTAAAGACCTGCTGCCTCTGCCCGAGAAGTGGCACGGCCTGACCGACGTCGAACTCCGCTACCGCCAGCGTTATGTCGATCTGGTGATGAATCCTGAAGTGCGCGAAGTTTTTCTGAAGCGCACGAAGATGGTGCAGTCCATGCGCCGCACTATGGACGCTCACGGCTTCATCGAAGTCGAGACCCCAATGATGCAACCCATCGCCGGCGGCGCGGTGGCGCGCCCCTTCGTCACGCATCACAACACCCTCGATATGGATCTTTTTCTGCGCATCGCGCCGGAACTCTATTTGAAGCGTCTGGTGGTGGGCGGCCTGGATCGCGTATACGAGATCAACCGCAATTTCCGCAACGAGGGCTTGGGATGGCGATGGAATCCTGAGTTCACCATGCTCGAGGCCTATCAGGCCTACACCGACTATCAAGGCATTATGGATCTCACGCAGGAAGTCATCACGCAGGCGGCGAAGGATGTGACTGGCGGAACCAAATCGAAGTGGGGCGATCAGGAAATCGATTGGGCGAACTGGCATCGCATGACCATGCGCGAGGCCATCATTCATTACTGGCCGCAGGCCGC
>DATBEI010000078.1:0-7905 GCA_036269595.1 Candidatus Sulfotelmatobacter sp.
GCAACGCTGGGGACGGATTATTAACATCACCAGCGTTTTTGGGCAGATGGGGCAGGCGGGGCAGGCGAACTATGCGGCGTCGAAGGCGGGGCTGATCGGGTTGACCATGGCGATCGCGCGCGAAGTTGGATCGCGCAGTATCACCTGTAACGCGGTCGCTCCGGGATTCATCGAAACTGCGATGACGGCGGGCCTGGGAGATGAGTTCAAACAGAGCGCAGTCAAACAAATTCCGCTGGGACGAGTTGGATCGCCCGAAGACGTGGCGAGCGCCGTGGCCTTCCTCGCGTCGGAGGAAGCGTCCTATATCACTGGGCACGTGTTGAACGTGAACGGCGGGATGCTGATGGGATAGTTCCAGAACCTCTCACCATTGGGGCACTTTGAGGCACTGAGGGACACAGAGGAAATGAAGACTGAGAATGCAGCCGCTTCTTCTGTCGTTAAGAATCTAGCGATGGTGCAAGCCGAGACGGCAACCCAGGTCGCCCAGGCGCGAGAACTTTTTCTCGAATACGCGCGATCCCTTGGCTTCAGCTTGTGCTTTCAAAACTTCGATGCAGAACTGGCAGGGCTGCCGGGCGACTACGCGCCACCGGATGGACGGTTGCTGCTCGCCACGGTGGAGGACCAGCTTGCCGGGTGCGTCGCGTTGCACAAGCTGGATTCGAATACGTGCGAGATGAAGAGGCTCTACTTGCGGCCGCAGTTTCGGGAAAAAGGATTGGGACGCGAGCTAGCGAACCGAATCATTACGGAGGCACAGCAGATTGGCTATCAGAAGATTCGTCTCGACACGGTTGAGCCGGTGATGAAAGATGCGGTCGCGATGTATCGCAGGCTCGGTTTTCGCGAAATCGATCCGTACCGCGCCAATCCCATGGCGGGCGCTCTGTATATGGAATTGGATTTGTAATTCGGCTGCCGTTTAGCCAAAATATCCAACTGTCGGAAAGGTTAAAAGTCATGAAGAAAATTCTTTTCGCAACGCTTGCGATTCTACTCGCTAGCGCTTCCGCGCTAGCCGCCGAAGGAAAGCCAGTCTCTTACAAAAGCGGGGATGAAACCGTGCAGGGCATTCTCTATACTCCCGGTGGCAAAGGCCCATTTCCCGCGTTGGTGGTGATTCACGAATGGTGGGGTCTAAACGACTGGGTGAAGGAGCAAGCCTCGAAGTTGGCCGATCAGGGTTATGCTGCGCTAGCCATCGATTTGTATCGCGGCAAAGTGGCGACCACACCCGATGAAGCACACCAGATCATGCGGGGAGTGCCGGAGGACCGCGCCAAACGCGATCTTCACGCCGCCGTGGAATTCTTGAAATCGCAACCGAACGTGAAGAAAGACCGGATTGGTGCGATCGGATGGTGCATGGGTGGAGGTTACGCGCTTGACGTCGCCTTGCAGGAGCCAGACCTCGCGGCCTTGGTGATTAATTACGGTCACCTCGCCACCGACCCGGAAGCCCTGAAGAAAATTAACGCTCCTGTCCTCGGTATTTTCGGCGGCCAGGATCGCGGCATCACGCCCGACGACGTTCACAAATTCGAACAACAGATGAAGCAGATGGGGAAGAAGATCGATATCAAGATCTACGACGACGCGGGGCATGCGTTTGAAAATCCCAACAACAAAGATGGGTATCGCGCCGCCGATGCAGCCGATGCATGGCAGCGCACGGTAAATTTTCTGGCGACGACCCTGAAAAAATAGCGAAAGAATTTTGGAGTCGCTCAAAACTGGCCGTCAGGCAAGGCATTCAAGCCGATGCTCAAATACTTATACAATGTATAAATATTTTCCATCACGCGCGGTCGCCGGCCGATTTTTGTGTAGCACCGATGTGCGACCTCTTGGCACAAATTTCCCACTTGCCAGAAGATGCCGATCTCGTTACTATGACCCATCCTGTCATGCTCCCAACCATGAATATCGGCGAGACCATCCGCAACTACCGGCTTCAAAAAGGCATGTCCCAGGGCGACATAGAAAAACGAACCGGCCTGCTGCGCTGCTACTTATCGCGGGTGGAAAACGGCCACACCATTCCTTCGCTCGACACACTTTCGAAGATCGCGGGCGCAATGGAACTTCCGTTGTCGCAGTTCTTCGCCGAACCCGGCCACAGCAATGGCTCCAAAGGACTGCCGCAACTCTCCGACGACGAAGTTCGTTTCCTCAGCCAAATCCGCCGCTACTCCACCAGTCTGAATGACAGCGACCGCAAATTGGTTCTCGCCATGGTCAAGAAGATGGCGTCGAATTCCGGGAAATAAGAAGCTTATAGCCGTTAGCTTTTAGCCTTTAGCTTTTAGCTAAACCTCTTACTAACATCCCGTCGGAACCATTCCATAGCTTGCACCGCACTCCAAAATAGTCACAGGCGACAAAAGCTAAAAGCTAGAGGCTAAAAGCTAGTATCGTGTCCCGCAAATTCGCAAATAAATTTGAATTGTCATCTTGAGCAAAGCGAAAGACCCATGCAACGCAGATTCAATTACATAGGTCCTTCGCTTTGCTCAGGATGACAGGGCTTATTTATGCCACGAATTTCCAGGACACAAAGCTAGAACCTGCTTTCACCTTACTTTCGTTCAATGCCCGTTGGTGACCGAAGGGCACCTCCTCCCTGCCAGTTTTCCTCACTACACTGTGCATGGAGACATCTGTGACGACCGACGAAGAGCTGAATGTTCTCGACTCGCAGCTGCGACGATTAAAGATCGAGTACGAGATTTTCTTCAGCAATCCGACGAAGAGGCCGCCTACCGACGTTGAGTGGAAGGTCTTAAGTCTCTTGCGGAAATTCTCCGACGGCGGGCGCATGAACTTCTCCCAGCGCTACCGCTACAACGAAATGGCGCAGCGCTATGCGGTCTACAGCGACTTGTGGCGCAAAAAGTCCCGCATCCGTGAAGAAGGTTATCGGCGGCCCCAGGACGCATTGCTCTCGGTGCAAGGCGTTCGTACGGCCGAAGACGAACACAAGCCACATCATCCGGTGTACGGCGTGAGCCATGCCGCCGCAGCCGCAGCAGCAGCGGTTTCATCGCCTCACTTCACGCTGCACAGCGTCGACCCGGGAGAACGCGAGAAAGTCGAGCGCCTCTATAACACGCTGGTCGCCGCCAAGAAAAAGGCGGGCGAGAGTGTCTCGGGCAACTTCGACTCTTTCACAGCGTTCGTGCAGAAGAAAACCGAGCAGATTCGCAAACAATATCACTGCGAGAACGTCGAGTACTCCGTCGAACTCGCCAACGGCCACGTCAAGCTCAAAGCCAAAGCCAAGACTTAAAGGAGAACGATATGAGGATCTTTCGACGCATTCTGCTGGCGGTTGTCATTCCCTGTGGGGTTTTGTTCGCAGGCGGATACTGGGTCGCTCCTATCGCTCTTTCCTTTTACGCGGCGAAAACCGCGCCAGCGGCGGTCAATGTTGTACCCACCGAACTGAACGATCGTTCGGTGTCGCAGGCTGCGGGACTGCGCCTGTCCTATGTTGGCTATGATTTCGAGGTTCCGTGGAGCGATCTGGATCAGACGCAGACCAAGCTCTATCCGCAGGACAGTGCGGAGAAGAACGAAGCCGTGCTCACCTTCCGTTCCGGGTTGAAAGTCACGATCATCGCAGTTCCGGCACGACAATTTGTGCGCGACTTTTCCAGCGACTTCAATGTGGGACCGCACATTGTGAACACTTCATTTGGACGTGGCGGCGTGGCTTCAGATTATGTGGTGGCTAGCAATATTTACAACTTCAGCCCCGCGACCATGCACTACTGGTCGCTCTCGCCGCAGGTTCACTACCGCGAGGACGTAATGTTGTCGATGAAGAGCCTGCTGCCGGGAGCGGCGGAACACGGAATTTTCAACCTCCAGAACGCTGGCTATCGTGGATTTCAGCAGGGCAATCCGCAAGTGCGGCAGGACACTGTGCTGCTGAATCTCTATTCTGATGACGGTAGCGTCCAGATTAAGCTCTCGCAGAAGGACTATCGCAATCCTGCCGGCGTTACGCAGGCCGAAATTAACCGGGTGGTGCAATCGCTGCAGCGTAAGATCGTGTTCGAAAACCCGACCGCGATCGCGCAGAAGTAAGCTGAAAGACAGGTCTTTCTTTAATCTTTGTGGAGCGGCACCGTTCTAAGGCGCCGCTCTTGTTTTTTCGGTGGATGCGCCAACGCGCCAACGTGCCCGCCGGGTCCATGACGCTCGTTTCAATCCTGCTAGAATCTTTTTTAGACTTCTCGAAAACCACGCCTCATGTCCAGAATCCAGCGCGCCATTCTGAGTGTTACTGACAAGACCGGACTCGTCGATTTCGCACGCAAGCTGGCGGCTCTCGGCATCGAACTGATCTCCACTGGGGGGACTGCCAAGCTGCTGCGCGACTCTAAAGTCGATGTGAAGGATATTTCCGACCTTACCGGCTTTCCAGAAATGCTGGATGGGCGAGTGAAGACGCTTCATCCTAAGGTGCACGGGGGAATCTTGCACCGGCGCGAAGATCCCAGGCATGTTGCCGCCGTCGAGGAACATGGAATCGCTGCGATCGACATGGTGGTGGTGAATCTCTATGCATTCGAGAAGACCGCCGCAAAGCCGGGCGTGGGGTTTGAGGAACTGATCGAGAACATTGATATCGGCGGCCCGTCAATGATTCGGTCCGCTGCCAAGAATTTTCGCGATGTCGCCGTCGTGACGTCGCCCGGCGACTACGATTCCATCGCCGACGAACTCTCGCGCTTTGACGGCGGGCTTTCGGCCGAGACGAAGTGGCGACTGGCGCAGAAAGGCTTCGCGACTACTGCCGCCTACGACTCGGCGATCGCTTCCACGCTGGAACGGATCAGCGCTGACACCTTTCGACTACAGCCGGAGAGCGGCGCATTCCCTTCAACGTTGCGTCTCAGCTTCCACAAAAAACTCGATCTGCGCTACGGGGAAAATCCTCATCAGAAAGCTGCCATGTATTCCGACGGCTCGGATGGTGGAGTCGCCAACGCGCGGCAATTGCAGGGCAAGGAACTCTCCTACAACAACATCGTCGACCTGCAAGCGGCATGGGACCTGGCACAGGAATTTGAGGAGCCTGTCTGCGCCATCATTAAGCACACGAATCCGTGCGGAACCGCTACCGGCAAGACGCTCGCGGAAGCTTACAAGCGTGCTTTGGAATGCGATCCGGTATCGGCGTTTGGCGGCGTGATCGGAGTGAATCGCACCATCGACGGCGAGGCTGCCGAAGAGATGCACAAGCTGTTCCTCGAAGTAATTGCTGCGCCGGGATTCGAGGAGGCGGCAAAGGCCAAGTTCGCCACCAAGAAAAACCTCCGCCTGGTGCAGGTGAACCCAGCTCCGGAGAAGCGGGTTTTGAAGAATATTTCCGGCGGCATCCTGGTGCAGGATGCAGACGTCCGTCCCTTGCAAGACGCCGACTTGAAGGTGGTCACTAAACGCCCTCCCACGGCCGAGGAAACACGCACGCTGCTTTTCGCGTGGAAAGTATGCAAGCACGTGAAATCCAATGCGATTGTCTACGCACGAGAGGGACAGACCGTGGGCGTGGGCGCGGGCCAGATGAGCCGCGTGGATTCGGCCAAAATTGGGGCGATGAAGGCGCAACTTCCTCTGCAAGGCACGGTGGCCGCCTCCGATGCGTTCTTTCCCTTTCCTGATGGCGTCGAGGAAATTGCCAAAGCTGGAGCCACCGCCATCATCCAACCGGGTGGTTCGCAACGAGATCCAGAGGTGATAGCCGCCGCAGATAGGCTCGGGCTCGCCATGCTCTTTACCGGGGTTCGACACTTCCGGCACTGAGTAAATTGTTGATTTATTGATTGTTGATTGCTGATTGTAAAGATTTCTGGCGACCTGCTTACTAAGGATTACAGGCAGATTCAAAATCCGCGATCAAAAACAAGAATCCTTTTTCCCGGCGGTCCCTGACCTTCCGGTCTGTATTGCATGAGTGCCGGGAATCGTTTTTTTTTGCGCGCACGAAGCCTCAGGGTAGAATAAAAGCACCTTTCCCCCCGCGGCTTTGCATCCAAATAAGCTGAGGTTTCGGAAACGCGCTTCCAGCGCAGTCAGGTCAAGCATGAATCGAATGTTTCACGCATTTCTAATGGTCGCGGTGGCTGCAACTGCCGCGGTGAGCCAGACGGCTCCCTCTTCCCCTTCAGAGTCGAATCAAGCCGACGCTAAGAGCGAATCTGCCCCGCGCAAGGTCGATCATGCAGCGTCTTATTATCACTACGCGCTGGCGCACATGTACGAAGAGATGGTCACGGCCTACGGCCGCAGCGACCTGGCGACCAAAGCAACTGAGGAATATCGTCTCGCCATCGAGGCCGATCCATCGTCTGAATTTTTGACGTCGGCGCTGGCCGAACTCTACGTCAAAACCGGGCACATTGCCGACGCTGTGAAGGAAGCGCAGGACATCATCAAGCGCGATCCCAAGAACCTGGAGGCACACCGACTCCTTGGCCGCATCTATTTGCGCTCGCTCGGGGACATGCCCGGGGGATCCGGTACCGACAACATTCTGAAGCTGGTCATCGATCAATACGAGCAGATTGTGAAACTGGATCCAGAGAGCGTGGATGATCACCTGCTGCTTGGACGCCTTTATCGATTGAACAACGATCTTCAGAAGGCAGAGGGCGAACTCAAGACGGCAATCAAGATCGATCCCAACTCCGAAGAGGCCGTCACCACGCTCGCCATGCTGTACACCGATGAAGGCGACACCGCTCACGCGCTGAAAGTTTTGGCTTCGATTCCGGACACCGCGCGATCGGCTAAGCTGTACGCCGCGCTGGGCGCAGCCTACGAGCAGCGCAAAGACTATAAGAATGCCATTGATGCCTACCAGCACGCCATTGTTCTCGACCGCGACAATCTGGACGCTATCCGCGGACTGGCGGAAAACCTGGCGAACGACGGGCAGCTTGATGCCGCGCTTGAGCAGTACAAGGTAATCGCCGACTCAAATCCCGAGGATGCGCAGACCTACGTGCGCATGGCGGAAATTTATCGAAGGCAGGCCAAGTACGATTTGGCGCTCGAGAACTTGAAGCGCGCAGACACTCTGGTTCCCGACACCATGGACGTTCCTTACAGCATGGCCTCCGTCTACCAGGCGCAGGGCCGCTACGACGATGCCATCAAGCTGTTGCAGAGCCTGCTGAAGAGGACCGAGAAGAGCGAAACTGGATCGAGCCAGGCCGACCGCAACAATCGCGCCATTTTCGTCGAGCGGCTGGGCATGGTTTATCGCGAGCAGGAGAATTATCCCGCAGCGGTGGACACGTTCCGCAAGATGTTGACGCTGGGCGATGAAAATGCGCGCAGCGGTTACCAGGAAATTATCGACACCTATCGCGAAGCCAAAGAGTGGCCGCAAGCCACCGCCGTCGCCAAAGAGGCCGTGCAGAAAATGCCCGATGATCGTGACTTGCGCATGGTGCTCGACGCGCAACTGGCGGATACGGGAGAGTTCGACAAGGCCGTTGCCGACATCCGCACGATGCTGAAGGGCGGTCCCGAGGATCGCGAAGTCTACCTGCGGCTGGCCATCATTTATACGCGCGCTAAGCGATGGAACGAGGCGCTAGACAATCTCGCCAAAGCCGAGCAGCTATCGAGCAAGCCCGACGACAAGGGCTACGTTGATTTCCTGCGCGGCGATCTCTATCAGCGGCAGAAAATGTTCGATCAAGCCGAGGTCGAATTCAAGAAAGTGCTGGCGACGACCGCACCGACCGATCCGCAGGCGGCTGCCACCCTCAACTATCTCGGATACATGAACGCCGATCGCGGTGTGAGGCTGGACGAGTCGCTTAACTTCATCAAGCAGGCTTTGACCTTCGAGCCCAATAATGGCGCGTATCTCGATTC
>DATBEI010000099.1:0-4977 GCA_036269595.1 Candidatus Sulfotelmatobacter sp.
GGTACATCTGGTCCCTACAACTTCAACGGGCTGGTGCGCCACTATTTTTTGCGCCGTAAACCGAATCAGGCCGACATCCAAGTAAACCTGCTGTCACGACACGATCGCAAAGCGCAGAGCCACGAGATTGCGCGACGGCTCCGCCCCGAACTGGACAAGATCGCCCAGCCCTTCGGGGCACGTATCAAGGTTGCTGAAGTTCCTCCCGGCCCCCCGGTGCTGCAGACGCTCGTTGCGGAAGTCTACGGGCCCGATTACAAGAGCCAAATCGAATTGGCGGCTCAGATCAAGAAGGTCTTTCAACAAACGCCTGGCGTCGTCGATGTCGACTGGTACGTAGAAGACCCGCAACCCAAGTACGACCTCAAAGTCGATCTTGATAAAGCGGCACTCCACGGTATTTCACCCGCTGATGTGACGCGCACGCTTCAGGTGGGATTGAGCGGCACAAGCGCCGGACTCTTGCATGATCCGAACTCTCGCGAAGACGTGCCGATCGAAGTACGTTTGACGCGATCCGACCGCTCGGGAATCGAGAACCTCGAAAACCTAAAGTTGCCCACTTCCTCCGGAGGGCAGATCGCTCTGCAAGAGGTCACAGATCTCCGGCAAACAACGATTGACACAAGTGTCTATCGCAAGAACCTGCAGCCAATCGTTTACGTGACCGGCGATGTGGCGGGCGGGGAGGAGAGCCCTGTTTACGCCATCATGAAGATGAGCGACGCCATCGACAAGATCAAGTTGGCTGATGGCTACGCGGTAAAGCAGTACAAAGGCACGACGATGCCCGACCGCACGGACCGCTTGTCCATGACGTGGGACGGTGAGTGGCACATCACGGTGGAGGTGTTTCGAGATTTGGGGCTGGCCTTTGCTGCCGTGCTGGTCCTTATTTATGTCTTGGTTGTCGGCTGGTTCCGATCGTTCGTCACGCCGCTCGTGATTATGGCACCGATCCCGCTCACGCTGGTCGGCATCCTGCCTGCACACGCATTGATGGTGCCTTCTTCACAGCGACCTCGATGATTGGTTTTATCGCCGGCGCAGGAATCATTGTGCGCAACTCCATCATCCTGGTCGACTTCATCGAACTCCGCCGTTCGCAAGGCATGTCGCTGGAGGAGGCGGTCGTCGACGCCGGTGCAGTTCGCTTTCGCCCCATGCTGCTGACGGCCGCAGCAGTCGTTGTAGGGGCGAGCGTGATTCTGTTCGATCCGATTTTTCAGGGCTTGGCGCTGTCATTGATGGCCGGAGAGGTGGCATCCACCGTTTTGTCACGGATGGCAGTGCCGGTCCTCTACTACCTCTCTCAAAGAGGACACTCGCTTCCACCGCTGCATCCGCATTCGCCCGAAAATGTGGCCGAATGTGAAACACCGCAATGCGAAATGGTGCACTAAACGGATCGCCAAGGAGACCATTATGACCATAGAACGCACACTTCGTTTGATCGCTGGCGGTTTCATCCTGCTGTCCTTGGCGCTCGGACACTACCTGAGCCCGTACTGGTATCTCTTCACTGCTTTTGTCGGACTGAATCTGTTTCAGTCCGGATTCACCAACTGGTGCCCGATGATGACCTTCCTGCGTAAGCTTGGAGTGGGCAGATAGGAGAGAATGAACATGCCCAATTTTTCTGGGTGAACACAGTCAGGCAGGCCCTCGCGGGAATCGGATAGCGACGTGATATATAAGTCGCTGCCCTGAGGCACGAAATGGGTGTTTGCGATTCCGTTGGAAACTTGAGCAATAGGCGGGTCGATTGTCCAGCTTCGTTCCCAGATTCGCGGAGCGAAAATTTGTGTGCAGTTTCTCAGACTGCATTCCCACCGCTTGTAGGACTCATCCCAAACGAGGGAAACCGTTAAGATTTCTCGTTCCCGCTATTGCGTCTCTGCCTGCCAGTTGTTCTTCTGATTCTGGATTATTTGGTAGCAGTCGCAAGCGGCTTCCGAAAGTTTAGGCTTATCCACGATTGTCACATTTCCTCGTGTGTACGTAATCATGCCTGCTTTCTGCAAAATGCTGGCGGCAACGCTGACGCTCGATCTGCGAGTGCCCAGCATTTGACCTAGAAACTCTTGGGTCAAGGGCATGGTCTCGCCGCCGATCCGGTCATGGCTCATCAGCAGCCATCTGGCTAATCTCTCCTCGACATCATGCAAGCGGTTGCAAGCTGCCAGTTGGGTTGACTGCATCGCCAAGACCATCGCGAAACGCTGAATCTGTTTTTCTAGATCTCGGCATTGTGGCAAGAACCTCCTGAGAGTTGTCACATCCAAACGGTACGCGGTTGCGTCCCCTTGAACCACCACCCGAAGCGGACTCGTTTTGAATCCGAAGACGACGGGCAGACCGACGAAGCCCTCTTTCCCGATTAACCCGACCTCAACACTTTTTCCATCCGGCAGAACTGTGAGCACGGAAGCCATCCCGTTGTTCAGGAAATAGACCGATTTAATAACTTCCCCTGCTTCGTGCATCACGTGATGAAGGTTCAAGCGGACGAATTCGAGTGAGGGAAAGATTTGTGTGCATTCCTTTCGAGGGAGAGTCAACAGAATGAGATTTCCTATTTCCTTGCCATCGCCATCGGTGTTTGGAGGCGGGATTGACTGGATAGAGACAGCACGACTTTTGGCCATATGTGGGCTCCTTGCGCAGCGAAAGGCTGTCTGATTTTTGCAGGGAACCGACGCCCGAAGGGCACGGCGGAAAGGTGCTAGAAGAGACACCTTTACTGTATACCTTCTGGAGAATAAGCGTAAGTGCGGAAGCGCATTTATCTGGATGCAGAAGCGGACAGACGGCTGATTCAGAACGTCGTAGCATCGAATCACAGTCACAATCCTGGATCACAATCAATCGAAGGGCACTGGTGTTTTGATGGAACGTTCCACCCAAGCCGAACGAGAAAGGCTCGTCGCATCTCTCAGAGCATTCTTGACCGACGAATGTTTGAATTCTAAGCAGCAGCGACTCTGCGTCCGCTGTGGAGCGGTAATGCAAAACTTTGATGCGACATTTTGGTTTTATGAAACCGATTTCGGATGGAGCGGCAGCCTGCCATTCTGCCCTTGTAAGGAGAAATCGACATCGGCTGTTTCGACACTAACGAGGGACGCAGCATGAATACGGAAGTTGCAGCGTCTCCATGGCGCAAAGGTTGGAAGGAACTTTACAGGGATGCGCTATTCGAAACCATGATGTCGGTCGAAGCGATTGCCGAGTAAATGCGCTCGCTTCCGACTTCGCGCAGCAAAAGATTTTTGTCAGGCTATAAACGGGAAATTTCCACGCGGTGAGTAGTTTACTTCTTCAGCAGGCTAGTATGGCTGGCAACGCATTGCCACTTGCCAAGGTCTTGAACCCAAGTATCAGTAAAACGCCCGAGGTGGTCGTAAGCTTTGCCCTGGTAAGTACCTTGCGCATGATAAATGCCGGTGACGACTGCCGTGTCGCCAAAGAAATTCATCTTGACGTCCTGAATGTTGAGCGCAGTGGGTTTGTAACGCGGATCCTTAATCTCGGCCAGAAATCTCTGCTTGTCGCTGAGTTCGCCATCCCATTCCGTATTCACAAAACGACTTGAGACCAGGGCTTCGAGCGCAGATGAATCGCGGTTCACTTGAGCTTCATTCCACATGCGTTCCAAGACTAGCAACCTGCTCTGGCGCGGGTCGGCCTGCTGGGCGGCCATTGCGATCGAGCCCAGGATTAAAAGTAAACAGCAGCACAGATTTCGCGTCATTTCGTGCACGCTTGCCACATCCCGACGTGGGGCAAACGTTTCAGAACCTTAACAGCCTGCATTCGCCCAGCGCTATCGAAATAAAGGAGAAGGAGTTACGAACGTCATGGGTCGACCTCACAACGCGGCGAACTGAATCCTGTGGAGTGAGTCTTGACGACTAGAATGCCCACCGAAGCAAATTGGCTCCCACCGTGAATCCCGCACCCACAGAGGCCAGCATGACCAGACTTCCCTTCTTCAGCTTGCCTTGTTCGAGTGCCGTGTTCATGGCCAGCGGGATCGTCCCTGCGGTGGTATTTCCGTAGCGCTCAATGTTGGTCACCACGGCGTCGGGCCGCAGGCCAAGGCGGTCCGCCGTGGCATTGATGATGCGTAGGTTCGCCTGGTGCGGAATGAACGCGTCGATGTCTGCGCCCTTCAGCCCATTGCGCTCCAGCAATTTCTGGCACAGTTCGGTCTGCTTGCGAACCGCAAACTTGAAGACCTGCTGGCCATCCTGATGGACGTAATGCATTCTCTTGGCGATCGTTTCCTTGCTGGTGGGATTCAGGCTGCCTCCGCCGGGCATGTAAAGAAACTGGCCTCCGGAGCCGTCAACTTCGTGGATGAAATCGATCAGCCCAACGGAGTCGTCTTCAGCCGGCTCCAGGATCGCCGCTCCCGCGCCATCGCCGAAGATCACGCAGGTGGCGCGATCGGCGTAGTCGATGATCGACGACATTACATCTGCGCCAATGACCAGCACGCGTTTGTGTGCCCCGCTCGCAATGAACTGCGCCCCAACTTGCACCGAGTACAGAAAGGCGGAGCATGCCGCGGAAAGGTCAAAGCCCCACGCTCCCTTTGCGCCCAGCTTGTCCTGGACCACGCAAGCCGTGGAAGGAAAAAACATGTCGGGCGTAACCGTGCCGACAATAATCAAATCGATGTCCGTGGCGGCCAGGCCGCGCTGCGCCAGCGCCTTCTGCGCGGCCTTCACAGCCAGGTCGCTCGTGGCCACGCCTTTGTCCACGATGTGGCGCTCGCGGATGCCCACGCGGGCCATAATCCATTCGTTGTTGGTGTCGACCATCTTCTCGAGATCGGCATTTGTTAGAAGGCGAGGCGGTACGTACGTGCCCAGAGCGCTGATTTTGGCGCGAATCGGTTTCGTCAACAGGAACTCCTGTGAATGGCTCAATTATTCTGAAGGATTGACGGAAGAAAGTCTAACTGCTGAC
>DATBEI010000104.1:0-7789 GCA_036269595.1 Candidatus Sulfotelmatobacter sp.
TCCCCGGCTTCACGGACACGTGTGTTCAGGGAATTCCCATCTTCGCTGGAGGAAAAGCTGTGACATTACGAAGGCTATTCCGCGATGGTTGCGGAAAGTGCGCGTCGCTGTCGTTCGTCACGTTGCTGTGCGTTTCAGTAACGAGAGCGCAAGGTCCCTCGCCCGAAACGGCACCGCCATTGTTTCCCGGTGGCGGACTAATTTCCTACAACTCGATCTTCAGCACACGGGGCTTGACGCCAGAATCGTCTGCGAACATTCCCGCGACAGCCCGCCCTACGTTTGCACACGAGGGTGAGTTCAGCCTCACGTGGGGCTTCTATCGCGATTTCGATCTAACGATTCTCGTTCCGATAGTCACGAATCGCTTTGACATGGTCAGCGCACCGTCCGTTGGAGGAACAGATTTGGGCGATGCTATGGTGCTTGTAAAATACCGCTTCTATCGGCGAGATTCACAACGAGGGACAACGCAGGCGTCATTCACTCTCGGTCCCAAGATTCCGACAGGGCGGACAGACCTGACGGACAGTACTGGAGGTCTGCTCCCTGCCAGTTTGCAGCCCGGTTCGGGTTCGACCGATCTTTTCCTAGCAGGGAATTGGACATACACGGGGCTTTTCAATTTGAAGCGGCTCGTCGCCGACGAGGATTTCCATACGCTCTTGCGCTCGGAGGGGACGCAGCAGACTCGGCTCGGCAGCGACATCGAATCACGTTTCTGGTTGTCGTACCGACCCTACGAGTCGAAGAACGTAGCTCGTGAGTGGTTCATCGGTCCCGCCCTGACTTGGTTGCGCTCTCAGGATGACCAGATCTCAGGGGTCACGCAGAACGCGAGTGGTGGCGATGTTTTGCTGGCAGGAATTACGACATACATTGGCGTGCGCCCCGGAATGCACGCTTGGTTTGGAATGGATTGGGACGTGGCACATTCGACGGGCGCAGAGTTCATGCCTGTGAGGCGTCACATCAGTTTTGGGATCACACAGCAGTTTCGGTTGCATTTTTGAGAAAGGAGGAACAATGAATACGAAGAGAGTCGCACTACTCGTTCTGCTCGGTTCGATGGTCGTTGTGCCTGTGGCTCAAGCGCAAATCAAGCACATCGAAATGCGAGTTGAAGGCATGACATGAAACTTTTGAGCATACGGGGTGAAACAAAGCCTCGGACGCCAGTCTGGCGTTCAAAACGTAGAAGTCAGCTTGCTGGATGGGAAAGTCGATGTCATCCCCAAGGAGGATGGGCAGATTGACCCTGCGCAACTTCTAAAGGCGACATACGACAGCGGTGTCAGCGTAGCCGAATTGGACATGATCGCACGCGGGAAAATAGTGAAGGACTCTTCGGGCAATTTTGACATTCAGGTAGCACCGAATCGGTCATTCTCGATTGCCCCTAATGAATTGTCGAAAGGGCTTGTACCGCTTTTGGATTCGCCGACGCTGGTCACTGTTCGTGGGCAGTTGTACAAGAAGCCCGCAGGGAAGAAGAAAGCAGACGCTTCGGCTCCACTGAAGCTGCTGATTCTCGAAGTGCAGAAGAAGGAATAGATGCTGAGACAAAGTCTGCTGTTTCTGAGCCTCTCTGCGGTTGGACTCGTCGGATGTGATCGGCATCCGGCGAGTCCCACTCAGCCGAAGGAGCCAACAATCGCGGCAGGGGAAATTGGTTCACGCTTGCCTGATTTCTCAGTGAAGGATTTGCAAGGACGCCCGCTGTCCTCGGCTGACCTTCGTGGAAAGGTGGTGCTTGTCGATTTTTGGGCGACATGGTGCCAGCCTTGCAAGAAAGAGATGCCGGGATACCAGAAACTCCTAGACCGCTATGGCTCTCGCGGATTCGCAGTGATCGGATTCAAATTCGACACGATGAGGGACATCGAGGACCCTCTTCAGTTTGCTAGCAAGATCGGGGTTCGCTACCCGCTGGCAGTCGCAACCGATGACTTGAAACAGAAGTTTGGGGGCGTTGAGGGTCTTCCAACAACCATGCTCTACGACCGTGAGGGCATTCTTCGGACGAAAGTCATTGGGTTCGAGTACACAGATAACATCGAGCAAGTCCTGAAACCACTTTTCTAGGTCTTGGCGAGGAACCTCTTCGGCAGGCTCAGAAGGTATACCCGCGGACTAGCGGACAACTCGGCGAAAAAGGGAGCGAAAGACCGCCCTGCTCATTCAATTAAGCCAATCGCCTTTCTTGGATGTTCTCTCTGAACAGAAGACCAACCACATGCTGCAACTGATGGGTCGCTCTTCGGGGGAACGTCTAACGCCCGATCTGGCGCAGGAAGTGTGTCAGCGGACACAAAGCAAAGCCATGCTGATAGGTTTCGTTCTGGCTTGTACGCGGCTGCGCGGCTGGACAAGGTCTCGGTGCGTGGGGAGTCGGACGGTAGTGTGCGCGTCACGAAGGTTGGGGAATGGTCGAGCCTACGAGGTTGAAGGCGGAACGAGCACCGCCCGTGCGGCTGAGGCAAGAAATACAAGTGGTGCTGCGGCGAGGCAACCGTGGACTGAGCGTCAGCCCGAGAATCGTTATCGATCGCTCACATGATCCGCTCCGCCAACTGGATGCTCCCATCAGTGGGGTTTCCGTGCGTGCCTTTCTTCGTATTAGGTAACATCTGGGGTAACAAACGCGACTCCATCTGCCTACTGGTGCCCATAGTCAGCGTCGGGAAGTCGCTGAAATCATTAGTTTTCAATGGTTGTTGGATAATCTGACCCACTACCGATTCCGCACACTGCTTAGAACAAACCGCTACCTTATAGATAGTAGCGTACAACCCACTCAGCTACGCAACACGGCTTGTCGCTACCCTGGAGTTCCACTCTCGCATCGAAGACTGCCTCCAGCGCATCAGGCACGTCTGTTAGCGATTGAAGAGTGAAGCGAACCCGAATCTTAGAGTCGGCGCGGACGGCAGAAGGAAATCGAACTCGATTCAAGCCGTAATTGACGCTCATGCGGACACCGCCTCGAATCTGAATTGCCTCCTTCATAAACCGGCTCAGCAGCGACAAGGTCAAGAACCCGTGAACAATTGTGGTCCCATAGGGAGACTCACGCTCGGCACGTTCACGGTCCACGTGGATCCACTGGCGATCCTCGGTAACTTCAGCAAACTTCTCAATTCGTTCCTGGGCGATGGGGAACCAGTCCGCCAGGGCGAATTCGCGACCTACCAAATCTCTTAAGGAATGGGGTGTTTCCAGGACAAGCGGCACTGGTGTCTCCTCTCGATTTTGCCGCATCTCTTATCGCTGTTCTCTGTCGAAGAGATTCCCACGAAAGCTGCAGCAGGAACAACTACTTCCTGCGTGAAGGACGAGCGACACGACGAGCACTCGGCACAACACTTGCCACGCGGGGGGAGGCCTGTGGTCCGAGGTCCGACGTCCGAACGGCAGGAGGATTGATGAACATATAAGTAACGATGGCGGTTCCAATGGCACGCCCATCTTCATCGGTGAGATCCACGTTACCCACACACAGCGTTGAGCCGATGCGAAGAAGGTGCGACCGGGCAAAGATGCTGCCTTCCGTCACTGGTAGAAAGTAGTTGATCTTTAACTCCACGGTGGTGATCCGACGCCCCCCACCGAAGTGGCGCTGGATGGCAATGCCCACAGCTGCGTCGGCCATCGCTGCAGCGATACCGCCGTGGGCTACCCCAGCGCTGTTTCGCAAGTCGTTGCGAAGCGTGCAGTCGATCGTAATGCCGTCGCGGTGCACTCGGCGGAGTCGCATCCCGAGCAAGGTATTGAACGGCACGCTGGTTAAGGAATCCCGGAGTTGTCGAAGGGTCATTTCTTGTTACCCAACCTTGTCACCCAAGGCCTGCGGCACACTCCACTTCCTGAGTTCCAGCTTCGCGATAGCTTCGGTGTGCACTTCGTCCGGGCCATCGGCCAAACGCAGTGTGCGCACATTCGCCCAGGCGCCGGCCAGAAAGGTATCCTGAGAGACGCCCGCACCTCCGTGAGCCTGAATCGCGCGATCCAGCACTCGCAGACAGGCATTCGGCGCCACGACTTTGATCATCGCGATCTCGGCGCGGGCTTCTTTGTTTCCGACCGTGTCCATCATGTAGGCCGCTTTCAAAGTCAGAAGACGTGCCTGCTCGATCTCCATGCGGGATCGTGCAATGTCGGCCCGTAGGGTGCCTTGCTCGGCCAGTGGCTTACCAAAGGCCACCCGCGCTTGCACTCGTTTACACATGGTTTCGAGGGCCCGCTCGGCCGCGCCGATGCAGCGCATGCAGTGGTGAATGCGCCCAGGACCAAGCCGCCCTTGGGCAATTTCGAAGCCTCGTCCTTCGCCGAGCAACATGTTCGAGACGGGCACGCGAACATTCTCAAAAGTGATCTCGCCGTGCCCGTGCGGCGCATGGTCATAGCCAAACACCGTCAGCATGCGCTCAATCTTGAGCCCGGCGCTATCCATCGGCACCAGCACCATCGACTGCTGTTTATGGAGCGCGGCCGAGCGATCTGTCTTTTCTGTGTCAGTTCGATCGGTGTCAGTTCGGCCCATAAAGATCGCGACCTTGCAGCGCGGATCGCCAGCTCCAGAGGACCACCACTTGCGGCCACTAATGACATACTCGTCGCCCTGCCGAACAATACTCGCCTCGATGTTGGTTGCATCCGATGAGGCGCCCCCGGGTTCCGTCATCGAGAAGCACGATCGAATCTCGCCTGCAAGCAGAGGCTTGAGCCAGCGCTCTTTTTGCTCCGCGGTGCCGTAGCGGGCGAGCACTTCCATGTTGCCGGTGTCCGGCGCCGAGCAGTTGAACACCTCAGGAGCAATAAAACTGCGCCCCATAATCTCGGCGAGAGGTGCATATTCGAGATTCGTCAACCCCGCCCCATGCTCCCGATCCGGCAGGAACAGATTCCACAGGCCCGCAGCGCGGGCTTTGGGCTTGAGTTCCTCAATTACGGCCGGCGGCGTCCAGCGGTTGCGCTCGATCTCGTCGTAGTAGCGCTGCTCATTCGGATAAATATGCTCATCCATGAAAACCTGCAAGCGCCGTTGCAGGTCCTTCACTTTGCTGCTGAACGAGAAATCCATGTCTGCCGCCTCTCTCCTATTTACCCGTGAAAGCAGCGGGGCGCTTCTCCACAAAGTGCGCGACACCCTCTTTGAAATCCTCTGTGCGGAAACACGCCATCATCTCGCGCACGGAAATGTCGAAGGCTTGCGCGAGCGGTTGCGACGTGGCCTCGTATACCTGGCGCTTGATTATGCGCAACGAGCGCGGGCTCACCGTGGAAGCCAGTTCTTGGGCAGACTCCTGGGCTTTTTCGAGAAAGGTTGCGTGGGGAAAAACTCGATTCACCAACCCCATGCGCAATGCTTCGGCGGCATCGATGGTCCGGGCAGAAAACAGCAGGTCGAGCGCGTTTGCAATTCCAATGATCCGAGACAACATCCAGGCCATTCCGTACTCGGCAATCAGCCCGCGCCGCGCAAATGTGGTGCTGAAGCGGCTTGCGTCCGAGGCCAGCCGCAGATCGCAAAAGAGAGTGATAACCAGACCAAGTCCAACCACCGGCCCGTTGATGGCGGCAATCACCGGTTTTCCGATCGCCGGGAAGTAAGAGTATCGCTTCTGAAAATCAGCCGACACTCCCTCGCGCCGGTTGCCTTCGTTGTGCAATGCGTTCTCGCGGCCCCGATTATCCACGCCGCGTTCCGCCACCGCGCTCAACAGCGACATGTCAGCGCCTGCGCAAAAGCCCCGCCCAGCGCCTGTCAGTAGGATTACGCGGACCTCGTCGTCCTGCTCGGCGTTCTCCACGTGCGAACGCACTTCACTTTCCATCATCGCAGTCCAGGCGTTGAGTTTGTCCGGCCGATTCAAGGTAATCGTGGCCAGTCGATTGGCTACGTGATAGAGCGTCTCTTGAGTTGGCATGACGCGGGATTATATAGAATCAGCTTGCGTTAGTCACTATCATGTCATAGCGACTATCGAGATGCAGAAGAGATCCGGTTTCAGCGGTTGGCGAAGATCATATGCCCCCGGGGCTATAGTTCTAGAAATTGTGGCGTCTGAAGCCGAAATTCTGTTGAACGTAACGTGCTTCTTCCGCACTACTTCATATCAAGCAGCGCAGCCATGGTTTCCACGCCGTCCCACAAATTCTGCAAGCGCAGGTTCTCATTGGCGGCATGTTGATTGTCGTCATAGTTGGCGATGGGTACCGTGATGGTCCGAGTCTGCGCGGCGCGTTCCATCGCTCCCAGTGGCACGCTCCCTCCCATGGTGGGCAGCAGCACTACATCTTTCCGCGCGCTCTTCACTGCTTCAATTACCTCCTGGGCGATGGGAAGATCCATCGGCGTCCGCACAGCATTGTAGCCTGCCTCTTCGCGCACAACCATCGCAACCCGAGGATGCTCCAGTAGGATCTGCTGCGTGGGTTCGCGGTCCACGATGAAGTAGCCGCGGGAACGAATATAATCGATGACACGCTGTTGCTGCTCTTGCCAGTCGATGCCAACCACTAGGCGCAGATCCAGTTCGGCAGTTGCCGTGGGTGGAATGACATTGGCGGCTCTGGCTCCAGTTTGGCCCGAGGAGAATCCGTTGATGTTCAGTGAAGGTCGGTTGATCAACTCAAGCAGATGCGCGCCTGCGCCGTCGACGTGCCCCAACCAAAAGGCATCCATCAGCATGTGGTCGTTCAGCGGCGCATGGGCCAGCGCGTCTTTCTCAGCAGCAGAGAGCGGCGCAATTCCGTCGTAAAAATGCGGTACCAGGACGCGGCCGTCTTCATCTTTCATCCCGGCGAGCAACTGCGCCAGCATCATCGCCGGGTTCGGCGCCCAGTTTCCGTAATGGCCACTGTGCAACCCATGGTGCGGTCCATAAACTGTGATTTCCAAATGCGCATCGCCTCGCGCTCCAAAAACCACCGTCTGTTTTCCGCTCTGATCGACTGGGCCGTCGCATACCAGCCAAACGTCGCCATGGACCAGATCGCGGTTAGCATTGAGAATCTGCTCCAGATGTGGCGATCCCGCTTCCTCCTCACCCTCCCACACGAAGCGAAGATTCGCCCGCAATGGAATTCCAGCCGCCTTTAGCGCGTCGAACGCGGTAAGCTGGGCGAAGATCGCCGCCTTGTCGTCGCCGGCAGATCGCGCGTAGATGCGCTGCTCGCCGTTTACTTCCCGCACAACCGGCGTGAAGGGCGAGCCGCCATCCCATTCCGACGGAGTAACTGGCTGTCCGTCATAATGCGCATAGAAGACGATCGTATGCTGGGCTCCCGGCACGTCAATCTTCCCAAAGACCACCGACGGCGCGCCGGGGAGAGAGAGCAGCCGGGAATCGATACCTCGTTTCCGCAGTCCTTCGAGGAGGACGTCGGCATTGCGCCTCAGATTTGCCGGATCGGCGGCAACGTTTGGTATCGACAGCAATTCGCTAAACTGTTGCACGAGTTCCGCGCGATGTGCCGCGGTATACTCGCGGGCCGTATCCGGCGGCTTCTGCGCCGCGATCGCGGTTGCCACACACAGAAAAAACGCAGCAGGGTAGGGAAGTTTCATAAGCTGACTATACAATGCGATTCGTGCAAATGTTCCTTGCCGGCGTTACTGCAGAACCGGACATCCTCGAATAATATGTGGGCAAATGCAAACGAGGGCTGCAAGAACACGGTGGAGATTTGAATGAGAGCCGAGGGCGCCCTTCTTGCCCTCGAATATTGAGACCACAACATGAAGCCGCACCAAGTTTGCAAACTCACATCACTTCTTCTGATC
>DATBEI010000133.1:0-30521 GCA_036269595.1 Candidatus Sulfotelmatobacter sp.
CCGCTGGGCCTGTTTGACGAAGCCGATTACGACGAATTCAAGTTCCGCATGAAGCCCGGCGACATGTTCGTGTTTTTCAGCGACGGCATTCTCGACGCGCGTAATCGCAAGGGTGAGTTGTTCGGACGTGGCCGCGTCGAGAAAATCATCGCCGAGTGCGAAGGCAAGTCGGCAACCTGCGTGGTCGATTCGCTTTTTAAGGCCGCGGCAGAACACTCCGCCGGTGTAGAAACTTTCGATGACCAGACCGTAGTCGCCATCCGCGTGCGTGGCGGAACAGCTCCCAAGAAAAAATGACCTCCCGCAGCCAGAAGCCTGAAGTACGTCCTCCCGGATTTGTCTACCGCGAGATGAAGCACGGCCTGTTTCGCCGCGCCGGCCACTCTGTCTTGCACTGTGAAGATGTGGCGCTTCCGAAATTGGCGCAGCAATACGGCACGCCTCTCTATGTCTACTCGTCGGCCGCGATCCGCGACCGTTACAACGCGTTCGACGCGGCCTTTCGCAACGTGCCACATACCATCTGTTACTCGGTCAAAGCGAATTCCAATCTGACCATCCTTCGCATGTTAGCCCGCAAGGGATGCGGGTTCGACGTAGTCTCTGGCGGCGAACTCGAGCGCGTGCTCACCGCCGACCGCAAGGCCGCGAGGCGAGTCGTTTTTTCCGGCGTGGGTAAAACTCGCGAAGAACTGACGGCGGCGTTGAAGGCAGGAATCATGCTCTTCAATGTGGAGAGTGAGTCAGAACTGTGGACCCTGGCGGAGTGCGCCGCGCGGGCGCGCCGGGTTGCGCCGTTGGCCCTGCGCGTGAACCCCGACGTCTCCGCCGAAACGCATCCCTATATTTCTACCGGCCTGCGCAAGCACAAGTTCGGCGTACCCATTCACGATGCGCGAACGCTTTACGCCAAGGCATCCGGAGCGCGCTACCTCAAGGTGCGCGGGGTGAGCGTCCACATTGGATCGCAGATCACCGACGTGGTTCCGTTTGGCGAGGCGATGTCGCGGGTCGCGGACTTGGTTGGCGAGCTGCGACAAGACGGACATCGTATCGACTATATCGACGCCGGCGGAGGTCTCGGCATCGCCTACGAAAAGCCCGGCGCCGATGATTTTCCGGCCGTTGCCGCGGCTTACGCTCGCACGCTCGCCGCGCCTTTGCGTGACTTAGACGTAACTCTGCTGCTCGAACCGGGGCGCTCCATCATAGGTCCCGCCGGCATTCTGCTGACTTCAGTGGTCTATCGCAAGAGCAACGATGGAAAAAGATTTCTGGTCGTCGACGCTGCCATGAACGACCTGATCCGTCCCGCGCTTTACGGCGCGTATCACGAAATTGTTCCGGTCATTCTGTCCGAGCGTTCGGCAACCGCGAAGAACGAGGTCACCGACGTCGTGGGTCCAGTTTGCGAGACCGGAGATTTTTTTGCTCGCGACCGTGAATTGTCCGTCTCCGACGAAGGCGATCTACTCGCAATTCTCGACGCGGGCGCTTACGGAATGGTGCTGGCCTCGAACTACAACACTCGCCCCCGCGCAGCGGAGGTGCTCGTCTCACGGAAGTCGGCGAAGGTAATCCGGCGGCGGGAAAAACTTTCCGACCTGCTGCGCGCTGAACTTTAAGCGCGCCCAGTGCGGCGGCGACCTCAGTTTTGGCGCTCTCCCCACTTCATCTTCGTCCGCAGCACGTGAAAGAAGTCCGTTCCCGTGCGGAACAGCTTCACCTGGTGCGCGGAGCGTCGGCAGCGCACCCGGTCGCCATCGCGCAAATCCAGACCCGGCTGGCCGTCGAGACTCAGGTAAGCAACTTCTTCCTCGCTGCGCAACAGGATCTCAATCTCCACCGAATCTGGCACGACCAGCGGCCGATGCGTCAAAGAATGTGGCGCGACCGGAGTCACGACGAAAGCCTGGACAGTCGGCATCAGCACCGGGCCCCCAGCGGATAGCGAATACGCAGTCGAACCTGTCGGCGTGGCCACGATCATGCCGTCCGCTCGATAACTTGAGACGAATGCCTTGTCGATGTAGAGATCATACGTATTAAGGCGAGCCAGCGCGGTCTTGTTCACGACGGCGTCGTTGAACACGAGATAATTGTCGCGGACGTCCTTTCCCCGCAACAACTCGACCTCCATCAGCGAGCGATGTTCCACCGCGGCCCGTCCCTGCCCGATCGCTTCCAGCATGGGATAGAGCTGGGGCAGAGGCACTTCCGTCAAGAATCCCAGTGATCCCAGGTTCACGCCCAGCAGCGGGACATCCACCGCGGCCGTGACCCGCGCGGCCGACAACAGCGTTCCATCCCCGCCCAGTACCACCACCAGATCCAGCGGCTGTGACGCCATCGCAGCCCGCGGCACAATCAGCTGTCCCTCGATGTATCGCGAAGTCTCTTCGTCAATGACGATCTTGTAGCCGTGCTCGCCGAGCCAGGCGAGAAGGCCGGGAAGAATCTGCGCCACATTCGGACGATTGGGCCGCGAAATAATTGCAGCGGTTTTCTGGGCGGACGCTTGCGGGCTGGCCATAAGGAAAAGGAGATTGTACAGAAAGTTCAGCGCGGGGCGCGAAGGACCCACACCCTAGAACAGCGCGTAAAGCAGAAATTCGCGGTTGCCCTCGGCTCCCAGGATGGGCGACTCGATCGAATCCGTCTGCACTGCACCCAAACTGATCAGCATACCTCTAACCTTCTCCACCGCGGCGAACTGGGCAGTTTCGTCGCGCACAATGCCACCCTTGCCAACGAATTCCCTTCCCGCTTCAAACTGCGGTTTGACCAGCACGACAAGCTGTCGTCCCCCGCGTTCCTCAGGTGATTCCGGAAACGCCGCCGCCAGCACCGCCGGAAGCACCAGCGTTGCAGAGATAAAAGAAACGTCCATTGCGACGAAATCGGCGGTTACGCCAACCGCTTCCCGCGTCAAATAGCGCGCGTTAGTCTTTTCCAGAAGCCGCACGCGCGCATCCTGGCGAAGCTTGAAGTCCATTTGACCGTAGCCGGTGTCGACCGCGATCACTTGCGCCGCGCCGTACTGCAACAAACAATCGGTGAATCCGCCGGTCGACGCGCCTACGTCAAGACATATTCTTCCAGCGACTGAAATTTTCCAGTGTTCGAGGGCGCGTTCCAACTTCAGCCCGCCGCGGCTAACATATTTCAGGTCTTCGCCAAGCAGCCGAATTACGCACTCTTCAGCGACGCGCACGCCTGCTTTCTCTATCTTCTGCTCGTTCACCAGCACCTTGCCCGCAAGAATGAGCGCTTGCGCTCGCTCGCGCGAGGCAGTCAGTCCGCGATCCACTAGAAGCTTGTCGAGTCTGATTTTCAGAAATGATTGCTCGCGAGTTCTACCACGAAAGTGCCAGCACTCGCTTCAGTGCAATGTGTTGAACCATCTCTCGATGAACCACTTACGTGGGCGCTGAGTCTCTTTTCCACAGCATTTTCCACGAACGTGTTGAAAACTTCGGCCCGAAGAGTGCTCCTGCCCTGGAAACACGCTGCGAATCAGCGCGCACAACAAAAGCCGCCCGAATTAAGGGCGGCCTTCTGAAAATCTAATTCCAAAACTATCCCGCGACTTCTTCCAACAGTTTCTGGTCGATGTCAAAGTTCGAATGCACGTTCTGCACGTCGTCGTGTTCTTCGAGCGCCTCCATCAAGCGGATCATCGTGTTCGCGGCTGCTCCCTCGAGCTTGATGTAGTTCTGCGGAATCATCGCAACGCTGGCGGAGATGGGTTCGATTCCAGCTTTCTTCACCGCTTCGAGCACCGCTTCATAGGCTGATGTGTCAGTCAGGATTTCCCAGTTGTCGCCATCGTCGTTCAAATCTTCTCCGCCCGATTCGAGGACGATATTCATCAGGTCGTCTTCCTTAGCAGCGGTCTTCGCGATCAGAATGTCGCCCTTTTTGTGGAACATCCAAGAGACCGCGCCGGCTTCCGCCATGTTGCCGCCATTCTTGCCGAATGCGTGCCGGATTTCACTGACGGTACGGTTACGGTTATCGGTATTGATGTCGAGCAGAACTGCGGCGCCTCCCGGCCCGTAGCCTTCGAGCGAAAATTCTTCATAGGTGGCGCCGGGCAATTCTCCCGTGCCTCGCTGGATGGCCCGTTTGATGTTGTCGGCAGGCATGTTCTCGGCCTTGGCCGCAACGATGGCGCCGCGCAGGCGCGGATTGGTGTCAGGATCGCCGCCGCCATTCTTCGCGGCAATGCTGATTTCCTTGATGAGACGAGTAAAGATCTTGCCGCGCTTGGCGTCGAGCGCGCCCTTTTTGTGCTTGATTGTGGCCCATTTCGAATGGCCGGACATGGTTAGCCCTCGTATCTAAAGATGTGTCTTTAAAGAACACTGAATGGCGCAGGATTCGCCTTTAGAGGAGATCACAAGATTGCCTCGATATGCATGCAGGCGAATTCGAATTATAGCACGGAGAGAGAATAGCCTATACCGCTATCGGGCTACGGTAGTGCTACAGTTTGAAATCCGAAGGGCTAGAAATCTCCGCCGCAATCGTGGCATGATGGTGTATGCCAAAGCGCCATAGCAGGAAGCTGCCTCCATCGGATGACGTTAACGTCCTCGCCCATCGCATGGTGGAAATCATAAGCGATTCCCAAGAGACACCCACTTCACCCTCTAGCCCCGACCTGATTAGCAAGATCATGTCAGAGATGGGGAAGAAGGGCGGGAAGATCGGCGGCAAGCGGCGTTTGGAAACCATGACTCCAGAGGAGCGCAGTGCGGCTGCGCTAAAGGCAGCGCGGGCGCGGTGGAAGCGTAAGCGCCGTTAGCTGGCTTCCAGTCTTGCCACGGTTGGCCGAAATGGTGCGACCGTATACATACCTGGGGCGCTCATTCGCACAGTGCCAGCTTTGACCAACTTCCCAAGAATCAAGCGGGCGCCCTTGATGCCCATTCCCAGATGCTGTCCCACAGCTTCCAACGAATGTTCCGCATGAGGTTGGGTTTGGAGATATTCCACGGCCCGCTCATTAGCTTTCGCCTTAGCCGCTGGTGCGGCGCTCGGACCAGCGAGCAGCAAGGGCGGCTTGCCAGCCTTTGCCGCTACCTTGCCCTTGCGTGGCTTCTTGCGTCCTGCAACGCGCCCCTGATACTTACCTGCTGACCGCAAACTCGCCGGATACCACGTAGCCAGCCCCCAATGCGAACGATCCAGTTTCACAATGCCAGAGTTAGCCTTGCTGGCACGATCAAGAACCGAGTGCACCATTTGGGGGAAATTCTTGGAATTGGTTTCCATGCCACCCTTTTGGAGTGCGTCAGCAATTTCTCTGCTAGTTTGCTTTTTCTTGATGATCTCCAGGTACAGTTTCGTGGCGTCTGGGATACTCATTCCCAAGAATGCGCCATTTGGAACTTCCCCACCACTGATCGAAGGCACCATAAAATTACCCGGCAATACTCCGTTAACAACCACCGGCGGAATATCGTTCGCTGGGCCTAGCGCACCGGAAGCGAGCGCAGCACGGAATGAGGCAATAGCCGCATCGAGCGCAGACCGCTTACCCTCTAAATCCGCCAGAATAGCGGCATAATCCATCTGTTCAACACCCATCGCTTGCCTCCCTCTTGACTTCCTGTGCTACACTCCGAATTGAAATAGCAGGGACGGGAACGGCGCAAGCCGCCCCCGTAGCCCTGTACGGCCACATATGGGGCCGCATTAGACCCTCATGGTGGTTCCTCTTTCTGGCGGGTGGCTTTGGTTGGCCTAGACAACCTAAAACCCAGAGTCATCCGCTATTGAGCTAGAACAGACGATACTCCAGCACTTCTCTCCTGTAAAGACCCCAACGCAACTATTTTTGCACAGGCTGCGGCTCCATGCTTTGCTGCGCATACTTTACCGGCTCCGACCGTGACACTTCTGGCGCCTGCCAAAATTCTACGGCGCCCGCATAAATAGGGCTTGACAGCATATGCCAAGACGCTTTAGCATGTAGTTGTTATGAACAAGCTAAGCACATCTAAGCGCACCCAGATAGTGGCCGCAATGGTTGAAGGAAACTCCCTCCGGTCAATCTCCCGCATGACCGGAGTATCACTTGTGACCATTCTTAAACTGTTGGCCGATCTAGGCACAGTGTGCGCCCAGTATCATGATGCGCTAATCCGCAATGTTCATGCGGGTCGGGTACAGTGCGACGAAATCTGGAATTTTTGTTACGCGAAGGCAAAGAATGTTCCCGAAGAAAAGAAAGGTCAGGGCGCTGGCGACGTTTGGACATGGGTTGGAATTGATGCCGACTCGAAACTCATCATCTCGTACCTCGTGGGTGGACGTGATGCGGAATGGGCGCAGCAGTTCATGCAAGACTTGGCAGCCCGCGTCAGTAGCCGGATTCAGCTTACGACCGATGGCCTTCGAGTGTACGCTGAAGCGGTGGAGGGCGCCTTCGGTTCTGATATTGACTATGCGATGTTGGTGAAGCTCTACGGCGCATCTGGCGATGGCCCCGAAACCCGCTACAGTCCTGCGACTTGCATTGGGTGCCGTACTGGCGTATTGAGCGGTAATCCGGACCCGAAGCACGTTAGCACGAGCTACATAGAGCGCCAGAATCTCACGATGCGAATGGGGATGCGTCGCTTCACGCGACTAACGAATGCGTTCTCAAAGAAGTTAGAGAACTTGCGGCACGCGGTGGCAATTCACTACATGCACTACAATTTCTGCCGCGTTCATAAGAGTCTGCGGGTCACTCCTGCAATGGAAGCTGGTTTAGTAAACCACGTTTGGACGGTGGATGAACTGATTAGCCTCTTGGAACGAAAGGAAGACGCTTCGGCGGCTTAAACTTAAACTGTAGCACTACCCGGGCTACGGTAAGGACCTTAGCGCATTGGAGCCATTTTCATGGAACTGCCCTCGACCGTAATGTGCTTGTGAGCAGTCTTCGGGGGAGGGCTGCTCGAAACGAAGCGCCCCAGCAACTCCGGGGCGCTTTCGCTTAACTGACCTAACTTCCGGGTGAATCAACCCGGTCAGGCCTCGAAGCAGCCAATGCTTGACTAGTGTGCGTTACCGAACCTACCATCAGGCATAGTTCAGGCTCACGTCCGTCCCATCTTCTATGGCTGGCCAGCTTTTGGGGCATTATCGGGTCCTCGAAAAAATTGGTTCGGGAGGGATGGGAGAAGTCTTTCGCGCGCGCGACGAAAGGCTCGGCCGTGACGTCGCCCTCAAATTGATCAGGCCCGCCTCCAGCGATAATCCCGATCATCTGCGGCGATTCGAACAAGAAGCTCGCGCCGCCGCCGCCCTCAATCACCCTAACATCCTCGCGATTTACGACGTTGGTTTCGACGGCTCCGTTCCCTACATCGTCTCCGAATTACTCGAGGGCAAAAATCTTCGCCAGCGCCTGGCGGAAGGTCCTATGTCCGTGCCAACCGCGGCGGACATCGCCCTGCAGATCGCGCAGGGTCTCACCGCAGCGCACGAGCGCCTCATAGTTCATCGCGACCTGAAGCCGGAAAATTTGTTCTTAACCAAAGACGGCCGCGTCAAAATTCTGGATTTCGGCGTGGCCAAGCTCCAGGCTTCGGCGGACATCGATCGTCCCATGGAAAGCCTGACCACGGTGACCAAGCACGGTTCCATGGTTGGCACCGTCGCCTACATGTCGCCCGAGCAACTACGCGGGAGAGCGGTCGATCACCGCAGTGACATTTTCAGCTTCGGCGCGATTCTCTACGAAATGATGTCCGGTTCCCGCGCCTTTCGCGGGGAAACTGAAGTTGATACCATGACCGCCGTCCTCCGCGAACAGCCACCCATCGCCAACCTGGACGAAGCCGCGATCCCACCGGGATATCAGGACATCATCGGGCACTGCCTGGAGAAAGATCCGGAGAACCGCTTCCAATCGACCACCGATTTAGTTTTCGCTTTGCAGACTCTGGCAGCGTCATCGCCGGCGCGGATTGCTCGTCCCAGCAAGAAAGTGGCTTCTGCGCGCGTCCTTCTCTGGGCTCTTGTCGCGCTGTTGACGGCGGTTGCACTTCTGACCATCACCCAACTGCGAACTCCGGCTCCGCCGCCCTCGTACCGGCGCCTAACCTTTGAAGAGGGCACGGTATATTCGGCGCGATTCGCGCCCGACGGCGCTTCCATCGTCTACAGCGCCGCCTGGAACGATAAACCGGTGCAACTTTTCTCCACGGTCGGAAACTCTCTGCTTACTCAACCCCTGAATCTCTCCGACGCCAATCTTTTAGCCATCTCGCACACCAACGAGCTCGCGGTCGTGCTTCACGGCAGCCACAACGGCCAACTCGAAACCGTTGGCGGGATGCTCGCCCGCGCGCCGCTCGCCGGAGGTTCTCCTAAGGAACTCCTGGCCGACGTTCGCTGGGCGGACTGGGACGCTCAGGGCAATCTTGCGGTCGTGAACGATATCGATGGACACAGCCGCCTCGAATATCCCATCGGCAAGCTGCTCTATCAAAGCAACGGATGGATCAGCGACATCCGCTTCTCTCCGCAAGGCGACCGCATTGCCTTCACCGATCATCCGTCGCTTTGGGACAACCGCGGCAAAGTCTGCATCAGCGATCTGCAAGGACATGTGCGTGCTCTCACCTCCGATTACGAGTCCATGCAAGGACTGGCGTGGCGCTCCAACGGGAAAGAAATCTGGTTCACCGCCGCAGAAAAGGGCACAAATTTAAATCTCCTGGCGGTCACCCCCTCCGGCAAACTTCGCACTGTGCTCGACTTGCCGATGGGAATCACGCTGCAGGACATAGCGCCAGACGGCAGCCTATTAGTGGCATTGAATTCCAAGCGGCTGGCCATGGGCTTCACCACTCTGGGCAGCACGCAGGACGTGGAACTCTCCTGGCATGACTGGAACGTGGCCAAAGGCATTTCGCCCGACGGCTCGTTCGTATTGTTTGGAGACGCCAGCGAAGCCGCCGGACCGAGTTATGCGGTTGCGCTCCGTAAAGTGGACGGCACGCTTCCCGTTCGCCTTGGCGAAGGCAGCGCCGGCGGTCTTTCGCCCGATGGCAAGTGGGCAATCTCGGTCTCCACCACTCAGCCCCCGCGAGTCACATTGCTGCCCATCGGTGCGGGCCAGCCTCGTTCCATCGAAGTGCGTGGGTTGGAACACATTCAAAGTGGATGGGCCCGCTTTCTCGAAGACGGACAAAGGCTCATCACCAATGCGAACGAGCAGGGCCATGCGACTCGTTGCTACGTCTTGGACTTGATTGGAGGATTACCGAAGCCGGTTACGCCGGAAGGAACGGTCTGCGGTCCTTCCTCTCCTGACAGCCGCTACGTCGTCGCAGTCGGATCGGATTCCAAAGTCGCGATCTATCCCATCGGCGACGGCCAACCTCGTTCGATTCCGGCTCTGGACGCGGGATTTCTCCCCGTTCAATGGTCGAGCGATGGCGCCCTGCTCTTCGGCTATCACTTGGGCGAACTCCCCAGTAGAATTTACAAAGTGAGAATCGATAACGGCAAGCAAAGTGTCATCCAGGAACTGCGGCCGGGAGTTTCTGCCGGAGTTGTGATGGTCGCTCCAGTCGTCGTCAATCGCCAAGGCACACGTTTTGCCTACAGCTACAATCAGACGCTTTCGGTTTTATATTTGATTTCCGGCCTGCGCTAGCGCCTTGCCCTTGCAGTCTGCTGAAAATCTCAGATCGCGATCAAGTTTTGAAAGGGTGCCGCGATCAAGTCTTGAAAGGGCGCGGCTTCAGCCGCGCCGCACGTCCAGCAAAATCCGTGGCGCCTTCAGGCGCTGGGGGGATTTTCAGTTCACGGAATGAGTTTTTCAGCAGCCTGCTGGAGCCTACTCTGCGTTAATCCAACGACCCTGCAAAATCACTTGCGACGTAGTGAAAGAAGATTGACGTGGACGTCTTGCCCGCGCCGAGCGGATCCCGATAATGCGGCAGGCGAGTTCCGCGATAAGCCAATCCGTCTCCCAACGCCTGATAAACCCTGACGCTACCGTTGGCCGTATCCAGTCGAATCGGCCAAGGGGTCGCCAGCGCGGGCTCAGGCGAAAAATCCAGGCACAGGGTCACACTGAACTCACATTGCTCACGGTCGGTATGTTTCTTCAGCTCTGCGCCGCTCAAATAAGAAGCGAGATACACATACGACGGCTTAAGCGCTTCAGCAACCGCACTCAACCCGGGCGCAATCTCATGATGGAAGAACCGCGCCACCGGCTCGTTATACGCAACATAGCGCCGCGGGCTTTGCCCGTCGCCCAGTCGAATCGCTCCCGTGCGAATCAGGCAGCGATAATAGCGGCGCAACGCCGCCACGTGAAATGGATGGATCAAGTCGCCAATCGGCGCGTATCCTTTCTCACGAAAAGCTAGCGCTGCATCTCTGAAACTTTCGTCTGGCTCACGAGCCCACGCGGCGCGGTCCTGAGTCTGTAGAACACCAGCTCCGAACAACACGCGCCGATGAATGTCTGACACACCCGCAGGCAGAGCTTCGTTCGGGCGCAAACTCCGGATCACGCCTGACAGTTCCGGTCCCAGCCAAAATGGAAGCAGGTTCCCAGTTGACCCACTTCGCACCCATGCGACGGTTCCCTGTAGAGCAAATCCAGAAAGCAGATCCGGCCGTGATGCGAGTTCTCCCGGTATTTCCGCACCCGTACAGAAAATACAGTCCGGATTCAAATACAGCGGTTGGTGGTGACCTTCACGCATCCGCAGCGATCGCTGCGCTCTCTGGGGCACCAGATGCAGCGGCAGTTCATCCAGCAGGCAATAGAAGCGATCCGGAGGAAGCGTCGCAGCGTAACTTTGCCGCGACGCTCCTTTCCCGGACACTCCGGCCATCAGAGTCGCCATCCACTCCAGCCACGCCGAATTGTTCAGTGACGAAGCCATCCGTTTAGAGTAAAGCGGCTGTCGGCGAAAAGCTGCGAAGCGCAATTCACCGGAGTAATCTCGTGCAGCAATTCGCACGGGAAGAAAACGATCTGGTTCTGCTGCGCCACAATTGTCTGATAACTGCCCTCGCTGGCGTACACTCCATCTTCCAGCCGGGCATCGTGAATCCGCAGTTCCCCGCCTTCAAACTGCCGAGGCTCGCGATTGAAGAAATAAACGAACGTCAGGTTGCGCGAGGCCACACGCTCGCTTCCGTTGTCGCTATGGAAGTGGAAGTAGTCTCCATCGTTGCTGGCAGTGACCTGCGCTTCCACGTCCGAGATAGAAAATTCCTCCATCCCGAGTTTCTCCAAAACCTCAGGCAGCACCGCCTTGATGCGTGCCAGCATGCGATCCTGGTGATCCCCTAGTTCCGTCAGTACCCGCGACCGGCGATGCTCATAGTCAACAATCCCGCCGTTCGCAGTCGGAGAAACCACTTCACTGGCGCTGAAGTCGCCTTCGTGTTGAATCGTGAAGCGTGTGAGTTCTTCCAGTTCTTGCGGCGACAAGAATTCGTCAAGCACCACGCATTTCGCCGGCAACACCGCCGGACGCGCAGCCACAGCCGCACTCGTTTCTGACGCCGTTGTTGTGCGCACCAGGTGCGGCGAGGGCGGCTGCGGTTCACCGGGTGTCCGCATGGGTTGTGGCTTGCTAGGCACGTGTACCGGCCCGGGCGACGGAGGCTGCGGCTCGCCCGGCGTACGCATGGGAGGTTGCGGCTCCTTTCGCGGCACTTTTACTCCCGGCGACGGCGGTTGTGGTTCCCCGGGGGTTTGCATCGGTGGTCCCTTGGGCGGCGCTTTCACACCCGGCGAGGGAGGCTGTGGTTCGCGTAGAGTTTTGGTTCCAGAAAAGCTTTCAGGAAATCCCATGCCGGCCGCATCCGTTGTTGGCAAAGCGCTTTCTTCCAGCAAGCGCTCCACAATGCTGCCGCCAAGAACCGCGAAGGCCCGCTGCGCGACGGTTTCGCCGATCGCCGAAGCGATGACTGCTCGAACCGCTTCCTGCATCTCTGGCTTTTCGCCGGTCGCTGCCTTCGCGTGTTGCAGAAGAGTACAAACCAGCGCGCGTTCCTGCGCGCTCAAAATCCGCTCATCCCGCATTAATGTTTCGGAAAATGAATCCAGGATCTGCTTCGGTGTCATTGGAGACACGCCTCCCCGCGTGTGCGCAAATTAAATTTGGGTTTTGGGCCCGACTTCTGGGGAAGACGCACAGACCATATACCGAAAGCCTGTTAATAACCAAGAAAATTCTGCGGCATAAAACTAGCGGTTCGCCATGGAGCCGACCAACGACTGGAATATTTTCACTCCGTCGGTGCAACCCAACTCCGGTTCAGCGGAACGCTCCGGATGCGGCATCATCCCAACGACGTTGCCGCCGGGGCTGCAAATCCCCGCGATGTTGTCGAGCGATCCGTTGGGATTGGACGAGGCAGTGATTTCTCCCGTGGGCGAGCAGTAGCGGAAGACTATTCGATTCTCACGTTGCAACTCCTCCAGGGTCGAAGCGTCGCAGAAGTAATTCCCTTCCATGTGCCCGATGGGGATGGTCAGCACCTCGCCCTTGGTGCAGGCATGGGTGAAAGGAGTCTCTACATTCTCCACGCGAACCCGCACCGGCTTGCAGACATACTTGAGGCCTACATTCCGCATCAGCGCGCCGGGCAGCAATCCAGATTCGCAAAGAATCTGGAATCCATTGCAGATACCCAGCACCAGTCCGCCGCCGTCGGCAAACTTTCGCACCGACTCCATGACCGGGGAAAACTTCGCAATCGCCCCAGTCCGCAAGTAATCTCCGAACGCGAATCCTCCCGGCACGATAATGGCATCGCAGTTTTCCAGGTCATGCGATTCATGCCAAAGAAAAGTCACCGGCTGCTTGGCGACGTGCTGAATCGTCCAGAAGGCATCGTGATCGCAGTTCGACCCGGGAAAAATGATGACGCCAAATTTCATTGCTCGCCTCAGATGTGGGATTTAAGGCTTAGTCTAGCACGCCCGGCGAGGTGAACAGGAAGTGTCGAATCTGCGCGGCGCAGGGCAACTTTCCTATGACCGCACGAACAGAGCGAGCCTTTTTGCGAGCTGCCAACTTATTGCCAGAACATAGGTTACAACCTAAGCTGCACCATAGTACCAAGAAGACACCAATTGCCACATTGTGACTGCACTCACCGACAACCTCCTGATGCTGTGGTTTTATCGGATTCCCGGGCACCTAAGATTTCTTGACATGTCAAAGTTGAACCAGTATTGTCTCGACGAATAAGTTGCGCACTACAAATTTGCTATAGCTCGCCACGCGGGAGCTTTGCGGCCTCTGCTTTCCCCCTTCAGGCCGGCGGCTTCTGCGGTACGAAGAACCTCTACAGAGGAATAACGACTATGTGGGATACTCGCGCTCGCTTCCCAGGCCTCGCCTCATTCTTTTTCGTTCTCATCGCCGTCCTAATCCCGAATTCCATCTGGGCGCTCAACTTCCAGCCCGTCTCTCCGACTGAACTGGCCATGACCAGCGAGCCCAAGGCCCCGGGCGCGCCGGCCATCATCCTGTTCCGACAGGTAGATCGCGACGATCGCGGCCAGACCGCCCACGAAGATGTTTACTTTCGAATCAAGATTCTGACCGAAGAAGGACGCAAGTACGCCGACATCGAAATTCCTTTCTTCAAAGAGGTAGGCAATATCGACAACATTCGTGCGCGCACCATCGAACCGGATGGCACGATCGTCAACTTCAGCGGCAAGGCTTTCGACAAATCGATTGTCAAAGCACGCGGCGTGAAGTACATGGCCAAGACATTTACTTTACCCAACGTTCAAGTCGGCAGCATTTTGGAGTATTACTACACCACCAGCCTGAGTGACCAAGTCATCTTTAACTCACATTGGATTCTCAGCAACGAACTGTTCACCAAAAACGCACGCTTTTCTCTCAAGCCCTATGTCAGCAATTATCTTCCAATTAGCGTTCGCTGGACCTGGAGCAGGCTGCCACCTGGAACTGCCCAACCGGCGGAAGCGGCCAATCACGTGATCAACCTGGAAGCCAACGATATTCCGGCCTTCCAGACCGAAGACTACATGCCTCCGGAGAATGAGATGAAGGCGCGAGTGGATTTCATCTACACCGAAGACGCTCCCGAAAAGGAGCCAGACAAATACTGGAAGAAACTGGGTAAGAAACGCAACAATCAGTTGGAAAGCTTCGTCGGCAAACGTAAGGCGATGGATCAGGTGGTCGCCGAGATCGTTGCGCCCGGCGATTCGCCGGAAGTGAAGCTGCAGAAGATCTATGCCCGCGTGCAGCAAATCCGGAACACTTCTTACGAAGTGCAGAAAAGCGAACAGGAACAAAAACGCGACAAGGAAAAAGATCCCGACAATGTCGAAGCGATCTGGAAGAAGCAGTATGGGAATGGGCAAGAATTGACATGGCTCTTTCTTGCTCTCGCCCGCTCTGCCGGATTCGAGGCCTCCGGCATGTGGCTGGCCGATCGCTCGAACTACTTTTTTACCCCGCAGACCATGGACGGACTAAGGCTTGATGCCAATGTCGTGGTCGTAAAACTTAATGGTAAAGACGTTTTTTTCGATCCGGGAGCGGCATTCACTCCCTTTGGCATGCTGCCATGGGTGGAGACCGGAGTACAGGGATTGAAGCTCGATAAAGATGGTGGCAGCTGGCTTCTCACTTCGCTTCCTCCCAGCACCGACTCGGGGATCAAGCGCAAGGCAGAACTGAAGCTCAGCGAAACCGGGGAACTTGAGGGCAAGCTTACGGTCACTTACACGGGGCTGGAAGCTTCTCAGCGCCGGGTGCAGGATCGTCTGTCCGACGAGGCCGACCACAAGAAATTTCTGGAGGATGAAGTGAAAGAAGCCATCCCCGTCGCTTGCGAGGTCGAACTCACCAACCAGCCCGATTGGAAGAGTTCCTCCCCTTCGCTAGTTGCCGAATACCATCTGAAAGTCACAGGCTGGGTCTCGGGAGCTGGGCGGCGCGCCCTGCTGCCAGTCGGCCTGTTCAGCGCCCAGGAAAAACACCTGTTCGATCATGCCGACCGCGTACATCCCATTTACTTCGCGTTTCCCTTTCAGCGCGCCGACGACGTGACCATTGATCTACCTTTGGGTTGGCAAATCTCGACCGTCCCGCAGCCGCAGAAGTTAGACGCCAAGGCAATCACTTACGTTCTCGAAGCAAAAAATGATAAGGGCACGCTGCACTTGAACCGCGTCCTGAACGTCGACGTTATGTTGTTACCCTCGAACAACTACCCAAACCTTCGCAAAATCTTTCAGATTGTGAGGACAGACGATGAACAACAGGTCATTCTGCAGCCCGGAGGAACGACTGCCAGTAATTGATTTGCACCGGGCCTGCATTCTATTGTGCGCAGCTCTGTGCATGCTCGCAGCCCCTCGCCGCGCTCATGCAGGCGATGCTCCTCAATGGATGCATGCCGTAGCGTCGGCACCGCTGCCCGTTCACGATGAAAAGACGGACGCAGTTCTGTTGTACTCGGAACAAGCTGTTAACGTGCAGTCGGTCGACAAAATCAAGACCCGCGTTCGCATCGTCTACAAGATACTCAGGCCCAGCGGGCGAGACTACGGCATCGCCGCCGTCTCCTTCAATCCCCATCGCAAGATCAATGGTCTTCGGGGCTGGTGCATTCCGGCCCAAGGCAAAGACTACGAGGTGAAAGACAAAGAGGCGGTCGAGGTTGCCCTTCCCAAGGTAACCGGTAGCGAATTGATCTCCGACGTTAAAGAGAAGCTGCTACAAATCCCCGCTCCCGATCCCGGCAGTATTGTGGGTTATGAATATGAAGAGGACGAGCAGCCCATGGTGTTGCAGGATGTCTGGGTATTTCAACGTGAAATTCCCGGCCGCGAACTTCACTACTCGCTGCAGCTTCCGTCGGGATGGGAATACAGAGCATCGTGGATCAACTATTCTGACATTAAGCCCGCCCAAATCGGCAGCAATCAGTGGGAGTGGGTGATTAATGACGTGAAGGGCATCCGCAAGGAAGAAGAGATGCCGCCTATTTACGGTGTCGCTGGCCAGATGGTTGTTTCTTTCTTCCCGCCAGGCGGCCTTTCCCCAAACGGTTTCACCGGCTGGCAGGAGATGGGTAACTGGTATCGGAACTTGACCAACGGGCGCCGCGAGGCTTCTCCTCAAATCACTCAGGAAGTCGCCACCCTCACCGCTTCGACGCCGACTCCGCTAGAGAAAATCAAGGCGCTGGCGCAATTCGTCCAGCACAATATTCGCTACGTAGCCATTGAACTCGGCATAGGAGGCTGGCAGCCCCATACCGCTTCCGACATATTCGCGCACCGCTACGGCGACTGCAAAGATAAAGCAACCCTGCTCAGTTCGATGCTGAGCCAGATTGGCGTTGAATCTTTTTATGTAGTCATCAACTCCGAACGTGGCTCTGTCACACCTCAGATGCCGGCCAATGTCGGCGGTTTCAACCACGCCGTTCTGGCCATCAAATTACCTTCGAATGTTAAGGATCCCTCGCTGGTCGCCACAATCCAGCATCCCAGGCTCGGTCTTCTTCTCTATTTCGATCCGACCAACGAACTGACCCCGTTCGGCGAAATTGGTGGATATCTGCAGGCTAACTATGGCTTGCTGGTTACGCCGGAGGGCGGAGAACTTGTCGAACTGCCGGAGCAGCCCTCTACCATGAACAGCATCCAGCGCGTCGGCAGGCTGACACTGGATTCACTGGGTACACTGAAAGGCGAAGTCAGCGAAACCCGGCTTGGAGATCGCGCCTGGTCGGAACGCTGGCGCCTGCACGCCGTGACTAAGTCTGCTGATCAGATCAAGCCCATCGAAGATCTGCTTGCAGGCTCCTTGTCGCTCTTTAGCATTACACAGGCCAGCATTCAGAACCTCAACCATACCGATCAGCCATTCGGCTTTCACTACGCCTTCGAAGCGCGCGATTACGCCAAGAATGCCGGCGGCCTGCTGCTGGTTCGTCCCCGCGTGCTGGGAGTGAAAACCAGCGGCCTTTTGGAAACCAAAGAAGAGCGCAAGTTCCCCATTGAATTCGAAGGCCCGTCGCGCGATACCGATAGCTTCGAAATCGCCATCCCCGCAGGTTACGTAGTGGACGACTTGCCGCCCGCCGTCGACGCCGACTACGGCTTCGCCAGCTATCACGCGAAAACTGAAGTGAACGGCAATTTGATCCACTACAGCCGCACGTTCGAAGTGAAGGAACTGAGTGTGCCGGTGAGTCGCGCCGACGATCTGAAGAAGTTCTATCGCATCATTGCCACCGATGAACGGAATATCGTCGTTTTGAAAACCAAGTAGTACGACGGCGGCCAACAACTCAGAATCGCGCTCAAAGGCTTTCCCCAGATCGTCCCCTGGAGGAGTGCCGTCGTTGGTCTCGCTTACTTTGTTTCCGGTGAGGTCGATTCTACCGACGGATTGGGCGGCAGCGAAGGCGCTGACTTCCGGGGCGGCGCCAATAACGGGATTGACTCGGGCTGACTCGAAGGAGATAAGGTCGATGCTGGCATGTTCGTCTCCGCCGCCGTCTGCGGCTCATTGCCCGAATAACTCTGCGGAGGATATCCCCTGGCCTGCACGATGGCCCAGTGCCACTCCTCGTCTGGCTCGATCTCCACGTTAAGCCGCGCGCTGAAAACCGTCGTCGCCGACGGCGCCGCGGCCGCTCGCATGCGGTAAATAACCGTCACGTCAGGTTTCTTCTCCGGGCGCACTTCGAGTTCCGGCAACTCATCCCCTGGATTTCCGGCCTTCTTGACCACCGTCAGGGCCACAGAAACTTCGCTGACGTGCCACTCGGTTCGGTTGTAGACGGGAACAATGATGGTATCGCCCTCGATGGTCGCTGGCCCGTCAAGTTTGCTCACTTCGCCCGCCGGCAACTCCATCTGAGCATAAGCGTTCGACAAAAGTGATTTCGCATTCACATTGAACGACAGGCTGCACGACACATCCGGCCCGGCCACCCGAAAACCCTTATCTTCGCCCGCCATCAGAAACTGAAGCGCCGTTCCGGGTGCATGGCGAGTCTCCGCCTGCTGCATCACTTGGGTTAAATTGTCGTCGTCGATCACGTCCTGCGCGGGTGGATTTTTCTTGCGCAGGCTTCGAGCCACGTCGCCCAGCGGAGTGTCGTTCGCATCGTCCTGCTGCGCTCTCAGGGCTGCCGGCATCAACACTGCCAGCAGCAGCCCCGGCAACAGAACCATTCGCAATTTCGAAAACCGCCGCATAAAAGCCAAGGAAGGAAGGGCCCGCGTCTCATCTCGGCGCGCGTATTGACAGGCCTATCCCTGACTCAATTGTATGGAGAGATCGAAGAAACCGGGATGATTCGGGCAAACCTTGGTAACAGTACTTCTGGGAGGGAAGTGATGAGCGTGCGCCGACGAAATGGAGGCGCAACGGGAACGCACGCCCAAAACTCAAAACCGTTCTACAGCAGGCCCTGCGACCGAAACCGTGTGACTGGGTCAACGACTGCCAATGCTTGCCGCTTGAATATCCAGCGGGCCACCGCAAAGCCTATCGCTGCATAGCACAGATGCATCATTCGCATATATACCCCCAAGGACGGCTCGACTTTCGATCGTCAGGGGAGGAACTAACTTCTCTATCGGCACAATATCAACCGCGATTAGACCGGGCAAGGCACAACGGTGCCATACAACTGGCACAGAGGTAATAGCAGTAACCTGACCGAACGGCGCTAAGGCGCACCGTACAGCTGCTTGTAAACCGACGCGTTGCGCATGATGGCCTGCACGTACTCGCGGGTCTCGGTGAACGGAATGGACTCCACAAATTCGGGCGAATCGCGGTACGGACCTTGCCCCATCCAGTCCTCCACCCGATCGGAACCCGCATTGTAGGCGGCCAACGCGTGCTCGAATGATCCCCCAAACTTGTCGACCATGCTGCGAAAATACCGCGTCCCCAATTGCAAGTTCACGGCCGGGCTAAAAAGCAGCGTGGCGTTGTAGTGTTTGAGCGATTCCTCGTGCGCAACCACCTTCCCGGTCTTTGGCAGCAACTGCATAAGCCCCACCGCATTAGCCCGCGAAACCGCCAGCGGATTAAACTCCGACTCCTGCCGGATCAGCGACGCCACTAGATAAGGGTCGAGCCCATTCGTCACAGAAAATTTCTTCAGATCCGACCAGTAGGGACGCGGAAACAGGGCCTCCCAGTACTCCCTTGGCAAAATCGGAATATCCACCGCGAAGTAACTTGGAATCGACCGCTTCATCACCTCGATGGCACGATCGTAGTGCCCGGTATCGATAAAAAGTTGCGCCGTTTCCGCCGGCCCCCAATTTCCGCCATCCGCAGTGGCCGCAGCCTGCAGCTCGGCCACCGCAAAATCCACCAGGCCGCCATTGCCCAGAAGCTTGGCTTTCTGCAAATGCAAATCGTCGGCCGGAAGCTCCGACAACGTCACCTTATCGCCGTGCTGCAGCGGCGGAATGTGATCGAGCAGCGGATACTCGCCGGGGGGATCGCTCGTCTCCGGAAGTTTCTGCAACCGATCTCGCCCCAACTGCGCGTAGTAATAGTTCCGGTAGCGATCCGACAATTTCTGGTAATAGGCTCGAGCCAGGGCAGGCTGGTTGTCTTCTTCTGCCAACCGGCCACGCCAATACAGCGCGGCCGACGTCTCATTGCCCGTCGGGTAAATTGCGATCTGCTCGTCAAAAAGTTTCTTGGCTTCTTCGTTCCGTCCAAATCGCAAAGTGAGCCATGCAGTCTTCCAATGGGCATACGAAGCGCGCGCTCCCGTAGGAAAGCGCTGCTGCAGCTCGCGAAACGAATCCAGAGCCAGGTCATATTCGTGGTGCACCAAATGCAAATTCGCCGCCGACAACAGCGCCTGCTCAAACCACGAACTCGTCGCCGCGCTTTGCCGCAATTCGTCTACCGTGCGATAAAACGTTCCGTTATCGTCCGTGGCCCACGCAACCTCGCCCAGGATGTAGAGCCGCTGTGCCTGCTGGTCCGGAGTGGCGCCGGGCAGACTGTTCAACTCCGTTTTGGCCTCGCGATTTCGTCCACTCCGATGCAGCGCGTCCGCCAACGCGAGTTCGGCCCCCGGACGCGCTTCCGGATTGGCATGAACTGCGAGATCGCGATACTCGTCAACCGCGTCGTTATAGCGCTTCGCTTTCATCAGCAGTTCTGCGCGGGTTTTATGTAGCGCCGGAGTCGCAGCGGGCGCCGATGGAAGTTTCTTTAGCTCCGCGTACGCCGCATCCGCCTCCGGTGAAGTTGGCATGTTGTAATAAACGTTCTCAAACGCTTCGGCCGCTTTGGCGGTCTGCCCCAGGTTCGCAGAGGCGCGTCCTAGGGCGAGCTCAATGTCGGATCTCGCCGGCAGGCGATCCTTCTCCAGCAGTTCCGCCGCTTCCGAAGCTCGCTTCTCCGAGAGCAGCGCGTTGGCGTAGCTCAAGTGCGCGTCGCGGATGAGCAGCGAGTCCGGATACGTCGCGCTGAAACTAGCCAGCGCCGCCAGACCTTCCGCCTGATGTCCCGTCTGCAGATAGCAAACGCCCAACCAATAGGTAACGTAATCTCCCAGGTCACCCGCCAGAGGCTTGGCGCGGTTCAGCGGCTCGATCGCCTTTCCACAATCATGATCGAGCACATGGGCGTATCCCACCACCAGCCATGCCAGCGCTCCGGCATCTTCCTTGCCGTGCGCGCGCGCGAAGGCTTCCACCCCCGCATATCCCGCGGGCGTTCGGTCGAGAATTAATTGCTGCGCCATCGGCCGCAACGTCGTCGAGGCCACGAAAGCCTGGTGGATGCGGCGCACTCTAGGCGACATAGGCCGCCGTCGTCGTCGTCTCCTCGCAGCAGCTGCGTGTGCAGCCGCAGTCGAAGATTTTTTGGTCGACGCTTTTCTGCCTGAAGTAGAGCTTCTTTTTGCAGGGGTCGTGGTCGCGGCCTTTTTGTGAGCACTATCGGATGCGGGGGAACTTTCAACCTGCTGAGAAAAAACAACCGAAGGAGTAGTGCTCAGGACCGCGCCCAGCCCGCCCAGCGCGAGCGCCCACCACCACTTGAGACCCAATCGAACCACCTTAATTTTTCGCGCGAATGCGCGCACACCAGAACCTATTCGTGAGATGCGACAATTTGCTTAAAAGATCTCCGCCATACTTTAGCGGCGGAAGTTTGCTCCCATCACCGCGTAGTCGTCTTCCGCCAGGCTGCGCACCACTTCCTTCTGGAAGTAGTCGCCACTGGCCGCTGCCGTACTGCCGTAGCGTTTTTGAAACGTGGAGCGACTTTTCTCGATGTCCTCTTTGAGCCGGTCATAGAGATCTTTGTTGCGGCGGCCCTCCGCCACTTTCGCCTGGTTGTAGAGCTTGATCTCATCCACCAGCAAGCGCGCGAAACGTTGCGCCTTGCGGTGGGTATCGGCATCGTCGGGCGACATGCCGGCAAAGGGATCCGCAGCAGCAGCCGGCGCCGAAGCTGCTGCCGCCGAAGTTGCGTGCGCCACTTCAACCACCTCTGCGGCTGGTTCGGCGACCGGTCTCGCAGTATGTTTCGGAGTATGGCCCGCAAAAGGATCGGAGAAAGAACTCACCGTCTGCACCGGCGCCGCGACGGGAGGCCGCTCCATAGCCGGCGCATCGCCCATATCTCTCTGCGCCTGCTTGCGCAGCGAAACCACTTCCAGCCAGGCGCTGGTGGCCAGCACTAGAAGTTCCAGCGAAGCTCCATCCAGCATGCCCTCAGCGCCGCCATCGGCATAGAGCAATGCTGCAACTTTATCTTTCAGCACCAGCGGCAGCACCAGAATCTGCTCGTTGTGTGGTCCGCCAAACTGTTGCACGAAGCGCCCATCCATCTCGGCAATGTTAGCCGGTGCCGCAGTCCGATTGTGATAAGCGTGCGCCGCCGGTCCCGCGGACATGTCCAACGCAAAATCTTTGACCGCATCTTCCGCGCCAAACCCCCGGCCCTGCCACCCATTGGCCGCTCCCGCCTTCACCACGAACAGAGCGACTCGCGACCCATACAGACTTCCCGCGTCTAACAACGCGCGCAATATTTCTTTTTGCGTAGTCCCTGCGTGGATGCTGGCGACCGCCTGCACCAGATTGCCCTGGGTTGGGGCGCCATGGCCTTGCGTAGCTGCCGGCGCCGCTGGCAGTTCCGCCAAAACGCGGGCCACCAACTGCCCTTGCAGCGCTGGAAGCTGGATGTTCAGGACCTGCGCTACCGCCCGCTCCACGATTTGTTGAAGTTCCTTGCTGTCCGCCATGCTGAGAGAACCAATCCAGTCCTCAAGTCTTTCCGCGAGGCCGCCCGCACCAAAGGCCAATGCCCTAAACGCTGATTATACGGTACTTGTGCTAGGACATCAGGGTACTTCGGTACCTGCTCGTTCGCGTTACAACCGGCCTCTTGAACTCTATCGCAAAGTTTTCTCGCCGCCTACCCGAAAGCCATTGGGCAAACTGCCGGGTTACCAAGTAGAATAACAGTTTCGATTTTGTAGTTGCGCCACGTTCCGCGTGTCGCCGATTTTTTTCACGGACCGAAAATACTGCATCGCCAAGCGCATGGGAGCCATCCAAAATAAAGTAGCAGGACCAGTTAGCGAAGAGCTGACACTCGTTCAAGCCGCCAAGCGCGGCGACGATTCAGCTTTCGAAGAATTGGTTCGCCGCTACGATCGCAACGTTTTCCGGATCGCGCAACACATCACCCAAAACCGCGAAGATGCGGAAGATGTGGTGCAGGAAGCCTTCCTGAAAGCGTACGGCAATCTGGCGCAGTTCCAGGAGCAATCGAAGTTTTATACCTGGCTCGTCCGGATCGCGGTCAACGAAGCGCTGATGAAGTTGCGCCGGCGCAAGCCGGAGCGCACGGTCTCGCTCGACGAAGACATTAAGACGGAGGACGATTCCCTTCCTCGCGAAATCGCGGATTGGAGTCCGAATCCCGAGCAGCAATACACGCAAGCTGAATTGCGCGAGATTTTAAGCAAGACGATCCAGGGCCTTCCCCCGGGCTTCCGAACGGTATTCGTGCTCCGGGACGTGGAAGGGCTGTCAACCGAAGAAACCGCAGCCGCGCTGGAGTTGAGCGTGCCCGCTGTCAAATCCCGGCTCCTGCGGGCTCGCCTGCAGTTGCGCGAACGGCTGGGACGATATTTTCAGAGACGCGAAAATGGCAAGAGTGAAAATAAAACCGGAGACGTATCTAGTGGAGATGGCGACCAGTGAAATGCGCTGAATTCCTAAACGAGCTGACCAATTATTTGGACGGCGTTCTCGACGAAAAGACCAAGGTCGAGCTCGAAAATCATCTTTCCTGGTGCCACAACTGCTACGTGGTTTGCGACACAACCAAGAAAACCATCGAGATTTACCGCGACTCCCAGCTCTACGAACTGCCCGACGATTTGCGCAGCCGCCTGCGCTCGGCCATCATGACCAAGTGCCAGCAGCAGAAAAAACGCGGCCCCCAGAGCGTGTGAAACGTTTCTCCTTCCCCCGCAACTATATCTATGGCAAGGCTTTCGAAGGATCCACGGATTGGCAGACTTTTTCTATGCAAAACGTAAACCGTTTTGTCAATTCGGGAATCTAACTAGCTGATGTTTATCCCGCCTCGATTTTTCCTTCGAGCGGGGGCGTATAGTAACTCAGGGTTCGAGCTCCCAGGCTCGATGTGGAAGGTGGATCATGTTCGCTAAATTAGTGGATGTGTTCTTCGGCTGCAAACACTCTCGGTACAGCTTTCCAGTCACGATTCGTGGAGCTAAAGCGGGCCGCCCCGCGGCCGCTGCTTTGACCGGTACCTACGTTGCCTGTCTCGAATGCGGCAAAGAATTCCCCTATGACTGGCAGGGTATGAAAGTCATCACCTCTCCCGAGCGTCATCAAGAGCGGCTCGCAGAACTGGCCAAGCACATCGCATAATTCAGCGCAGCGCCGAACGTTCGAAATACGCGTTCGTTGCGACTTCCTTTTTCCTTGGCGCCGTCAGTTTCCCAGAGTTTCCTACAAGAATAAGATGCCCCGCGTTTAGCGGGTATTTTGTTTTGCAGTCCTGATTCCTGTTGCGATTATCCCGCGGGATATTCCGCCGGAATGGGCACCGGTACCCGCTTATCCAGCTGCACGAATTCCCGTTCGTCCGGTCCGGTATAGATTTGCCGCGGCCGCGCGATCTTCTGCTCCGGATCGGTAATCAATTCCTGCCACTGCGCCAGCCATCCTGCCGTTCGCGGAATTGCAAACAGCACCGTGAACATCTCCGGCCGGAATCCCATCGCCTGGTACATGATCCCGGAATAGAAATCGACGTTGGGATACAGTTTGCGCTTCACGAAATAATCGTCTTCCAACGCAATGCGCTCCAGTTCCAGCGCGATGTCGAGCTTCGGGCTGCGCCCCGTAACCTGGAACACCTGCTCAGCGCTCCAGCGGATGATTTTCGCCCGCGGATCGTAATTCTTGTAGATGCGGTGCCCAAAGCCCATCAGCTTGATCTGCCCTTCCTTCACGCGCTTGATATAGGCCGGAACTTTATCTTTGGAGCCAATTTCGTCGAGCATCTTCAGCACTTCTTCATTGGCGCCGCCGTGCAGCGGCCCCGCCAGCGCCGAAGCCGCCGACGCAACCGACAAGTACGGATCAGCCTGCGAACTGCTCACCGACCGCATCGCATTGGTGCTGCAATTCTGCTCATGATCGGCGTGCAGAATAAATAGAATGTCGAGCGCCCGGGCAATTGCAGGATTCGCCACATACTTCGGCTCGACCATCTTCCACAACATGTTCATGAAATTCTCTGTATAGCTGAGATCGTTGTCGGGATAGACATACGGAAATCCCACATTATGCCGGTACGACATCGCCGCGATCGATGGCACCTTCCCGATCAGGCGGGCAATCTGGTGCAGCCGGTTTGCCGGATCATGTACGTGCTTGGCGTCTGGATACACGCTCGACAACGCCGCAATCGTGCTCACGAACATCGCCATGGGATGCGACGAATAGCGGAAACCTTCCATGAACTTTTTCGTGGTCTCGTGCAGCATGGTGTGGTGCGTGATGTTGTACACCCAAGCATTCAACTCTTTCTCGGTGGGCAACTCGCCGAACATCAGCAGATAGGCCACTTCCAGGAAAGTGCAGCGTTCCGCCAGAACTTCAATCGGATATCCGCGGTAACGCAGAATCCCTTTGTCGCCATCGATAAAAGTAATAGCGCTCTTGCACGACGCTGTGTTCATGAACGCCGGGTCGTAGGTCATCAGCCCGAAATCGTCCGCGCCCGTCTTGATCTGGCGCAAATCCATCGCCCGAATCGTGCCGTTGTCGACCGGCACGGTATAAGTCTTGTTGGTGCGATTGTCGGTAATGGTGAGAGTGTTGTCTGGCATGGAAATTTTCCGCCTTATCGAACTGCTCTGAATCCAGCAGAATCGAGCCTATGGGTGTCCCCAAATTCAATCTGTGATCGAAATCACAGGCATTTGTGACCTCACCAAATGCTGATTCTACGCCAAATTGCGAGCCGTCTTTCTACTCTGTCAAACTTTCGTACACAAATAAAACCGGCGGCCGCAGCCGCCGGTCATCATCAAAACCCTGACAGCCGAGGCGGCTGTCTCTCCATAAGTCCTAGTTCGAATCGTCACGCCTCTTCAGAGTCGGCCGATCGTCATCGCTCTTGGTGTCGGACTTGTCGGTCGTATTCGCTGTCCGCCTCAAGCTGGGCTTGTTGGCATCTTTCTCGTCGATCACTTTGTGCTTGTTCTCGATCGCCGCCAGCCGCGCTTTGACCTCGTCAAATTCCGACGTCGTTACCACGTACTGCGCCTTGGCAGGAAGAATCTTGCGAATCTCGTCCTGCGACTTCTCGATCCGGTCCGGCGTCTGAGGATGCGTATCGAAAGCCTTCGACAGCGTGCCCGGCTTCTTCTTCTCCATCGCCTGAATCTTTTCGAAGAACGACACGAACGCCGATGGATCATACCCGGCGCGGTACATATACTCGATGCCGAGATAGTCGGCCTCAGCCTCGAATCCACGGGAGAAGTGCAGGAAGGCCAGCGGAATTCCCAGGCCCATGCCTTCGTAAGCCGCGTAGCCGATTCCACCGCCCATGAAAATGAACGGAATCGACGCCATCTGCAGCAGGTTGGCACGCGTCATTTCGCGTCCATAGTGGCAGGCAGCCACATGCGCGATTTCATGCGCCATCACGCCCGCCATCTCCGCCTCTTCGTCGGCCGCAAGAATCAATCCGGAGTTCACATAGAAAAATCCGCCCGGCAATGCCATCGCGTTAACCACGTCGGAATCGATGACCTTGATCGTGAACGGAACCTGTGCATCGGAATTGCGCACCAGGTTCTGCCCAATCCGGTTCACATACTCCGTAATCACCGGATCATTTACCAGCTTGACTTGCGATTCGATCTGCTGCGCGTAGACGCGTCCGCGCGCCACTTGGCCCTCGACCGTATACCAGTTCCCCACGCCGCGCCCGCACCCCACGTTGCGGTTCCCCACAGCATCGACGTCGGTCTTGGTTCCGTCGTGCTTGATCTGGCTGTCATCAGCGGTGGGCAACGATGCAGGCGCCTGCTTGGGCGCATTCTGCACGTCCCCGGATTTCGGCTGATCTTTGTCTTGATCGGAAACTTGCGCAAACGTCCAGGGGCCCACGCTGAACGCCGCCAATCCCACAGCGATTGCCAGCCATTTGAGTTTCATACGGTACTCCTTGCGCTCGATTATACGCTCGGTCGGAAGACGCGAAGTGCTCAATCTTGGTCCTTGAATTAGACGCTTCGGACCCCATTCGGGTTATCCTCCGCCTACGATAAAGTCAGGCCGCACGAGAACTTGGGCGCTGGGCCCAGCTTTACCATACCTGCCGACTCCTGCTATAAACCGTCAGGTTTCCAATTGTCAGCCGAGCATCCAGCCCTGAGCAAGGCTTCCACCCTCGTCCCTGCCTGGGATGATCAGGAACGCGCTTTTTCCGCGGCTTTCGATGTCCTCCATAATGCGATTGACCAACGGGCGTTCCCTGCCGCGTCGATCGCGGTAACGCACCATGGCTGCCTGGTGGCGCTAAAGGCCTTCGGCCGTTTCACCTTCGACGCCGGCTCTCCTCAGCCAACGCCGGCTATTCTCTTCGACCTTGCGTCCCTGACCAAAGCCGTAGCCACAACCAGCATGGCGATGATCCTTTATGAACGCGGCCTGCTCGAACTGGAGGCTCCCGTCATTGGCATCCTGCCGGAGTTTGCGGGGCAATCCGACCCGCGCCGGGCTTCCGTCACGTTTCGGATGCTGCTGGCGCATTCTTCCGGGCTACCCGCTTACGAGAAGCTGTTCCTGCGCGCCCACACCCGTGAGGACCTGCTTCAAGCCACCTTCACCACTTCCCTATCGGCCGATCCCGGAACCCGCGCCGAATACAGCGACTTGGGATTCATCCTGCTGGCGACGGCTCTGGAACGGATCGCGGGCGAGTCTCTCGACCTCTTCTGCCAGCACGAAATCTTCGGCCCCTTGGCGATGACGCACACCACCTTCAATCCTCCAGCAGGCGCCCGCGCGGCCATTCCACCGACCGCCGATGATCGCACCTTCCGCCACAAAATCATCCAGGGTGAAGTGCAGGATGAAAACGCCTACGTCCTCGGCGGCGTCGCCGGACACGCGGGCCTGTTCTCCACCGCCGAAGACCTCGCCCGCTTCGCCCACGTGCTGCTCCAGTGTGGCGCGGGCACTCCTGCCCGCGTTCCCATCCTCCGCCCTGAAACCGTCGCCCTCTTCACCCGCCGCGAATCGGAACCCCCCGGTACCTCGCGCGCCCTCGGCTGGGACACGCCCTCCAGCCCATCCCAGTCCGGAAAATATTTCGCGCACGGCTCCTACGGACATCTCGGCTACACCGGCACGTCGCTGTGGATCGACCCGTCCCGCCAACTTTCGATTACGTTACTAACGAATCGCACCTGGCCCGATTGCGCGAACCAAGCCATCAAGCAGCTGCGCCCGAAATTTCACGATGCCATATCAGAGGCGCTGCATGCGTAGAGACGTTGCTTGCAACGTCTTTTTCCGGCAGACTCGGCGCCGCAAGCAGAGACGTTATCAGCAACGTCTCTACGACAAAGTAAAATTAAGTTGCTTTCCACGACTCGAAAGGCCGACCACTTGACGCCAGCCCGCAAGAATAGTCAGAACGAAGACAACCTTCGCCAGCTTTCCACCGAACAAATTCTTCGCGCCACCGCCGAGCTCGATCGCATGTCGTCGCTCGAAATCGTGAGCCTCATGAACCAGGAAGACTCCATCGTCGCGCCCGCCGTGGGCCGCGCCCTCCCGCAGATCGCCCGTGCCATCGACGTAGTCGTCGCCGGACTGCGCCAGGGCGGACGCCTCATCTACGTCGGCGCCGGAACCAGCGGCCGCATTGGCGCCCTCGACGCCTCCGAGATTCCGCCGACTTTCAATACCGATCCCCGCACCGTGCAGTTCATCATGGCTGGCGGTCCCAAGGCGCTCGCCGCCTCCACCGAGGCCAGCGAAGACGACACCGCGCTCGCCGTTGCGGAAATAAAAAAACGCAAGCCCGGCAAGCGCGACATCGTTCTCGGCATCGCCACCAGCGGACGCACCCCATTCACTATCGCCGCTGTCGAATACGCCCGCCGCCGCGGAGCCCACACCATCGCGCTCACCTGCAATCGCAATTCGCCGCTGGAACGCGCCGCCGATTTCGCCATCGTCACCGAGGTCGGCGCCGAAGTCCTCGCCGGCTCTTCGCGCATGAAGGCCGGCACCGCGCACAAAATGGTGCTCAACATGATCTCCACCGGCGCCATGACGCGGCTGGGTTACGTCTACGGAAATCTCATGGTCAACGTGTGGACGAAGAACGAGAAGCTTGTCCAGCGCTCGATTCGAATCCTGGAACAAGCCACGGGAGCCAGTCACCACGAGGCCAGCGCCGCGCTCAAAGCCAGCGGCAATCGAACTCCGGTTGCAGTGGTGATGCTTGCCGCGGGCGTGAATCGCGCGAAAGCCGTTGTCGCCCTGAAAAAATCCCGCGGGCACGTGCGCAAGGCCATTGACTTCGCCAGAACCTAGGCGCGTGCCGCCTGCTCGAATTTTTTTTCTTCAATTCTTCTTCGCCATCCATCGCGTCGAGCATTACAATCCGCCAGACTTGCCCTTGATGCTTCATGTTTCTTAGCCCTCTACAACTGATCCGCCAGGCGACGCCCGGCCAGCGGCGCACGCTGCTCGCAGCAGCCATGGGCTGGGCGCTCGACGCCTTCGACGCCATGCTCTATTCGCTAGTGCTGGCCCTGCTCATGCGCGACCTGGGCATGAGCAAAACCGTCGCCGGAACACTGGGAACGCTGACCTTGCTGGCTTCGGGCATCGGCGGCGTGCTCTTTGGATTTCTCGCCGACCGCATCGGCCGCAAACGCGCACTGATGGCGAGCATCGTGACTTACTCGGTCTGCTCGTTTGCCTCCGGCCTCGCAACCACGATTGCCATGCTGGCGGTCGCGCGCTTCGTGCTCGGCCTCGGCATGGGCGGCGAATGGAATACCGGCGCGACGCTGGTGGCCGAGACCTGGCCCACGGAGGTTCGAGCCAAGGCGATTTCAATCGTGCAAAGTTCATGGGCGCTGGGCTTCGCGGCAGCGGCGCTGGTGGCCGGTCCGGTGGCCCGGTATTACGGATGGAGAGCGGTGTTCTTCGTCGGCATTCTCCCTGCAATCGTCACTCTATGGATTCAGCGGCGCGTGCCCGAATCGGAGTTGTGGCAGCAGCGTCAGGACAGAAATGAAATCGAGCACGGCGCCTCTGCCGCTACCGGCAAAGACGGAACAAGTTCCGTCTCTACCAGTTTCTGGGTCATCTTCCGAGCGCCATACGCCAAACCTACGATCGCGCTTTTGCTCTTTAACTTCTTCGGATTGTTTGCCTGGTGGGGACTGTTCACCTGGATTCCGCCATACTTGTCGCTGCCCGTCGCGCAGGGCGGGCGCGGCTTCGGCGTTATGGGCATGACCACCCTGCTGGTAGTTCTAAACCTGTGCGGAATGTTTCCCGGCTACATCAGTTTCGGCTGGGTAGCAGATCATCTCGGCAGGCGCAAGGCATTTATTATCTATACGTTAATGACAGCCCTTCTGATTCCACTTTATGCCGCGGCACGCTCGCAGGCAGCGCTGTTGGTTGTCGGGACGCTAGTCGCATTCTTCGGCACCGGAATCTTTTCGGGCTCAGGAATCGTAGGCAGCGAGATCTTCCCCACAGCCGTTCGTGCCCGCGCGCTTGGCGTCACCTACAACGGAGCACGCGCGTTGAGTTCTCTGGCTCCGCTGGTGATTGGGCGCGTGGGGCAGACGAAGGGATTGGGCTGGGCGTTCTATCTCTGCGCCGCGGGATACTTGCTGGCCGCGCTGACGACGACGCAACTGCCGGAGAC
>DATBEI010000168.1:0-34880 GCA_036269595.1 Candidatus Sulfotelmatobacter sp.
CAGTGCGGTATTTCCTTTCGCCGCTCTGCCGATCCTCCCAGCTTGTCGTCTGGAGCTTGCCTTCGACGTACACCTTGGAACCTTTGGCAACGTACTCTCCAACGATCTCCGCCAGACGCTGCCAGGCCACGATGTTGTGCCACTCCGTCCGATCCTGCCATTCGTTGTTTCGGTCTTTGAATCTTTCGTTGGTAGCGAGGCTGAAATTGGCGACCGGAGTGCCGCTCTGTGAATACCTGACCTCAGGGTCCTTGCCAACGTTCCCGACGAGGATGACTTTGTTTACGCTCTTTGGCATTTCTCTACCTCCGATCTACGGACATATGCAAAACGAGAGAAGGGCTCGTCCTTCGCCGCAGATTGTCCCGCGAGTGATTGTGCTGATCGACCTTTGTCGGGCCGGGATTTCGCGTCTCCAGCGACTTCCAGCGTCAATCACTCGCGCGGCAATCTGACGGCGAGAGTGTCGGGGATCCAGTCAAAGGAAAACAGTTAGAAGAAGAAGATGAACGCCGCGACCGTGTTTAGGAATCGGTCGGTGGATTTTCGAAAGTCAGTTGCGCCTCAATATGTTCACGGCTTCGCTGGTCTCCGAAATAGCAAAGGCCGACCAGTTCCTCGCCGGCCTCGGCGACTAGCCGGACTAACTGCTCGCTGTTGACGGAATGGACCGGATAGGATGGCCCGGCACGGAGCGCAAAGCGCGCGGCGGAATCGCAAGGATTAGCAGGAAATTCGATCTCAATGTGTTGTCTTCGGCGTCCCAGTTCGAGAAGGAAACAGGGCACGACAACATTTGAGACCTGCACGATTTCCTCCAAACTCGCATCTTCGGTTGGAATCCTCCTTAGGCCAGCAAAGACCTCAGAGATCAGACGAGCCCTGGTTCGCTCGCCCCATGAGTCCGGCTGCACCGCGAGCTCAAGAATCTTCTCGTGCAGTGGGGCTAGGAACCGGGCGAAACCTGCCTGCCGCATCTTCTCAACGAAGACAGGAGAACTGTCCAGCAGGTCCTCACATTGTGCAAAGACTCGCGCCGCCTCTTCCGGTCCGATGCAGGGGATTTTCTGTCTGTTGCGTCCGCGATTTCCGGATGTGGTATCAGGCATATTAATCCCTCTTTCCCGGCGACCTGGGTGGTTCCGGGGTGTGCGGCCACGAGAGCTGCCCGAGTTCTAGACGGCACATTATAAAGGACAACAGATTTGTGGATTTTGTGGACTGCGCTCCGATCTCGACAATGCTACGGAGCGCAGAGGCACAATAACTCGCGAATCCGAGACGGGCGACTCGGAAGGACTGGCAGGATGAGCGAAACAGATCTAGTCAACTCCCAGACAGGATTTGGTCGCACCTTTCTTCTAGCAGTCGTGCCAGGATCTCCGAATCGTGGGCGGCATCTACAGGGTCGCGACACAAAGCGGAACGAAGCGCCGTTGTAAGCCAAAAAGAAGCAGCTGGGTCCGCAAGAACCTCATCAATGCTGGGCAGGTCGCCTGCTGTAGGGCCGTTCCTCATCCAAGACTCCTCACGCCGCTCCGCTCGCAACTGCATCGACGCTCGCGCTCCGCTCGTCCCTTACATCAATAGCGTTCTGATCCTCCGTCTGGTCCGGGGCAGTCAGCCTAGGTCCGAGCAAATGACAGTGACGGCAGCCGAGGCAGCACACGGCAGATGTGATTCGGGTCGCAGCATCTTGGAAGTCGTTTGCCAGTACAATACGTTCCCCAGCCCGGGTGTAGAAAACCGGACAGACCGTACCGCGGAACGCGACATCGTTTCCCCAGAGCTCCATCTCCAGGCTTCCTCTTCGTCCATAGAAAAGGATCGAACTCTCGAGCCGCGGCCTTGGATTGCCTGCCGAGCTTGCCAAGGAATGCCGGGTGATGAGCAGATCGTAGGTCCGTTCAATCCGTAGCATTTGTACTCGGACCAGTACGGGCGATACTACGATCGCGTGCACGCCGTTTACTCCGATACTGTCCACGCGTTGAAGCCAAGGCAAAGGCTCGCCGTGTTCACCCATAAAACTCGAATACGTTCCCAAAGCCGCCACGGCCCCGCCCGATTCCACGCCGCGAATCACATACTGTTTGGCCAGATTTTGGTGCTCCACTGACACGGTAGGCTGGCAGTAAATGCCTGCATCTCGCAAACGCCTCAGCACGATTGGCGGCAGCCGCAGGCCCTGTCGTGCCAACACTTCTGTCGCTTGCCCGTTATTGTGCGCCGCTGATTGAGAGTTCATTTTCAACCTGCCTCCTGACTCGAATGGGGTAACCTAGCGCTGCACGTATCATCTCCTTAGTACATCCTGCCCAGCACTTGTACTTGCGCGGATCTGCAACAGAGATTGCCAGGTTATCTCCACCGTGGTCGCGGCCTTGCTCTGCGCACGAGGGGCATTTGGTCCAGTAATTTCCCGACCGCTTATGCGTGGGTCGGACATGTTCCAGAATGCGAAATTCCCGCCGCGTGGGGTCGTAAGGAGGCAATACAATCTTCGGTTTGGGGCGGAATTCCTCAGGCATTTCGAGGCCGATGATGAATCGCGCCATCTCGGGTTCTGTGATCTTCCGCAGGCGCTTCAAGTACTCTAGTTGGGCCTTGAGACTGTAGTCCGCGCCGTAGAACCAGTACCGCCTTCCGGTGGCGCGATGTACGCCGAGTGGCCCGCGAATGGCATTACCAAATTCGTCCTGCTCGAGTTGATCCTGGCGCGGAAAGATCTCAATCCCTTCGGCGAGACCGGAGCCTCCTTTTACCGGCACCTTAAGGCGAAGGGCGAGATTATAGATGTAGATACGGCAGTGCCGCGCAAGCAGTGGCTTGTCGGCAAAGATCCAGAGGTGAGCGCCACGGCGAGATTTCTCCAGTGCTGCCTCAACCCCATCCTGGCGCAGTTCCCACTGCAACTTAAGCAAGTCTTCCAAGGCATTCTCATAGTCGGCATCGATTGCCACCCACTTGCAGCGTTGCGTCTTTGGGTTCAGAGCATACATACCGACTGTGAGCTGACCGTTGAGGTGCTCGCGGAGGGTCTCAAGTGACAGTCCCCGGTCGTTTTTCGGGCGGTAATAGTAGTGTTTGCCGTTTCCGTTTGGCTTGTGCGACTGCACAGTGTAGGCCAAGCGATTTACAAACAAGTCGAAGTATCGTCCTGCCATTTTCGTCGTGGCTTGGCCTATGTCATTCATACGGTCATCTCCCTTACGCCATTGCAGTGTTGCCGGTCATCGCCGGAAGAAATGCCGGGTTCGCAGTCCACCAAACCAAGTCGTATTCGGTGACAAGTTGGTCGAATTCCGCAGCGGTCAGAGTGTCGTCCCGCCCCTCCACGAAGTCGACAAAGAAGAAAATGTGGCGCTCCCGGTCGTAGAGGTAGATAGCACCGGAGGCAGGCTGGTCCGGCACCGCTTGCAAGAGCAAAATACCTCTTGGCATTTCGATCCACCGTGCCGCCATGGCCTCGCCTACGTTGAGGAAAACCTTGACGACGTGCTCGACGCTCGCATCCTTGCGCAATCCGATATCGTCGGTCGTAAACAGCGCTGTGAAACTTACTCCTCCTCGACTTTGATGCATGATGAACTCCTTTCTCTCGGTTGTTTGCTTGGGACTTCGTACGAACATTGCGCCCAGAGTGGCTGCAGACTTCCGCAAACAATTGGGCAACTGACGTCTACCCGTCCTCGTAACGTGCTGATGCGGCATTACGACGGTCGGGACCCCCGTGTCCCGCTCGATCCGGCACCGAAAGGCGCGGAGAGGTGAGCGACGGTCCGTTGTGTAGTGGCTAACGCGAACACACGTAAGACGCTGATCTACAGTCTTGGTCCCCGACAAGACGCAGACGCGAGCGCCATTGTTTTCGCGAACAATCCGACGGGAACTACTCGGCACTCTGGCGAACAACTGCGCAACTGCATTGAGATCCACACCAGGTTTACCCCCGGCCAGGGTAAAGGACTGTGCCGACAAGGAATGTCTTTGAGCAAGCTCTAACGATAACTTTATGCCCGCAGTTACACCTGTGCGCCGAAGATCGCTTGACGCCGAGAACCATGGGGAACTGTGCGGCTGGAGGCAACTGCGCGTGTGACTCGAAGGGTTGCGAATACTCCTCGATTCGTGAAACCCAAACACCTCGCGGTGGCAGCAGAACCTCACAATACCGACGACCATCAATATGCGAGCCCGATTAAGGTTCTCAGACGAACCCAAATACGAACATGCAACAGAGGTAAAATTCAAGGGGGAGTCAGAACGCAAATCACTGACCGGTGACATGTTACAAGGCCTCCAAAAGCGGCATCTTCGCGGCAAACACGCGGCGAGAACGCCGCGAGAAGCAACCAATGAGCAGGCAAAGAGGCGTCATTAGCAAGGAAGTCGTCATTGGAGCAGGTCGCTGAATCTCACTCCCGAGGTGTTGCGTGCCGTGATGACGGTGGTATCCAGTAGCATTTGTGCGAAGTCTCGCGCGTTGGCAAATGCCAAATTCATGTTTACCGACTCGAACTCGTGCACGAGATGCACCAGGATTTCAACGCCAGAGGTCAGATACAAGATGCACGCGACCTGGCGCTCAGATTCGAGCGCCCTCCTGACGTGCTCGTACTGCTTGGAACTCTTCAAGCTGCGTTCGTATTCCAGGGCAAAGCATGCTCTCTTGTCGCCGATCCACACGTCAACGATGGCGTCGTAATCCTTCTGATAAGGCGAGCGTGAAATGGTATTGAAGGATGCGACTTCGACCTCCGAGTGCCATCCGGCAAGCACGTTCTGGTGCGCCAACGCCAGCTGAATCGCGTTCAATTCGAGTGAATGAAAAACTTGCGCAGGGTGCGGAAGATGTTCGGTATTCGAGTGCAGGACGGTCGTGAACTGGCCATGATGTTCCAGCAGGGCCAGTCCTTCCTTGCTAATCCGATAAACAACCGATCCCGCGCCAAATACACCTTCACAGACGGAGAGGTGACCCGACCTGAGGAGCCGTCGAGTGCGCCAGTTGAAGCTGCTCCGACAATGATCCAAACCACCATATGTCATGAACTCGAACAGCTGGTTATGACTCACGAAGCGCGAATTGCGAACCTGCCGCAACAAAGGAATGTCGCGTTCGGAACTGATGACCAGGCTGTTCTTGGCGTAGCGCATAACCGATAGTATTCAGTCGAGCATCTGTTCTTCGAGCAGTTCTAGTGACGGACCGTGGGGCACATCAACCGTCGCTTTGAGTTGCCAGATTCCCAGCGAACTTCTTACATAACCAACGGGCTTCATGAGTAACATTGCCTCCTGTTTGTCGCCGAGACAGCTCACCGCGATTGGCATTACCGACTCGGATCTCCAGTCAGGTTCAGCGAAGTTGAATGGGCCGCAACGGTCACTCGAAACGGCAATGAGGTAGCAGTCGGGCGGCACGCATGCCGCAGCTTTCCGGACAAACAGCAACCGATTGCCGCCGCATGCGAAGGCAAGATCGGTGCACTCAAACGTCTCACCCACAGACCGGCTCTGGAATTGTGGATTAAAGTCACCAATGCCGTTGAAACGGATCAAACCAGGAAGGATCCAATGCCGTCTGACTTTGTTTCCGCAGCGCACACCTGCAGAGTTGAAGTAGGCGGCATGCCTGGTGTAACGGTAGCGGTCGTGAGGATCACGACCGAACCGCGCCCACCAACTACTGCCGAATCCCAGGATCTTGACCAACATCATTGAGGTACTCCATGAGCGCTCGGTTGACGTCAATGAGGGCTCGAATGCGCTCCTCCGTTGCCAGTCTCGAAAGCCCTGCAACTCGTTCCACGATTTCCGGCGGAATGTCTATCTTTTGCAAAGAAAAGTACTGGCTCAGGTCGGCCAATCGCGTGCTTTCTTGTACTAGCCGATTTTGGTCCGGAGGCAAGGCATTGAGGCGCTGGTCATATTCATTGCGGTCTTCGATTGGACCTAGCGCGCCGCCAGGCTCGAACTTGTTCAGAGCGCCTTCTGTGTTCCTGGGCTGGTCCCTTTTGTCATGTTTCGACATGTTTTTCGAACCCCTCACTGATTCCGGTCATGTAGGCGCTACTCGCCTTTTAGACTGCGGTTTCTCTCCTGCTCCGCCTGAAGCTTTTTCCCCGTTTCGTTCAACTGGCGGCGCAAATGCTTCTCCAGTTCATGAGAACGCCCAAGCTGTTGCTCCAGCACATTGACCTTACCGACCAGTTCGACCTCGGGCTTGAACAACGCAATTTGGCGCCCGGGATTGGGTGCCGCGGTGGCGACGGCCGGGCGGTCCTCTCCTGGCTTCGCGCCGTTGCCTTTAGGTGTTGTCGTACTCACTTGAATGCTTGCTGTGTGACTTCGTGTCGGCCGAAAGGGCGTTCTATCCAGCGTGTCCGCTGTAAGCGGTTGAGACTGCATGGTCGCATGTTTCAAGGCAGCAAACGACTCTGTCAATGCACGATTTCTTTTTTTGGCCTCTTCAACTTGACCGTTGGACCGCGCAAGGGACTGTTCAACTTGCTCCAGTATCTCGGCGGCCGTCCGCTCCCGCTTGTCCTGAACTCTGTTCTGAAAAACGATGATGATGAAGAGACAGCCCAGCAGGCCCAAGGAGGCTAGATTTGACCAGAAGTAGCCACTCTTGATGGTTTCTTCTAGGATCATTGCGCGACTTTCATCGAGGCACTGCCCGTAGTCCGTATCCGAGCGATTAATAGGCTTGAGAGTGAAGTCGACGAAGCTATCCGGTCGTTTTGAGGGTCTCTGTTGCGAAGCCGGATCGTAGTTGGATTGACCCGGCTGAGCAGAAGACAACGACACGAATACCGCGAAGCAGAACGCGATTGCAGCGATCCGGGATGTACGGCTCACATCCATGTCAACCGTCCGGTATGCACCGCCAGATGACTGTTCCGCTGTGCAAGATCGGGATTCTTGAAACGCAGATTGGCCCCGTCGAGATGCGAAGGCGAGTACAGTCGTGGATAGATTGTTGGCTCAAGCCCGGGAAAGCGATAGTTCCTCGGCGCACGCACATGCAGATGAGAGTGCAAAGTTCCTTGCAGTCGGTCGGTCATCAGGATTTCCATCTGTCCGACTGGCAAGTTCTTGATGTGCTCGTCCTGGGCGCGAGTCTCTTTGATGTCCGTCTCGCTGCCGAAACCGATGGGCTGGTATTTATCTTCAAAGATGCCCGTGCGTTGGACAGTGAGCGTACGCCGCTTCTGCCGCACGCGGGCAGACGCCTTCAAGAAATATTGCGCCGTCTCCTCGTCACGGGTGTGCAGGAGCATGGTGGTGTTGGGCGCCGAAGAGACGTCGTCCTTGAAGCCGCGGCCCACCTTCAATAGCTGGGGCAGGGATTGGAGGGCGAACAGAAATGCCGTGTTGGTGCCGCGCGCGGTTTGCAGGATCTGGGCAAAATTGGAATAAGCGAACGGCGCAAACTCGTCGAGGATGACGCTGACCATCGGCCGGTTCTCGCGGCGCCGCTCCTGCGCATTCTCGTACCGCTTGCCGAGAATCAATTGCAGGTTCTGGAGCAACATGCGGCCCAGCGCGGTGACGGCTTTTGAGTTCTTGTTGGTGTTGAGCGAGACGAACAGAATGAACTCTTTGTCGATCACCTCGTCGAGCGAAAGCAACTCATCATAGGCGCCGGTGATGAGAGAGAGGTCATCCCCAAGGAATGTCATCAGTTCGTTCAAAAGGCCTTGGATCTTGGGGACGCGCTCCCGGTCTTGGAACGATTGCTGCAGGTTCCGGACCGACATCTCGAAATTCAAGCGCCGCTGATGGTTCACTCCAACTTCTGCTTCAAGAGACGAGCGCGCGATCCCAATCTGTTCCTTCAGAATCTGCGGGTCTAGCGCCAGGACCAACACGTCATAGATGTTGAAGCGCTTGCCCGTGTGGGCGAGCACGCGGACAAGATCACTCAGATAGGTGGCCTGATGACCGTGGAAGAAGTCCTCCTTTAGGTCGAAGGATTCGAAGATGAAATTGGCGTGTTCCTCGTACAGGGCGTGTTCGCTAAAGAATGGGTTGTAACGTGCGGAAATGTCGGGCCGCGAGGGATCGAGGACTCGCAACTGGTGCATGCGGCCGGCAGTTTCGATCGCCGGAAGAAGGTCGGAAAGAAACTCTTTGTCGGCCTTACCGTCGAAAATCAGCATTGGGATGCGGTGCTGATCACCTGGCGGACCGACGACCCGGAACGCATCCTGGGTGATGATGTTCTTTAGCAAAGTGGTCTTGCCTGAGCCGGTCGCACCGAACACGATCGACTGCATCACGCGGGTCGCGTCGGACCAGAACCACGGCTCGCGGTGGACGTTGTAGCCGAGCACGATCGAGTTCTGGTTGTACGCCGCCGCGACTGCCTTCCGATCTTTGGCCTGGCTGACAAATAAAGGAGGATGAGGCCAGTTCGCTTCGCATCTTCGGCGCAAAGTGACGAAATACCAGATGAGCGACGCGGCAGAGACTAAGCCGTACAGCGCGTATAAAGATAGTTCGATGAGCCGGACGGGGCGGATGTGAAACCGGGTCGCGAGGATATAGTAGCCGACCGCCAGCACGATGACAGCGACAACCGACAGGACGAAGGCAAGACTCTCCTCTTGGTTGTAATGATAGGCGCGGCGTCCCAGGCGATATTCATTGTCATAGGTCATGGCTGTACCAAACTGAAAAACAGAAACGTGCCTCCCGCTAGTACGACCATCCCTGTCAGCAAAACCAGGATGGGATTGACGCGGAGATGTCCTTTGTCCGTCTTCGGCTTAACTGGGTCTTCGAGCCAGTGCCGCAACGCACTCCCGAGATGTTCCTCTGGGTCCTCTGCGTGGAAGCTGTGCAAGCGCGCGAATGTCGCAATTTGTTCCTTATGTTTCATGGCTAGAGCACGAACTCCGCGTTCACTCCATCGCTAAATACCAGTTGCACGACTGCTGGGGATTTCAGATCTTTCCGAATAGAAACCACCCCTTGTGTAGTCTCGCCGGGATGAAGATCATCGGCCTCAGCTTCGGCGTGAGCCACAGGCAGCGCCAGCTCCTGCGTATCGCCCAGCTCTTCAAGCATGGCTCGGTCGAGTTGAGTGTGCGCGAGGCTTGCAAGCGAAATGGGCGAGTTGTCTGTCTGTAGCTGGTACGCCGCTGGCGTATTCACGCGATAGGAGAGGCTGCGATTATTCTCGATCGTGTAATGGACATAGACAGTGTTCCGCGTGCGAAAGACCTCTTCTACGCGCACGTTAATCTGACGCTTCGCTTTGTGCGTACTTCTTTGTTTGATCTCCTCAGCCCCCAGGAGGGCACGGGTCAGCACCACATCAGCGAACTGGTCTGTCTCAGTGTCCATTATTTGCTTCGGAGCTGGGGCCAGAGCCGGTTGGGCGTTATCAATTACGAAATTCATATCCTTTACCTCTTGTGTGATTTCAAGCTCGTAAGCAAAGCGCCGGGAAGCCGTCCAAACGAACAGATCCGTCGCCGCTCCCGACTTGATTGGCTTGACGAAGACCTTGTTCGCCTCTCGCTCAATCTGGAAATCCGAACTGCCAGCGGCCGCCATCGTGACCGGCTCATGAAATTCCAGGACTGTCAGGTGGTTCAGGGCGGTCGCAATGTGGACGACGGCATTCGGGCCGGCAGTGCCGGACTGTTGGGACAATGCAGCCATCGCACAAAGGCTATATATAAGGATGAGCGAAACAGGTCTCTTCATAGTCCCTTCTTAAGGCCCTGAGCGGAATCCAGAAGGATTCCGCTCAAAGCGGCTCGTGCCTCACATGACCCAGGGCGCATCGCTCGCATCCTCATCACTGAAAGCGCCGGGATTAAATTCCACGGCTTCATCGACTACGGCAGCAGGGATTGCAGCCTCCGCTGTCTCTGATTCAATGCAAGATTCGGTTGATGTTTTTCCCTTGGCCTGCTCGGCTTTGTCGTCGTCAAGGAGGATCTTGCCGTCCCTGTACTTGAACAGGAAGGTGTGTTTCTGTCCTCCTCCTTTAAGTGGATCAACCAGGAAAGTTCGACCGGATGAGTCGGTACGAACAAGTCCGTCGTAGAGCCGTGGAACGTGCACGCGGACCGGCTTGCCGCCGGTGCGCTCCGCAAGCTTCAGGATCAGCTCCTGCGGAAAAGCAAGAAAGAGAATCGAGCCACTGGAGCGCTGGCCGTTACACACAATCCGGTTCAGCGCTTGCAGCCAGCCCATACGATTCTCCGCCTTGTTCTGTGCCCAGATGCGGATGAAAGCGAGAACCGCCTTCATCTCGTATCTGCCCCGTTCTTCGTCACCGCGGCATGCGCCGTATGCCTGATTCATGGCAAACAGCTTCTGCCTGCGCAGCTCCTTATCGGAACTCTGCCGTACCGTGTCCCATTCGGCCTTCGCTTTCTCCAGTTGTTCTTTGAGTTGCTCTCTTCTTGCTGCGATCTTGCCGACCATCGCGGCGTACACCCGATTGACGAAACGGCAATCTTCGAGCATCTCGCGGCTGACCTGTTCGCCCACCACGAGCGCCTTGAATGCCTCAATCGGAGCCTTGTTGATCAGCAAGTCTTCGATTTGCTTGCGAACATGGTTGTAGAGGTGGCCGACGCGGTCGGTCTTCTCCACCTCCAAATGCAGAGGTAGATCAGAGACCCGGCGTTCGTTCTTGTAACGAAGCCAGGGCGACTGACGTACCTGCTGGCGTATTTCGGCGACCAGTTTGAGATCGGGCTGGACTTGCCATTTGAGGCTGTCGAGCGCGTTCTGGAGTTCTTTGGCCAGTTGCGCAGCTAGTTCTTCCTGGCCTACTGCCCGGCAGGAGGTCATCAAGTCGGTGATCGAGCCGATGTGATTCCCTCTGGCCTTCATGGCCACGTGCTCCAGATTGAACCAGGGGTCCTTAGCCTTATTGGCCTTGTTTTTCCCCTGTTGCTCTCCGAGGCCCCTGGAGAACCGGTCTTTTACAAATCGCGGGAACCGGTCCTGTTCGACCACGCAAATCCAGTCGAAATCAAAGTCACCGCCGTTTTTCTTTGCCGTTTCGGAATGGAGAACATACGTGCCCTCGACTCGAAGCTGCCGTTGAACCAACTCGCGAATTTCCGAATCGGTGAGCGTGCAGTTTCTCCGGCAAAGATCAGTGTTGAGTTGGGCTACGATCTCGTCGTCCGAGAGATTTCCGAACGGGAGGAGATCGTCAACCATGCGTATTGGATAACGAACGCACAGGCCGTGTTTCGAAGCCAGCGGAACGATGGCTTTGTGCTCCGGGATCCAGTCGGATCCCGCGACCACTTGACCATCCTTCAGGAAGAGATATCCGTCGTCCATCAGAGCAAATGCTGGAAGACGAAAACCCCCGCCGGTCGCCGCCTTGAACGCCCAGCGCGCCAGTAGTTTGTTGAGTTGATTGTTGACGTAAGGATGACGGACGATTTCGCCGCTAGCATCGGCCAGAAGCAGCCCTTCAACGACCCGGAATTCCTCGTTGTCCGGCTCAACTCCGTCCGGCAAAGACCGGTCCGGATGGTGGCCGAGGATTTCGAGCAAATCCTCGTAACGGCCCTCGCCTACGGCCTCACTCAGCTTGGCCACTTGCTTCATCGCCTGTGGTAAAATTTCTAGCTGAATTGAGTCTTCAGGAGCATGTTCTACGAGCGTGTAACTGGACTCAAACTCGAGCTGGCGGGAGACTTCGCGGATGCCTACCACGGTATCGCCGCGAAATCTTCTGCCCGGCCCAAAGATCGAATACATTACCGCCCGTATCTTCAGCCCCGGTTTGACCGCGCTTTCGGGAAGTACAAAATCCGCCTCCAGCGCGTCCGAAACGTCATCCTCCATGAGTTTGAATGCACCTTTCGCCTGCGTGTCGGCGAAGGCCATGCGGAATTGGTAAAAGCGTCCTTCTGCCAGGCGCTTCCCGGCAATCTCCCGTTTCGCGTCCTGGAGAAGAACTGACTCTGCGGCCTGATCCCGGTTCTCGTCGGTCGCCTTTCCATAACGCTCGCGGCGAAGCCGTTCCACTTGGGCCGAGAGGATTTCGTCATCATGCTTTTGTTGGAGACGCTGGAACACCGATCGCCTGATCCATCCGCGGCAGTCGTTGGTTCCAAGCTTCCCGTCGGGCACAACGAGCACACGAGCCTCGGGTTCCTCCATCATCACCTTGCAGGGTGAGACGAGGATCCCAAAATAAACAATCGCCGCCTGCGGCCAGTGCTGGAACCGCTCGGCAATCGCCCGGCTGTGCTCCTGGTCGACAAAGTAGAACTTGCCTTTCTTTGCGGAACCGCTTGCGCCGACTAGTTTGTAGTGAACCCCGTTCCAGACGAGCCGGGCCATAGCGTTCTCGACCTGTGCTTCTTCGTAGTCGTCGAGAGGCTCGGCCGGCACGTTTACGCTGGCCACCTTAATTCCGGGATAGAGCACGCTGAGCAGCGTGTTCTTGAGTGGCTCAAGATCGTGTAACCGCGGCGCGACACGCCCGTTGCGGTCGATCTCGAGGTTCTGGAGTTGGTCGGCCGGGATTCTGTAATTGTTCGTCGTCGTGTTCTTCGTCATGTTTGTTCTCCTTAACTATTTGGTTTCCTGGAAGACCAGGATCGAGTTAAGGAGTTTGCGTGACCGCAAGCTTCGGCACTCTCGCCTGGCCTTCCGTTTTCGGGTTCGCTTGGCCAGGCCTTCAAGTGAAAAAGCCCCGGTCAGCACATTTCCCCGCATCAAGCCGCGGGGTGCTCAAAGGACCAAAATCAACGTCTTGGTCACCTGAGAACTGTTTGTGCTGATCTCATCGAACTAGCTCTAAATCGTCTTCAGGGCGACAGCCTGTTTCACAATCACAGGGTTACCGCCGCCATTCACCTCCGGAACCGCCTTCCATGCCGTCACTGTGTAGAACGGCTGGCCAGTCCTGAATGCCTCGATCAATGCCTCTCCCTCGCTCGCGATTTCCTGCCCAAGTTCTGGTTTCGCCGGAGACGATCCGGGCTTAACCAGAAAATAACGAAGGTTGGCGTCATTGCCATTCCGGCGCCTTCGCGGCGTGTTGGTGCCATCGGCTTTCGCCGCAGCCGGCCGTTCCGTCGCCTCCGTAGTCCCTTTGCCTTCCATATCCAAAGCTCCTTTCCCAGATCTATCTGAGACCCAATTCCGCCTGCTGCAGAACCCAGTCGCGCTTTTCACCTTCGATCGCCCGTTCCCAGTACTCTCCAACCAGCAGGCCGCTGGGGTTCTGCTCCGAACGCCTTTCTACGAGAAGCCTTACATGGAATTCGCTGACGACCTTGTCGATGGTTTCGTTGTGTTCGTGAATGTGATGGACTTCTTTGACGCCGAACACCGTGTAGGTCAACGGGTCATCCTTGGAGGCTTCAAGGGAGCGCATCTGAAATTCCGAGGTCGTCTGATCGTCTTCGATCTTTCCGATGAAGTCATCTTTCTGCATGCCGGCGTAGGCGGTACGGCGCAGGTTGGCAGTCATCATGTTCAAACTGTCCGCCCAATTGCGGCTCACATTCGTTGGCGAGAAGTTCAGGTAACGTTCCAGGAACAAGCGCACGAATGCCCGCTTCTCAAACTCGGTCGCCTCCGACCCCGGGCCCTGTGTCACGGAAATAGCTGGCTTTCTCAAACCCAAAACCGTCGCCTGACCGTTCTCATCCACACGAATGATAGTGGGAGGCTGCAGGCGAACATAGACGGCGAAAGCCAGCGAGAGCATTGTTATTGGAATGCACAAGAAGGCCAGCACCATCGCCCGGTTGGCGTATGCCCGCAGAATTCCGTCATGCTCGTAATAGCGGCTGTGACGGAGTTTCTCCGGAGCGTCGTCTTCTTTAGACGAGTTTTGCTTTTTCAACCACATCTTCGTGTCCCAGTAGTTCTCAAAAGAATCAGTGGTGCTGGCCAAACAAATGGCCGAACAAACGACCGAAGAACTTTCCGATATAGAAAAAGATCAGGGTCGTGATGCTGTGCGGCTGGAACTTCGTGCCTTGCGGCTCCCAGATCGGCGGCTGCCTCCACATAGAAACCTCCTCGGCCAGAGCTAATTGTTCTCGGCATTGTTCCTTCCCGCAGCTCTTCCGAGCGCCCTACCCACGTTAAAGCTGATGACCTGGGTCACCGAATGGGGTCGATAACCGGACCCATGTCGACCACTGCTGCCCGACATAGCAGCGGCAAGATCCCGCTTGTCGTTGTTGCTTGCATTCGATGCAGGCACTGCTGGACGGCTGCTGCTGTTCATCGCGCTGGCAACTCCGGAGCGAATGAAATCAGGCATCGAGGGAGCGGGCGGTGGTGCTGACGACGCCAGGACAGTAGATGTGGACGAAGCACCCACACCACCCGACACTGTAGCGCCCGCGGAAGCCGGACTCGCTCCTGCCGCAAAGCCGGTGACTCCAGCCAGGGCGGTGCCAGCCGCAACCCCGCCTGCTCTCACCAGCGCAAAAGCTGTTGACCCGACATCGCCCGAGATGATCCGTTTGGCAATGAAGGGAATCAGCGCGATGGCCAGGGCATAAAAGATACTGACCAGCCCGAGCATGACCGCGTCCCCCGTCCCCTTCAGAAAGCCAAGAAATCCATTGCCCAGAATGTTGTTGACTTGGTTGACCTGGATGGCGGTGATGAGTGCGCCGAACACTGCATAGAGAATGCCCCATGCATTCCAGATCATCACGTTGACGGCATACGACTTCCCCAACTGGCCGACCCCGGAGATGGGAATGAGCGCCAGCACCAGAGGGCCAACCACGTAGAGCACCGCGCCAAATAAGGTGTAGAAGAAGCAGAACACGATCATCGCCACGGCGTAAAGAAGATAAGCAACCACGAGCAGGACCACCGTGATCGTGGCGGCCGCATCGCCCGTGATGATGTCCGTAAGGGTCAACGAAGGGTTATTCGCGAATTGCTGCTGGAGCTGCCCCATCCAGCTCTGGAACATGTCTCCCGCTCCAGAACTGCTGCCGATAAAATTCGCTACCGTGTTGAAGGAGCCGTTGACGCCGCGAAACACCGCCGCCCAATTGGACACGATCATGGCAACGACCAAGTACTTGACGGCCGTTCCCGCCAGCGCCTGCAAATCGCCTCCACGAAACGCTGCCTGATAGAGTCCGATCAGAAAACCAATCAGCAGGATCGCGAATGCGAAATTCGTGACCGTCGCGATGATGGCAGTGCCATCGATCCCGGCTAGCGCGGTGTTCAGGAGTTGCTGGAAATGAAACACGGCTACTGGACCCCTTGTTGCAAGACCTGGTTGCCCGTAGTCTGCAGCGTCGCCGTATGAGAGGCGCTGAACTTGAGCTGACCGCTCGAGTTGGCCAATTCGATGGAGCGCACCCGTACCAGTTCCGCCATGGCGGATTGCGTGTATGCGTTCGCTCGCACAAGCCATGCCGCGGTCTCGGCTTCCAAAATGGTGGAAGTTCCGGGTGCGGCACTTTGCAATTGCTGGTTGATCTGTTCCGCTGCTTGAAGCTCCAGATCGGCCAGGGCATCGATTTCAACTGCCTTCTTCATCGCGGCTTGTGCTTCCGCATCGGTCATATCGACCAGATTCCGGATCGGTTGCGGAGCGTTCGCCTGCGCCATCACGGTTCCGTACAAGGAGTAGTAGTTGCTTGTGATTTGGCTCATTGCGTCCGGATTGCCCGACAGCAGGCTCTGTTCGAGCATTTGCGGCACGGGCAGGGTCGCACTGGCTACTGGCAACTGGAAGAGCTGGCGCATCTGAACAAATTGGCCCCCGAATTGGACAGCCATGTTTCTGGCCTGACTGATCGCGGCCATCGGAAATACCACCTGCTCCTCGAAGTTTGCGGATTGCTGTTGACTTTGCTGGATGGAACCCAGCGGCATAGCTACAGAGTTTCTGAGCAGGCCCGAGATGGTGTTGAGCCCGACCGACATCATGGCGCAGCACGGATCAAGCCCAAGCTGGCTACGGGCTCTGCTGGGCAGCAGCGCAATTACGATAACCAGACCGCATACCGCGGCCACTACGTTCCGGAGTACTTTCCAAAGAGCAGAGAGCGTGGGCAATTTCATTTTTCAAACTCCTATGGATGAGCTAGAACGTGCTGGATCTGATTCTGCAGAGTTTGTGTCGCCACGGACCTCTGCTTAAGCAGAGTATTCTGGTGCGCCAGCTTCGTTGCTTCCTGGCGCAGTTGAGCGGCAAGCATCTTCGCCAACTGCGCCTCGGTTTCAAGATCGGCAACGCGGGCTTGGGCGGTGACCATGGACGCCGATCCGGGGGCCGCGGTCATCGCCTGCTGTTCGAGAGAATCAGCCAGGGTCAACATGCTCTGCGTGGTTTGGTCGGAGACCATGGCTGTCTTCAGCGAATCCATCGACATTGCATCGTCAATGTCCATGAGGTTGCGCTGCGCCGGCTGGGCAATTCCAGCCAGCGCCACGGGCTGGTAGACCTGCGCGTAGATCGAGGGAATCTGGCCAATGGACCCCGACTGGGCGCTTCGGAATACCAACTCCAATTGCATGGGGAGAGCCAGGGTCGCACTGGTATTCTTGATGCCTTCAATTTGGGAAATCAGACCGGTGTAGCGTGCCCGGGTTGCACTGACAAATGCTCTCGTCTGGTTGATCAAGGCGAGCGGCCAGATGATCTGCTGGCGAAAATTGTTCACCGCCGCACTCACCTTCTGCATTTCGCTCAAAGCTCCCCCGATCGGACCTTGGAGAGTGCTGGTGATGGTGTGAAAGAGGGACAGAATATCTCCTATTCCGTCAGCCCTCGTGTTCGAGGGAATCATGCACAAGGTGATCACGGCCACGAACAGCCATCGCCTCGTCCGGCTCAATCCGTGTTGAAAGTTGCGAAGGAGCTCCAAAGTTTTCGTCCTCATATGCGTGTACCTCTTGCGACCTCTCCTGAGATTTCTTCGGGAAGTGGATCGACATCGGCCAGCCCAGCCGGGAATCTTTCGGCCAGTTCACGATAGGCTTCGATCAAAGGTGCGGCTTTCCGCTGTTCCAACCACCGATTTAGCCACCAGGACCGATACACGTGCTCCCGCGCATAGGTCGTCATGATCCAGTAATCGACTGCGGTGGGTGACATGCGGATAGTGTGGGTGGTGTCGGCTTTTTCGCCGATCACGATGAGCGCGTCGGCGCTCTTACCCTTGATGGGAGCGCTGAAGTGCTTAATCTGGTTCAAAGCGGTCTCGTTCAGGTGCAGGTGCTCCCGCAGGGCGGTCATGTCGCCCGGTTGCTGGCCAATGATTTTGGTCGTCGAATTCTTTACGATGCCCGCTCCGTGCGGCCTGGGCTTCGATTCCGTCCCCACAAAATCCTCCGCGGTTTGGCTCATGCCCCAGACGCTGCCGTTACGCTTGCGCGCTGTACGAAACAGTTGGACTACTTCCGGGGCCAGTATTGGAGAATCCAGCAGGAACCAGCACTCATCAAGAACCGTGATGCTCCGTCTGCCCGCCTTGCCTGCTGCCCGTTGCGCAGTGGCGTGAGCAATGAGAAGGCTCATTGCCGTTTCCAGCCGCCGGTCATCGCTCAATTGCTCCACGTTGAAGAACAACCATGGATTGTCCAGTGAGATCGTTGTGGGCCGGTCGAACAGCTTCGAATACACTCCTTTTTCGCCAGTCCAGCTTCGCAGCTTGATCGCTGCCAGGTGGGCTTCGTCCATCACACGTTGGTTCTTTTCCTCGTCACGCCACTGTGAGAGTTCGTCGCGAAGGTCGGAGAATGTTGGAATGGGAGTTGACGCGCGTATTGCCGCTCTCTTATAAGTCCGGAGAATGGCCTCGGTGATGAGGTTGTCGAGCAACTGAGTGTCTTCGGCCCCGCCCTCGCCGAGCATGTGGCGCGTCAGATTTTTAAGAAACGCGACTTGATCCTTGCTCGGTTCTTTCTCTCCTTCCGGCAGATCCCACGGGTTGATCGTTTGGTCGGTGTCGAGCGACATGGTGATCATCCGTCCACCCATCAACTCAACCAGTGGGCGATACGAATCGCCACGCTCAAGGATCGAAATCAGCGGGTTGCTCCGGGCGGCCATCAGAAGAAACTGCTGCACCATGACGGTCTTTCCGCCGCCTGTTTTCGCCATCACTAGCATGTTTGCGTCGCTCAAGCCGGGATCGAAGGGGGAGAAAGGAATGAGTTGGCGGTATGGAGTTTCAAGCAGGAACAGTGGTGACCGGGGCGTGCCGCGCCACGGTGTTTCTACCGGTACAAGATCCGCCGCATTCGAGGTCAGCAAGTCCTGGTCTCGCTTGTCGGGCTCCGCCATCGCCGGAAGTGAACTGAAAAACAGACGCTTCTTAGCCAGCGACTCAGCAACGGCTTTGGCGCCGTTCATGCGCGAAATCGCGTAGAGCAGTTGTTGGCGCCGGTTGTCGATGGTTCGCTCGGATTGCTCCAGTTCCGCGGTCGTTACTGCTGGGCGGGAAGTGCGCGTTCCTATGACCAGGCTCAGCTTGGCCGTCTTGACCGAACTCGAAATAATGTCCTGTTGCACCCTGACCAGTTGGGACTCGGCAACCTGGGCTTCCACGTTGGTCCGAAATCCTCCGTTCGAATCGCGCTGGACGGCCTGCATCTTGCGCAATCGACTCTTGTAGCCTTTAAGTACTTTCGTTTGGTCAGGAATCGTGACCTGCGCATTGACGATGAGCGGGAAATCAAGACCGATCAGTTCTCTGAGGATTCCGGGGAAGGTTGCATCGGGGAGTTCTTTCAGACTCACAAAGGAATAGAGGATTCCGCCAACGTTCAGATAGGAGTCCGTCTCATCTGCGATGCTTGTGTCGACGATCTGCTCGCGGGCGCTCCTGTATTCGAGCGAATCCTCACCCCGCCTGTACGGACGAGAATCCGCAGACAAGGGATTGAGAGCTCGTTTTGCCTCAACAAACAACTCATCGTCGGTCAGTCGACGTGCGCCGAGTTCTGCCGCTTCCAGTGTCGTTTCGAGGCCATGCAGCAAACTCTCAAACTCCGACAGTATTTGCTGATGCTCTCGAGCGCCGCGCTCAATGCATTTGCGGGCCGATAAGCTGAAGGGATTGCCCGTCGGCTTCAGCGGCTTACCGGCAATACGACGATGAACGACCGGGTCCCAGATGAAGTACGCGTGCAGGAGAGGCCGCATGTAGTGGCCGTTCGCCTCTTTCATACGCCATCGTTCGACGCGCAGTTCATCGAGTGCAATTACCTCCGCCCGTTCCGATTGCTGGGCTTCGGCATAGTGCTCAAGCAGGTCTCCCAGATCCTCCACCACTTCGTAGCGGAACTGCACTCTCATGCTCTGTTCCGGCAGAGAGCGCAGGAGGGCCTCCAGCATTAACTTCCCTCGGTCTCGGTCTTCGTCGCTCGCGAAATACGAAGCCAATCCCCTCAACTCGTAGCCCGCAACAAAAGCGCCATTCGTGCGAACGACAATATTGTCCAGGTAGTCGCGGACCGGAAGTTGCTCGCACAGTGCCGGATCGTCGAGTTTTCGCTCGTATTGTTCAAGCGTCAGCGGCACTGCTATTCCTCCCTCAGATACGCCGACCGGATTTCGCGGTCGCGTGCCAGCGCGCAGTAGGCATGCGGTTTCGTGTACCAGGAGGCAAGATCGCGAACGTAGCCCCGCGGCTTGCCATACTTGAAGGCCATCAGCACCGGCACCATAAGTAGCGGCACGCCGTACTGGAGAGCGAGATTCGTGGGCATTCCAGCGATCTCGCCACCCACAAAATGGCCCAGGACGTTCATGACCGCCGCGGCGCCCAGCACGATAAAAAGATCCTCAAACTCAAGCAGCATGAAGGTCACTCGCGTCTGCAAATTGCGATTCACAGGTGTCACTTGCAATGGCATTCGTAATCTCCTTCCTAGCGCACTCCGGCTGTTCCGTGTTGAATCCAAAACTCCCCCAAGCGCAACAGCCCCGATAAGCTAAAGCAGCACATCGCAGAGATTAGGTTGCGGACCCACGCCTCGCCAATCGTCATTCGCTCCAATAAACCGGCAAAGTGCGCAACCGCTAGCACGACCTGGCCTGCTCCATAGAGCGGCAACAAAACATTGCCAACCCAGTTCACCAGCGTCAGCACAGAAATCCAATAGCGGTCTGGGTTGTTCCAACCCGCTTGGTTGCTGAAGGACTCCATCGCGCGCAACAACCCGGAGCACATCAACGACGCCAGGGCTGCGTGCCCGAAGTGTGAGTATGGGTGACCCTTGCTGAAGCGGTAAATGGCGGCGGCGGCGAATAAACCGGCCATGGTCGGCATGATGACGTTGCCCAGCCAGTCCGTCAGGTTGAGCAGCCCATTTGAAAGATTCACAGGATCACCTCCAATCCTCATCAGCCGGCCATGGCCTGCACCAACTTCCAGATGGCCGAAACGCTCAAGAAAGCAAGACCCGAGCCAACCAGTGGCATGAAAGGCCGATGGCGGGCATAGTTGAAAATTGCCCCCACGATGGCCAAGCCTGCCGCCTCCGGCAGGATGGTCCCGGCAAGGAAGTTCCACGCCGATGTGAGCATGTCTGTGGTCGCAAACTCTGATCCGCTGTTCCAGCTCTGCATGAGCTGGACAGTCCCGGACACGGACAACAGAAAAAGCCCGGCGATGATGGATGCCAGCGGGCTCTGCCCTTCGGCGGCATCTAGCGCTGCCTTCAACACCCAGAAAGCTGCTAGCACAGGAATCAGTTTGGCAACCACGACGTTCGAAACAAAACCGCTGAAGCTCGTCTGCAAGCCCGCGACCCACGCACTGCCGGTGCCTCCGCCTTGTGCCGGCATCGTGATACCCTGCGCCGCAAACCACGACAGGAACTGCGGCAGTGTCAACAGAATCACCGACCACAGCACCCATCTCTGGAATTTGCCTCCGGTCTGGAAGTTCAAGCCGCCTTCCTGCCGCAATGCGATTCCCGCCAGCACCATGGTGCAGGTGGCAGCCGGAACTGCCATATCGAATAGCAGTGTCAACAGATCGACGATCATTTGAGGCAGCGTCATGGCCTGAGTCTCCGTAGTGAGCGTTCCTACTGCACGCCCGCTGTACCGTTCTGAATCCAGAACTCGATCAGGCGTGTGAGGCCGGATATGACCAGCAGTCCGGCGGCCGTGACTGCCCAGCGCGCCACACCGCGGCCTTGCGAATAGGAGATAACGGCCATGACCACAGCCAGCGCCGCTCCCACAGGAGAGATCACATTGCCGATCCAGTTCACCAGATTGAGAACTGTTCCTTCGGGTTGGGCAGCGGTTTGTCCCTGTACGGCCTGGCCCGTTGCTGGCTGTTGTCCGAGGTTTTGGGCATTAGACATCAATGGAAATAGCTGAAGGGAAACAACAATCAGGAGACTCACAAGCGCAAAGCGATATCGCGCGTCTCTCCAACTCAACAAATTCATATGCTCCTCGCGTGCGACTGCGGTGAGCAAATCTCACGCGTCGCAGGCCGAGAACATATGGGCATTTCAGATTTCGGGCAAGTCAGCAGGCTTGTCTCGAAGCGTTTTCAGAAAGGCATTAGCCCGCCGAAAGGTGGAAAGCACAGATTGAACGTTGCCGCGAGTCTTTGTTGCGGATGATTTCAAAAGCGGAGCTCTTATTGTAGTCATTTGCGCAGTTGCGAGGAGGAGTCTTATGAGATGAACAAATGTTTGACTTTGGTGCATCTCACAACGGGCTGGATTACGGAAGGGTTGACCGTCACCCGGGAGGAATCGGGGCTGGCGTGGTTAGGCTTTTACGCCGTATCCGCACTCGCGAGCACAGTCAGCGGCTGTTTACCGATGACGATGTGCGACCCAAAGCTTCTGACAGGGCCTGCTTCAATGTAGTGGGCGCAATTCGATAGACCGGACCATCATCAAAAACGGGAGCGACGTCGCCCCACTTGACGCCCGGTGGATACATCGCAGCCATATCCCACAGGTGCCCTCGATCCTCGCAGCAGCTTGGGTCACTTCGGTGAAATTGCTGCAACTGCTGCTTCACTTGAGCGGCGATCAAATGGCCCTTATCCCAGAATTGCACTCCACGTGAATCAGAAACACGTTTCAGTATTGGCCGAGTGGGGCGATACCAGTCGGTCGGAAGCATCGGTTCCCAAACCACAAACACTCGCACCGATTCAGGTTGAGTTTGCTTCAAAATGCGTTCGACTGCAGAGGCCCCCTGCAGACACTTTGGTCAAGTTGGGGACAAAAGCAACACAATGCGTGTGCCCGACAACGCGGCGTTGAAGCTTTGCTGAAACTGCGAAACATTGGCTTCATTCAGTGAGACGAGCGGCGGCTGGCCGGGCGGAGTGGAACTCGATCCCGAGAGGTAAAAACCGACCGCCAAAATCGCAACTGCAAACACCAACCAGAGCGCTCGTTTTCGTGTCATCCGTTTCTATCCTGCAAGCCAGTTAGCGATGAGTTGAGGGAATATGGTGACCAGGACCACCGCAGCTACTGCAACCCAGAACAGCGCCACGCTGACGGGACTACGCTGGGTGCTGCACTGCTTGCCGCGGCGATAAATCTGCCAAAAGCCCACGACGAGCAGCAAGACCGCAGCGCCGAGCAGCCACGGACGTAGGGGTGCAATCCAGACACTGATGCTTGCCAGCCCCAGAGCGCCGACAATTCCGAACGGCAAACAGCACGCCAACGCCGATAGTGCCGCGAGTATTGCGGCTGCAGGGGCACCTCTCTCAACTGCCTTCACGAATATCCTCCATGATTGCGCGACGAAGCAACTCGCGTGATGGAACACCGCCGTGCTGTGGGCCATCGAGGTAGGTGCGACAACTCAAGCCGAAATCTTTTGCGGTACGTGCCCATGGCTCGATGTCGGAGCCATTAATGCGAATACTGGGAGAACCCACAAATCTAATCGCCTCGGCTTCGGCTTGGGTGCGGACTTCAACTTGGTGAATCGGGTCCTCACGGCATAATGAGCCTAGGATCTCTCGCAGCATTTCCATCGCCGGTAGGTGGTTTGGACAACCCTCGAAGTACAGCAATTCGATCTTCATGCGTTGTTCGTCCGTTCTATTTCTTCGAGCACGGGGCAGGCACACGTTTCCCCACGCTGCTGTTTCAATGCGCGATTGCACTTTCCCAGATCAGCCTTAAGTTCAGTTTCAAGTTGCTGGAATTCTTGGATTTTCGTCGTAACGCCGTCTAATTTCGTCTTCAGGAATTGCCGTATCGCTGCGCAGGCGTGCGCTTTGTCTGCACGAATCGCCATCAACTGCTTAATTTCTTCGAGAGAAAATCCCAAGCGCTGCATTCGCTGCACAAATCGCAGGCGCTCAATGTCGTCCGTCGTATAAAGGCGAAACCGGCCTGCGCTGCGGAAAGCCGGCGGCAGGAGCTTGCGACGCTCATAAAACCGAATGGCGTCGATGCTCAGAGCCGTGCGCCTTGCGAGTTCGCCAATCTGAAGTGTCGGCTGCACGCCGTTCTGAATGCTCGCCATGAGACAAGCATACAGTCTGGAGTGCGGTCCAGAGTCAAGGATGTTTTGCGGGGAAGATCACATAGAGGTCGGATGCCCGAACTACGCAACAGACGCCATGCCCTGGTAGCTTCCACGCTTCTTGCCATTAAACAATTCAGAGTCAAGATAGTTTTGGCCGGAGGCGGCCCGGCGCGAATACTTGACCTGAAGTTCCGGGCGGTTGGTCGGCGATGCGGAAGTTAAGTTTTCCCGCGATATTGTACCGCTGCAAACGGGTGTCAGACTAGGAGAAACGATTTTGACGCTGAACGTCAGGTTTGTTTCGAGCCATTACACCTGAGGAAAACCTGCCTACTGTGCTGCTTGGTTGTTTGTAGCCGATTGGTTTAACTCCTGCTGCATTTGCAGGAGCTGGCGCAGCTGGTCAACATTGGACGAGTTCGAAGTCGCGCTGTTCCGTGCGCTTGTTGGTGCTACAGGTTGATTGGACTTGGGTATTTGTTCAAGTACAACGTAGATGGGCGCCCCAGCCGAGACGGTCACCACGATCTGCTGGTTCACTGCCAATCGAGAGACCTCTTCGTCACCAGTTTCGCCAATATTGTTGCTGACGCGCTCTCGCATGAGATCCGATTCGCTGAGCGGTTGGTTCAAGCTGCCCTGCCCTAGGAACAAGGAACCAGCCTGACCGATTCGAGATAACGATCTAACGAGGACGTTCTTTCCTGTGTTCTTGCCCGAAACCTTTCCTTTCAGCGGCCGTAGGTCCAAATCTGTCGCGACAGCCTCGAGGGGAACGGATGTGCCGTCCGGCATGAGCAGAGAATCAAACTGGAGGTCCACATACCCTGAACGTTTGGCATCCCTGATGTGCCCGATTGCTTTGGCCCCCGCAGGAACAATAATTTCTCCATCGCGCTCGTAGTTGTACTCGATCACCGCTAGAACTGGCGCCCGTACAGCCGTGCTTGCAGCCGATTCCAATCGGGCCCGTAAGCGTGTACCCGTCGCCAACCCCAATCCCAGTTGCGGCGCTGCGTCACCGACGGTCTGAAAACCGCCAGGGCTTGCCGAGACCTTGCGCACGTACATCAACGAGGGCTTCTCCATGGCCTCGCGCTCTGCCTTACCCACGTCGGAAGTCTCAGCGCTCGAGCCTGGCTGGTAGGGCGGTGCCTGCCATGCCTGGTCTCCAAAAGGTGGTATCGCACCCAGCGTTCCCGCTCCATTCGTCTGTCCTGTCTGCTTAGCATTCGATGCCGAACGAATTACAGTTCGCTGCAGGTCTCGTTCATTCAGAAAACCTTGATGCGTTTCCTTCGTTGCAGGGCGTCCGGAATCGATAATAGGGAACAGGCTCTTTTCGTTGCTTTCGTTGCTGGTTTCCACGGTCGATTCATCCTTCGAGATCGCACCGCGATTTTTCGCCTTCTCTCGCTCACCTGGATGTGGCATAGAGATAGCAACGAAGATCAGAAACGCTGTTACGATCGCTGCCGCGCCGATGATTACGAACCGGTTTTGTTGGATCTGCTGCCTGGCTCTCTGCTTGGTTCTAGTTGCAAACTCTGGCAAGGCGGCCGGTGCGACCGGAGGGATAAGCACGCTGTTGAGGATTTCATTTCCGTCTGGCTCCTGCACTAATCCGGCGTTGCCGTTATCGCTGTGTCCGTTGGGACGGGTCATTTCGCACCTCCCACTACCGGGGCCACAAACGCGATCGGCGCCAAGACTGGACGATCGACCTCCTCCGCCTGGGCAACTGCCAGTAACAACCTTTCGCTGGATTCCTTGAAACTGGGCCGTTCGAACACGACCACTCCATCGGCCCTGGCGCCAGGTGCGAGCCTGCGCGTGGTCATCCAGTAATCTTTGATCGCCACCGGCTCGGCCTTGATCGCCTTCCGATGCTTGTCTCTCGATGTCCCGGCAAGCTGTACCTGAGGTGGCAGCACTTCGATGGTTCGTGCAGAAGCATTAAGGACGGCGAAAGGCACGGCCATCTGTTGTTCCTTTTCCGTCGTCTGTCCCACCGCAACCCGCAACAGTTTGCCTTCCCAATGCGGATTTTCCAACTGTTGCGCCTTCAGCAGTTGTTGCTCTTGGTTGCTGGGTTTCTCTTGGGGAGCGGCGGCTGGCGGATCTTCTGGCACAACATTCTTTGTTTCGCCGACTATAAAGGTGGGATGCGCCGGAGTGATCAGAAAACTGTGCGGCCGCTCGCAGTTGAGGACATAATCGACTACTTCGCTATGGTCTGATTTTCCTTGGCTCACCAGGCTAAGGGAGATTTCATGGCCGCCTTTGGTCGTGATCAAAGCATTGGTTTGTGCGGGCTTCGCACTCGTTGCTTTGAAAAACACGAGCTGCGGCTCGGCTTCGGAGTGTTCGGCCTTAAAGGCACCCGGGTCACCCAAGACGACCGAACTAACCTCCTCCAACACTCGCACCGAGCTAACATATCCCGGCCGCACGTGCAAGACCACGACCTGTTCCGGGTCAATACTCAAGTTGACGATTCGTGCTTGCGGCAACTCGGTTTGCGCCGAGGCCATGTGGAAAGGCACGAAACTGATCGTTATCAGATGCACCAAACTCAAACATTTGTTCATCTCACATCTCTTTTCGCAGTGGTATTTTTGCTCTCTGGTTCTAGGGCGGCTTCTCGAAGGTAAGTTGTTCTAATTGCTGAGACGTACGCGACAACGTCGGGATTTCGGTAAGCCAGCCCCCGCCTGCCGATCGTCTCTTCGCCGGCATAATAAGCGGCGGCCACGAGCCTGAGGTCACTATGAAACTGCCGCATCAACCAAGCGAGATAGCGCACACCGCCCGAGACGTTTTGGTCGAGATTGCAGCGGTCGGTCACGCCCAGCCGCTTGGCAGTGGTGGGCATCAATTGCATTAGCCCCACAGCGCCTTTCGGAGAGATCAAGCACGGCTGCCAATTCGATTCGCGTACGACAATGGCGCGTGCCAGCGCAATGGGCACTCGATAGTGTTGCGCGTAGGCCGTGACGTAGTACTCGGCTTCAATCCGCGCTGGTGCCCTACCTGATTGCGCCCAGCAAATCGAAATGGCGTAAAGCATTTGCGCCAAGATGAGTGCCGACTTCATGCCGCACTCCCTCGTAGAGCGTCGGCAGTGTACTGCTGCGCGTCGTAGATCAGGCTGGCAAAGCCGTCGCGCAGAAGCAGCTTTCGCCGGTCGGCCTCGGTCTTGGCCAGCAAAGGCAGCAGCGTGTCCCTCATCTCTGCCGTAATCTGTTCTGTCCCGAGAACTTTAAGTGCCTGCGCCAGATCCAGAATCTCCGAGACGGACGGTGGCTTTTCCAAGCTCCAACCTCGCAAAGCTTTGGCGAGTCCTGCCATTCCTGCATGAAATTCGCGGCTCGAGTCTGGCGTTCTCAGTGCAACGATTTCTGCCTCACGGGCAGGCGTGGGGTGTTCAACCCGAAGATAAAAGCTGCGCCGGCGCAGGGGATCCCCGATGCGTCGCTCTTCGTTGGATGTGAGCACAACAAACGGAATGCTTTTAGCCCGAATCGTGCCGAGTTTCGGAATGCTGAGGGTCCAAACGCTCAGGAGTTCCAACAACATTGCTTCAAATGCGTGGTCCACCTTGTCCAGTTCGTCGATCAACAGAACACAGGGCCTTTCACACTGCAACGCGCGCAGAAGCGGCCCAGCGCTGAAGAACTGTTGGTTGTGCAACTCCATCTGCAGGGACTCCCAATCGACGCTCGCGGACTTGGCCTTCAGTTCGACGCAAAGTCTTTGCAGCGGCTCATCAAACTTGCCGATAGCCTTCTCTTCATTGATGCCTTCGTAGCACTGCAGGCGCTGGACACTTGTACTTGCCGCCTCGGCAACCGCATATGCGAGTTGCGTCTTGCCGCTGCCCGCCGGCCCTTCCAGCAGAACTGGCTTATGCAGCTTGCCCGCCAGAAAAACCGTTGTTGTTGCTATCGAATCGGCAATGTAGCCAGTGGCGCGAAGACCTTCACCAAGCTGCCCCAGCGATGAAAACACTTGTGACCCCTTAGCCCAGAACCGTTCTGCGGCCCTGAGCATCTGGAACCTAGCCCCGAATGAAATTTCGGTCAAATCGGGACAAATTGTGTGCAGAAATATCACAGCCCATAGCCGAGCACTTCCAAGCCCTCTCTGAATTTGACCCAAAAGTCGATCTGGCATAAACATCGCTTGCTGATGGACAGCGTAGCCATAGCGCTGTTTGAGGACACTCTCATCAATGATCGGTTTCGTCCAACGACAGCAGCTTGGAACTGGTCGCGAACAAAGGTGACCCATGCGAAACATTGCCCCGCTCGATCCCGAGCTGAACGTTTCAGGGGTTGAGCCCTGGGAGGAGCAATCCGGGGCCGACTCATCTGGGGTCGTTGTCCCTTTCCAGTCCCGCACGGCTCGTCCTCTACCTCCCGATCGTCGTATTTGCCGCCAGCTTGTAAGCACCAGAGAGCTATCGCAGATTTGGGGCGTTCCGGAAAGCACGCTGCGTTACTGGCGTTCTGCCGAGACCGGTCCGCCCTACGTGAAATTAGGGGGAAGAATCAAGTATGATCTAGCCGACGTGGAACGTTACGTCAGAGCCAACAAGCGAATGCCGTCCGTGCGGGCACATGGAGGCTAGAGCATGGCTCTACACAAACGCGGTGGGGTCTATCACTACCATTTTTGGGTCGACGGTACGCGCTATCGTGGATCCACCAAGAAAACAAACCTGGCGGCGGCCCGACGAGTGGAATCGCTGCTGCTCGTCCAAGCCGAAGAGAAAGGAGATGTAGTTCTCAGAAAGCGTAGCCCGCTGTTGCGTGATTTCAAGACGCGGTTTTTTGAGTGGGTGGAAGGCAATATGACGCTCAAGCAAAAAACCAAGGACTATTACGAGAATGGTTGGCGGTTGCTTGAGGAGACTGAGGTAGCAGCGATGAGGCTCAATGCGATCACAAGGGATGATGCTGACCGGCTGAAGTTTCCGGGCGGCCCATCCAATCACAATAATGCACTCCGCACCCTGCGGCGGATGCTCGGAAAGGCCGAGGAATGGAACGTGATCAAGGCTGCTCCGAAAATCAAACTCATGCAGGAACACGCACGGGAACGCGTCATTGACGCCGAAATAGAAGCCAAGCTTTTGCCTTTCTGCAAACAGCCGCTCCGCGATGTGTTGATGATCATGCGCGATTCCGGCATGCGCAACCAGAAGGAAGTTTTCCGGATGCGTTGGGAACACCTGGACTGGGGCAACAAACGATATTTCGTCTACGAGAGCAAATCACTCAAGGGACGGAGATTCGTGCCAATCAGTCCGCGGGTTCGCCAGGCGCTTCTGGCGCGACACTCGGAGCAGAAGGAAGGATGGATCTTTCCTTCCAAGCGCGCCGGGGGTGGGCACTTAACAACGGTCGCTAAGCAGTTCGAGAAAGTCAGGAAGGAGGCTGGGTTGCCAAACGACCTCGTTCTCTACTGCGCGCGTCACGGCTTTGGAACTGAGATGTATCGGGCGACCAAAAACCTGTTTGCCGTCATGAACGTCATGGGACACACGACCGTAAGCACAACCATGAAGTACCAGCACCAAAACATCGACGAGGTGGCCGCAGTGGCCAGTCATCGAGTCCAGTAAGGACACAAAAAGGACACAATCGCATTTTCAGCTCAGTAGGGAGTGCTGCCAAGTGGTTGAAAAGATGGTGAGCGCGGTAGGAATCGAACCTACAACCTACTGATTAAGAGTCAGTTGCTCTGCCAATTGAGCTACGCGCCCGATATGATTCTTAGCGGGTATTCGCTGCCCGGAAGGATGGCCGCGACATTCTTGCACCAATCTTACATTAAATTTCTTTGCCGATTTGGAACTTGATCGGGGTGAATGGCTTCCCAACCGTTTCACCGCGGCATTCACTACGCCAGCCTAACACTTTGGCAGACACACATTGCTCTGCGCCCGTTCATTTCCATCGTCACTTTTCTTCGGCATTCTGTGTGCATCTGTTCCCAATTGCCGGGCGCCGCAGATCACGAACGATTCAGTCATTATACCGATACCACCTGTTTTTGACACCACGCTGCTCCCCCAGGATGCCCCTCAGACAAAGCTTTCGCCTTTATGTTCACGGCGATTCCAAGCCCGCGAGCAGCACAGGCCTGCGCATCATCGCAGTTCGTTTATTCCAACACCGTTTTCGTAGCGCCCCAAATCGAATCGCGGGCACCAGTAAAAACAAAGGCCATGAGTCTCTACCTGAATAGAGATTCCGACTCTGAACAATCTCGAAGTGAATCGCTCAAGAAGCAATCGACTAGAGGGCCAGGGCGGACCTCGCATAACGGCGCCAGGCACTCCGAGAAATCTCAAGCGCCTTCAAATTAATAAATGCGGACAGCAGATTTCCGCGCGGCTTTTGCAACCCAGCACGATGGCGCTCTGAGGGCGTCCGCGCAGCACAGACACGCGGGCGTACTCCGGTCTTGAGCGTTGAAGTCGCAATGACAGGCGCGCGAAAGCCTACGAACGCTGGCGGACTTCCGCCGCCAGACTCGTCGACTCACTGGTTGCCGAACGGCGAGGCGACCACTGGTCAGCGCCTACGGGGGGACGACGCTCGACGGTGCCGATCACCGGAGCCTCATCCATGCCATCGGCATAGGCCATCGAAGCAAACCGCTGCTCGCTGCACATGCGGTCGATCATGCGTTGTTGCCGCCCATTGAGCACGGCGTGCGGAAGAATGGGGAAGTTGCGAAACATCCACACTAAATACACGCGCTGAAGGAATGAAGGCATTACATAACGCGGACCGATGGGTGTCTGCACCTGCACCACTCCGGCCGCCAGTTTTTCAATCAACATACCTGGGCCCACCTCGGAACCTAAATTTGGCCAGAGCAATTATTGGGCCGCCATTATTGCAGGCGCGCCATGCAATGGGAAGCCTTTTTTCTCAGCTTTACGAATATTTTAATCGAATCTTTAGCAGCTTTCACACAACGGTGCACAAACCGGGAAAATTCGGCAGGAATGATTTCCTGAAACGGACCTCACTAATCCCCGAGACAATCCACCGAATCAGATTGCCACTTCCGGCAGGATGTCCATTCGGCGGATCTGGGCTGCCACCCCGAACTCGGATCCTTCCTGCTCCACTCGCACTACCGTCGCCTGGCAGCAGACCCAGCATTTCTCGCCCGACGTCAGCTCAGGCGGAAGGATGAGCACCAGTTCCACGTCGGTTCCCTTCTCCATGTGGGACGTGGTGTAAAGGAAAACGCCGTTGGCGCTAACGTCGCGAGTCTGGGCCGTCTGATCCGCGCCTCCAGCCGTGCGGACGCGCGTTGGCACGCGGGTGGCAATTCGTGTTCCGGAACGGCGGTCGGTGTCGACTTTCATGCGGGCGAAAGTGCCCACCTACTGTACACCAATGCCGCAAAATGCACACGAGAGTTGCGAGCTAGAAATGAGGGAAAGCCTCGGCCGGACGGCTCATATGGAGACAGCCGCGGTGTCGAGCCAAACGGAGCGAGGCTAATGCGGATTAGGAGCGAATTTAGATAACTGGCCTTTTGGCGCGGACGGCCGGCACTACCAGCGCCTGTTCCATGGTGGGCATGTTGGTGCCGCGGAGCTTGGCCTCCATTTCGTGAAGCTTGTCAGTTTGTCCGGTCTGGTAATAAGCCTGCACCAGCAACTCCATGGTGAAAGGATTCTCCTGATCCTCTTCCAGGTGCGCGACCGCGTCCTCATATTTCTTCTGATCCATCAAAAGCGTTCCCGCCGCGCCCTGCCACGAGCTCTGAATCACTCGATTGCGGCTGCCATTTGCCAGAGCCTCGAGTTGCTGCAGCGACTTGTCGGCCAGTTCCCGGTCCCCCGCACGCGAGGCCATCACGACGCGGTTGCGCAGAATGCGAGACAGCTCTTCATCGCGGTCCGAAGGAGAAATGCTGCCACTGTGGCACACCGCGTCTTCGGCCAGTTTTAAATTGTTAAGAGCAATTTTGTCGTCGGTTTGATACTCGGCCATTTGACGGAACGCCCGCGCTTCTTGCAGGTCCTGCTCTTTGGCGTGTGCGGTTGCGGCAATCTCCAGCAAATCCTTATCAGCCTGCGCATACTGGCCGTCGCGCACATAGGTCATCGCCCTCTGCATGCTGTAGTCCAGCCGGTCGGCTTCGTTGTGAGCGAAGCGGATGGCCTTTTCGTACTCCACTCGCGCCTGTTCCTGGTTGCCCATGAGCGCGTAAGTATCTCCGAGCCCGAGTTGCGAGGTCACGAAGTCCGGATCGATCTTGAGCGCCGCGCGATAGTGCGTGAGCGATCCCTCGAAGTTCCCGGCCATGCGCAGCAGTTCTCCGTAAGAGTCCTGCGGGTTGGGCTCGTTGGGCAGCATTGCAACATAGCGATCCATGGCCGCAAAGGCCTTGGCAAATTGCCGGTTGCGGGCATCAACGTAAGCCAGATCGTTCAGTGCCGCAGGAAAATTCTTGTCGATGGCGAGCGCCTTCTCAAAGAAGCGCTGCGCCTGGTCGTTGCCGTTCTCCCCCATCAGCCAGTTGCCCGAAAGATACAGCAGGTGCTTGTCGCGGGGATACATCTCCAGCATGTCGTTCATGGCGGTGATGCCGCCAATGAAGTCGCCTTCCTGCACTTTGGCGATCCACGCCACCATCAATTGTTCGCCGGCCGATGCCTTGGGCGCAAACTCCTTAGCCTTGGCTCGCGCAGCGCTTACTTCCTGCGGATTGGTGCTGTTAAAGGCGATCCACGCCCAGCCGACGGCGAGGCTGGGATCTTCTTTCACGGCCGCGCGCCAGTCATCGTTGCAGCGCTCCAGATAAAGATTCTCGTAGTCCTCCATTCCCTTCTGGTAAAGTTCGCGGGCTTTGGCGGACGACGTGGTGACGGGCAGCGCGATCGAATCGCCCTTTTTCAGATGATGAGCAAAGAGCGGCGCGGCCAGACAAAGAGCGACAGCGAAAACGGCACTGATAGAAATGCAGGCTTTAGTCGACGAGTTGCGGCGCATCCAGTTCTCCCGTACAGAGCTTAGTAGGAAAGCCGATTACGAGAAGAGGGTAACATTGGCGTAACCGGGGCACGAGGTGACGAAAGGCGTAGGTCGAATGCGAGGTTGGGAGCAGTTTTTGATTGCTGATTGACGACTGGTGATTGGAAAGCCGGAGGCGATGTCGGAGACTTTTCAATCAACAATCAACAATTTCTCTGATTGGTTTAGGGAAAATCTCCAATAAGATCTTTGCCGCTCAGTAAGTTGGGCGCACAATATTCAGAACATTGCACTTAACTGTGCCGTAATGTGCCGTGGCACGGCTCTGACCAATTATGTTGCTACGACTTTGCAGTGGAAGGAAAAGTTGGATTTCACAAAGCTGTGAATTTCGCGAGGGGAGCCGCCAGATGAGAGCCGCCAACGTTTCACTCCTGCGAAGAGTCGCGATCAGACCTGCGACAAACCGGCACGTCAGCCCTAGGCCTTGATAGGTTCCTGGCTTGCAGACTGGGAATGTGGCCAACCTGACATCGAGCAAGTGGAAACTGTGGTGAGCTCTCGGGGGAACGCCGGAACGGCCGGCAAGACGCTGAACACGATATTCATGCCGTATGCCTCCAGATTGAACTCTTGTAACGGCTTCCGCTCGACAATGTCATAGAGGGCGAGGTGAGTGGCCTTTTCCTTCATCCCGGGACGAAGAACCTGCTTCACCCATAGGATATTTTCATGAAATTTGGTTTTTCGTACCCGCGTGAAACCAACCCAGATTCTTCTTTCATCGAGCGGCAGTATGCCCCGACACCATCCGAGAAGCGCGCTATTGCCGTTAACCTCCTTCAGGTCGACAACCTCGTCGACTTTTAGAGTGCGCGAGTTGGCAATCACGATCCTGCCGTCGACGGTGGTGAAATAAATTTTGTCGCCGCAAAGCAAGCCATCATGGGGCGATTGGACCGCGATTTCGATTCGCTTGGTGCGGTCATGGAGACAGATGGCGTCGCGCTGCTTAAAGCGCGTGACCCAGGCTTCACCGTTGAGTTCGAAGACAAAATTGGGATGCGATTGGTGCGGCTTGGTGCTGGCGACCTTCCGATAGTCGATATTGCGAGAAAAGCGTGACCAAGGATCCTCATCGAGCGCGGCCCATTCCAACAGAACCTCACCACGCAGGGTGAACTTGATGACCATATCAAGCCCAGTATTGGCCACAAGCAGATTGCCGTCCGAGGTGGGAGTGACATGATGTACATCATTCATGGAGGGCAACGAAATATAGCCAATTTGCTCGAAGTACGGTAGAGCGAAAATTAGCACTTCAGTGGCAGTACAGGCATACAAAATGTTTCCTAAGATCGCTCCCGCCTTGAATACACTGGACGAATGTTCGTGAGCTCGAGCCTCGGGAGGGCTCTTGTATTCGGCACAGGTACGCACGTCCCCCGTCTGCGGATTAAGTTCCAGAATTAGGGCGGATTCGTATAGATTCCACTCTTGCTCGTCCTTCAGTATTAGTTTCCGCTGTCGCGCGCCCAAAGCGTATAGGCGATCCATGTCTCGATTGTCTTGGCCTCCATCTCGCTTCAGGTTAATGGCATGTGAAATTTAGGTTAAGAAACTATTACTCGATCCGAATCGTCGGGCCGAGTTCGTTCCGCGGAAACCGGGGGCGCGCTGGCAGGTCGCTGCACTCTAGTTACTTGTCAACAAGGGACGATTCACGGTGCAATGGGCTTTGAGGTGCTTATGAGAGGCGCGTTCGGATTCCTCAGCCTGGTCATTGTACTGGGTATTGGTATGTACATTTATTCGAAGCAGGCGCAGAGCAGCTCGGCTGCCGCCGGGGCGAATAACCCGAAGGCTGCGATTAACGTTACCGGGGTGAGGAGCGATCTAATCAGCATCGCGTCGGCGGAGCGGCGGTATTACGCAACCGAAGCCAAATACGCGTCGCTCGACGAACTCATTTCGAGCAATTACATTACGATGGCACGGCAGCGTCCACCATATTCGTATGAAGTGCAGGTCAGCTCCAGCGGATTTCGCGCGGTGGCAACGCGGTCCGGCGACGCTGAGGCGGGAACTCCAGCCGAACTCTCAGTCGACGAGAATATGGAATTTTCGCAGCAGTAGGATGAGCAGTTCTCAGTTCTCAGTTTTGAGCTTTGGAGCATCAGCTCTCAGCAATTCGGCGCCTTCGAATCTTTCCGCTTTAGTTCCCTGCTTATTCCGCTTCGGCTACGCCTTCGCTCGACAGCCGAGGCGACTGTCGCTACGTAATTCGCTATTGCAGAGCCACCTTCATATCCAGGTTGTGGGCGAGAAACGACAGGTTATCCGTCGTCTCGTCGATCAGCTTTGTGATCGATTTTCCGGCGCCG
>DATBEI010000170.1:0-4186 GCA_036269595.1 Candidatus Sulfotelmatobacter sp.
CCCACTCGCCCTGGCAGAAAGGCGGCATCGAAAACGCGATCGGCCGTCTGCGCCGCCATTTGCCCAGAAGCACCGACCTCAATGCCGTGTCCGCCCATCGACTCGCCCTCTACCTGCAACGCTACAACGACACACCCAGAAAATGCCTCGGTTTCAAAACCCCCAACGAGGTATTCTTGGAACATACTGTTGCACTTCAAACGTGAATTCATCCCCTCGCTTCGCTCGGGATGACAACGTCTTTCGGGATGACAACGTCTTTGACAACTTCCTTCGGGATGACAGCGTCTTTCACATCTACAACGAACCCTAGCGCTTCGCCGCGACCGGCACTTTTACTGGCTCGGGCGGGGCGCTGGGCATAGTCGTCACACGGCCAGTCGAGCCGTTCGTGGGAGCAGCGGCTGCAGCCGGCGTTGGGCTATGACTCAATCCCAGCGTCTTGCGTACTTCGGTGTCGAGCTTGGCCATGACGTCCTTGTTGTCTTTGAGGAACTGGCGGGCATTTTCACGGCCCTGGCCGATGCGCTCGCCTTTGTAGCTAAACCATGACCCGGACTTCTCGAGGATGTTGTTGTTGACGGCGATATCGAGCAGATCGCCTTCGCGCGAAATGCCTTCGCCGTAGAGGATGTCGAACTCCGCCTCGCGGAAGGGGGCTGCGACCTTGTTCTTCACCACTTTCACTTTGGTGCGCGAACCGGTCACCACGTCGCCTTCCTTGATGGCGGCAATGCGGCGAATGTCGACGCGGACCGAAGAGTAAAACTTCAACGCGCGGCCGCCAGTGGTGGTTTCGGGATTGCCGAACATCACTCCAATCTTTTCGCGGATCTGGTTGATGAAAATCAGGCAGGTACGCGATTTGGAAACCGTTCCAGTCAGCTTGCGAAGCGCCTGCGACATGAGGCGCGCCTGCAGGCCCATGTGGCTGTCGCCCATTTCGCCGTCGAGTTCGGCCTTGGGCACCAGGGCCGCCACCGAGTCGACAACCAGCACGTCGATGGCGTTGGAGCGCACCAGCGCCTCGGTAATTTCCAGCGCCTGCTCTCCGTAGTCGGGCTGCGAGACCAGCAGGTTGTCGACGTCGACGCCCAGCTTCTTGGCATAGCCGGGGTCGAGCGCGTGTTCGGCGTCCACGAATGCGGCCATGCCCCCGGCCTTCTGCGCCTCGGCGATCACCTGCAACGTAATGGTGGTCTTGCCGGAAGATTCCGGGCCGAAGACTTCCACTACTCGTCCGCGAGGAAAGCCGCCCACGCCGAGAGCGGCATCGAAAGAAATCGATCCCGTCGGAATCACCGCGATGGGCACGATGGCTTCCTTCGAGCCCAAGCGCATGATCGAGCCCTTGCCGAATTGTTTTTCGATCTGCGAGACTGCGAGTTCAATCGCCTTGCCGCGTTCGTCTGCCATGGTGGCTCCTTAGGAGTGCGGGACTAAATGAAATCTAATCTGGGCGGATTATACATGTGAATGGAAGCGAAGAAAAGGCGAATCGGAAGAATTACTGTGGAAAGCGTTCCGAAATGGGAGACGATCACCCGCCTTGTCATCCTGAGGGTCGCGTTTTTTTGCGGGCTGAAGGACCTCTACAATTCCGGCAGCACCGATACTTCAGCGAGTGCATAGGTTCTTCGCTTCGCTCAGAATGACAAATAAGACTCAGAATGACAAGTAAGACTCGGAATGACAAGTCGGAGCAGCGGCGTTTCATCGCTGCAGCAGATCCACCGGGGCCGTCACGTCGTGCACACGGAAGTATTTCGCCAGCGCCGGATACTTGCGGGCCACAGCTTCATACATCGCGTAGGCGACGTTGCGGTAGGAAACGTGGCCGGCGGGTGTGGTGCGCAGTTCGGAGATGTAGACTGCCTCGGCAAAGTCCATCTTGAAGAGGGCGCGCTTACGGAATGCCAGGGGGATTGCGTACTGGGAATTTTCTTCGGCCTCGGGCGTCTTGCGGGCCGCCAACTTTTCTACTGCTGTCTGCACGCCCCGCATGGCCGCGTCGAAACGTAAATGCACGCCGGCGTCTTCCATGTCGAGCAGCATTTCGTAACCGTGCTGGGTGGTGAATCCCTGCATGACCTGGATGCAGCGCCGGTGCCGGTGCATGTCGCGAAAGCCGCCGGTGTCCATGAGGATGTCGAAGCGAAACTGCTGTCCGGCGCGGAATCCGCGGAGCATTTCGTCGTGGCGGCCGCGATGGCGCAAGCCAAGGTCGATGATCTCGCGGCGGTGGCGTTCGCCGGCCACCTGTACCGCCTGGCGAATCTGGCGGTACGAATGATGAGAGTGTTCGTAGAGCAGTGTGGTCGCGATCTCCACTTCCAGCGGCTCTTCATCGAGCAGATCGACGATGGCTTTCGCGGGAGCGATCGGCTCGGAGGCCATCAACTCGCGAGCAGCCTGACGCAACTCGCGTCGCGTCTCCATCTCGTAGGCATTCGGGTCGGCGTACTTCACCAGCGTGGGCGCGACGCGGACTTCATGCAGTAATTCCTGTTCAGCGCGCGCACCCAGTTCCGGATTCACAGCGCGGATTTGCTCGACCAGATCGCGCAAGGAGTCAGCATTGACGTTGTAGGCTGCTCCCGTGGCAGCCTTTTTCAGAGACTCGCCCAGCGCGCGCACTTCCTTGTGCGTGTGCGCGAGCAGATGCGCCACTTGCGTCTCCAGCGTGCGCGCATTGACGATTTCGCCGAGCGAAGTGTTGGTCGCGAGCGGCAGCAGGTAGCGCGTAATGTCGAAAGCCCGAGCTTTCAGCGTGCGCTCATAGGCCTCCTGCTTCATGTCGGCAGGCTTGGGCGTGACGCTGATCAGGTATTGCGTCATGTGCGCCGAAAGGGCCTCGTATTCGGCGAACAGGAAATCCAGAGTCTCGCGATAGAGCTTGCGGGCTTCGTCGTCGGAGCCGAAGTCCGGGGTGTAGTAGCCGCTCTTCTTGAAATCCTGATAGCGGGTGGAGCGCTCCTGGCCGTCCCAGCGCTGCTCATCGGCCAATTCAATCGCCGCAAGAATCGACAGCCGCTCAACGGCCAGCGCGATGTGGGCCAAGTCGGCAATGGAGCGATGGCCGTACTGGAAATAGAACGTGTTGAGAAACTTCTCTGCCTTCTGGGTGCTGATTTCGCGCAACGATTCCTTCATCGACAGCGCGGAGCGCGAATACTTGGCCATGGCATAGGCTTGGATCTCCGGCTCAACCCCGAACACCGCGAAGACCTCGGTGGAAGGGGCGTCGGTGGAGGGCTTTTCGAGCGGAGCTAGCGGCTCCGCGGACGAGGCGCGCTGCGTGGAGCGGTGTCCAGAACCGACCGCGTCTGCTGAGGACGAATTCTTGTTGGAGGGATCGGGCATGACGATTACATTATTGGTCGCAGTCTGAGGCATGGGTGTGGGAATGGTACTCGGCGGAGTTGTGGAATAGCAATGCGATTCGTGAGTGGGCTGATTCTTATTTGCGAGAAGTTTGCAGGAAGAAGAGAAAGACTTTAACCGCAGAGAACGCGGAGATTTCGCTGAGTTCGCGGAGAAAAGCTCCATCCTCAGAACCGGAACACATCACCGCATTTTAACCGCAAGGTCCGCCGCGCGCGTATCATTCGGTTTTCCGAATGTAGTAGTAATAAGAATCGAACGGGGGAACTTGCATGGCTCTTTCAGGACGGGTGGCGCTGGTGACGGGCGCGTCGCAGGGGATTGGGCGTACGTGCGCGTTGCGGCTGGCCAAAGACGGCGCAGCGGTAGCGGTGGCGGCGCGCAATCAGGAAAAGTTGAACGAACTTGTCAGCGAAATCAATGCAGCCGGCGGCAAAGCGGCCGCATTCGCACTCGACGTTGCCGACGAAGCGCAGGTCAAGTCGGCAATTAAAGCGGCGATCGCGCAGTTCGGCAAAATCGACATTCTGGTCAACAACGCGGGCATTACCCGCGACCAACTGGTTATGCGCCTGAAACGTGCGGACTGGGACGCCGTTTTGCAGACCAACCTCACTTCCGCTTATCTCTGCATTCAGCAAGTGATTGGGTCCATGCTCAAGCAACGCTGGGGACGGATTATTAACATCACCAGCGTTTTTGGGCAGATGGGGCAGGCGGGGCAGGCGAACTATGCGGCGTCGAAGGCGGGGCTGATCGGGTTGACCATGGCGATCGCGCGCGAAGTTGGATCGCGCAGTAT
>DATBEI010000182.1:0-4332 GCA_036269595.1 Candidatus Sulfotelmatobacter sp.
GTCTCGAAAAGCGCGCCTGCCGTTTGTGTTGGGGAAGGGCGCGGCTTCTTGTGGAAGCACGCTTCAGCCGTGCCATTGAAGATCGTGAACGAGTCGGGCTTTAGCCCTTGAGGGCCGCTCCGCGAAAGCTATTGATCCGCGCTGGATGCAACCGCTATGATGTGGCGCACTTCCCCCTTACCCTCAACTTAAACGGACAAAATGAACAAGCTAGCAAGAATTCTGCTCATCACCCTGGTCACGATCTGCGTCCTGGTTGCCGTCGCGATTACCTTCACCATCGGTTGGCGCCCATTTTTGGGACCACGCAAGCGTGCCCTAACGAACCGCCAATTCGAGCGCACCCCCGAGCGCCTCGCCCGCGGACGCTACCTGGCACAATCGATGATGGGATGCGAAGTCTGCCACTCGCCCAAAGACTGGTCGCAGCACGGAGCTCCCACGTTGCAAGGCGCCGAACTCACTGGACAGGCGTTGCCCATCCCGGGTTTTCCCGGCAGCATCGTCGCGCCCAATCTGACGCCGGACCCGGAGACGGGAAGCGGCAACTGGAGCGACGATCAAATCGCCCGCGCCATTCGTGAGGGTGTTAAACACGACGACACGATCCTGTTTCCCATGATGCCGTACTCCGAATACAAAGAACTTTCGGATGAAGACGTGGCATCCATTGTGGTGTACCTGCGGTCGATGAGGCCGGTGCGAAATCCACTGCCTCCAACGCGCGTGAATTTTCCCGTTAACTACCTGGTGCGCAGCGCCGCCGAGCCCGTTCTCCAGCCCGTGCCCGGTCCCAATGCATCGGATCCGCTGGCGCGCGGGAAATACATGGTGCGACTTGGCTGTGGCTGTCACAGCGTTAACGATACCTTGGGATACGCGGGCGGAGAGCATCTGGCAGGGCCGTGGGGCGACGTGGTCAGCGCTAACCTTACGTCCGATCCATCTGGCATCGGCTACTACAGTGAAGCGACTTTTATCACCACTCTACGCACCGGATACGTCGGCGCGCGCAAACTCAACTCCATCATGCCTTTCGGCCAATTTAAGGGGTTGACCGACGACGATCTCAAGGCCATCTTTGCCTATCTTCGGAGCGTGCCGCCGGTGAAGCATCGCGTCGACAACTCGCTGCCTCCAACCTATTGCAAGCTATGCAAACAGAAGCACGGAGCTGGCGATCAGAACTGAAACCAGGCGCAAAGCGGAAACAAAATTTGACAATTCAGCCGCACTGTCCGGCGTATAATTTTTGTATGCGCCGCCTGATGGCGATTACGGCCTTCGCGCTCTTCCTCACCGTGCCCCTCTGGGCGCAACGCGGCGGCGGGGGACATGGCGGCGGTTTTGGCGGCGGCCATGCGGGCGGCTTTGGCGGACACGCTTCATTCAGCGGGGGTCACGTTGGCGGCGGAAGTTTCGCAGGCGGAGCGCGATCCGGCGGATTCTCTCATGCCGTTCCTCACTCTTCTCACTCCACAGCCGCGCGCGGCCCTTATCTGCACGATGGATTTCGCGGCAACCGCTTTGGAATTGGCAACCGCCATGGATTCGGCAACCGCTTTCGTGGACGCGGATTCCGCAATTGCTACGGCGTTGGCTGCTGGGGCTATGGATATCCTTGGGGCTATTACGGATATTACGATCCGTGGTGGGGGGATTCGGGTTCTTCGTACGATGAAGATTCCGAACGTGAGCGCGCCATCGCCAACGACATGAACCAGCAAAGTCTCGAGGAACAGCAGATGCTCCGGCAGGAACAGGCGGATGGCGATCGCGATCTCTATGCTCGTTCCGATCCCGCCCCGAGACCTGCGCCCAGCAGCCAATCGCAGGGCACGCCGATCATGCCCGCCACGGTTCTGGTGTTCCGCGACCAGCATCAGAAGGAAATTCAGAACTACGCCATCGTCGGCCAGACACTCTGGAATTTCGCTCCCCAGCACACGGAAAAGATTCGCCTCGCTGATCTCGACTTGGGCGCGACGGCGAAGGCCAATGACGACCGCGGTATTACTTTCAGCGTTCCCGCCAGCAACGAGGCCCAATAGTATTTCAGGCTTAAGCCCCCAAGCCCCACTCGCAGCGCCAACTCGCCTTTCGCTGCAATCCGAGGGGCGTTCAATCCCTGGACATTTGCTTTTTGCCGTCGAGCTAGTACAGTCAAATCAAACGCTTAGGTCATGGCCTTCGGACGTGGGGAACCTGCAGCAATACCGGGTAAAACCGGGATGGAACCCTGCCTGAATGGTAAAATAAGCGAATATCCACTATGCCTCTAAAAACACTGTTTCTGAATCCTCCATCGTTTGAAAACTTCGACGGAGGCGCCGGGTCTCGTTGGCCCGCCACCCGCGAAATCGAAAGTTACTGGTATCCGGTCTGGTTGGCTTATCCGGCGGGAATGCTGGAAGGAGCGCGGCTGCTGGACGCGCCGCCGCATCACGTTTCCGGCCAGGAGACCATTGAGATCGCCAAGGAGTATGAGTTCCTGGTGCTGTTCACCTCCACGCCGGGATTTCCTGGCGACATTCTTCTGGCGCGAGCCATCAAGCAGGCGAACCCGAACATCAAGATTGCATTTGTGGGGCCGCACGTGAGTGTGCTTCCGGAAAAGTCGCTGCGCGATTGCCCGGAAATTGATTTCGTTTGCCGTAAAGAGTTTGATTTTGCGGTGGTGGACTACGCAAAGGGCAAGCCGCTGGACGAGATTGCGGGTGTGTCTTTCCTGAAAGACGGAAAAGTCGTGCACACTCCCGATGCTCCGCAAATTCAGGATTTGGACGCGCTGCCGCACGTCACTGAAGTCTACAAGCGCGATCTCGACGTCACGCGATACAACGTGCCATTTCTCTTGCACCCGTTTGTTTCGCTCTATACGACGCGTGGCTGCCCGGCGCAGTGTACCTTCTGCTTGTGGCCGCAAACGCTGAGCGGACATCCGTGGCGCAAGCGTTCCGCCGATGATGTGGCCCGTGAAATGGCCAAGGCCAAAGAGATGTGGCCCAACGTGAAGGAATTTTTCTTCGACGACGACACGTTCAACATTCAGAAGGCGCGCACCATCGAGCTCTGCGCCAAGTTGAAGCCGCTGGGCTTTACCTGGTCCTGCACCTCGCGCGTGACCACCGATTTCGAAACGCTGAAGGCGATGAAAGACGCGGGATGCCGCCTGTTGATTGTCGGCTACGAGTCCGGCGACCAGCAGATCCTGAAAAATATTAAGAAAGGCGCGACCATTGAGCGAGCTCGCCAGTTTACTAAGGATTGCCACAAGCTGGGCCTGGTGATTCACGGCGACTTTATCATGGGACTGCCGGGCGAAACCCACGAAACCATTAAAAATAGCATTGCGTTCGCCAAAGAACTCGATGTAGAAACCATTCAGGTTTCGGTGGCGCACGCCTATCCGGGCACCGAGCTTTACGACTTCGCGGTGAAAAACGGATTCATGGTGGGCGACCACAAGATGGTCGATGAGGGTGGGCACCAGTTGGCGCAGATTCAATATCCGGGGCTGCCGGCTGACGACATTCTTTCGGCGGTTCATCGTTTCTACGACGAATATTACTTCCGGCCGAAGGCTGTGTTCCGCATTCTGAGGAAGGCGGCGTTCGACAGCAACGACCGCAAACGTCTCTACAAAGAGGCCAAGTCGTTCCTGAAGCTGCGCGCGGCGCGCAACAAAATGGTGAAGAAGCACGCCGAAGCATCGGCTGAGCCGGTTAAGGCGTAGCGGCAGGTTTCAACGTTTCAAGCTGTCCTGGCTTGAGTCCGCGCGTGGTTGCGGTGAAACCTTGAAACTTCGAAAACTTTGAAACCTGAGTTCTAAGTGACCTTCCGCAAGTATCTGGTTCTGGCTGGAGTGACCGTCTTCGCAGCGGCCGGAGATTCCATGCTTTCGCACGGAATGAAGCAGACCGGCAACATTTCCCTCCATCATTTGCAGAGCATCATTCTCGCCGTGCTGAATCCGTGGGTCGCGGTGGGCATTGTTCTGTTGCTCGCTTTTTTTGCTGCTTACATGAACGCACTTTCCTGGGCAGACCTGACTTATGTGCTGCCGGCCACATCTCTGGGATATGTGCTGCTGGCGCTGGTGGCGAAATTTGCGCTGCACGAGCAAGTGAGTCCAATGCGATGGCTGGGGATCGCGCTGATTTCGGGGGGAGTGGGATTTGTGGCGGGAGGCCCGTCGTTGACTGCGCATGATTCAAAATCACTGCCTCTTGATTCCGCTTCAGGGAAGTTTCTCGACGAAAAAACGAAGGGCACGGCACCGTTAGTTGCGGAAGGTGCGCGAGTTGAGGACGCTCCCGTGGTGTCCAGCGG
>DATBEI010000183.1:0-20534 GCA_036269595.1 Candidatus Sulfotelmatobacter sp.
CGACCAGGCTATCGAGCGCGCCTGGGCTGATGAAATCTACACCGACGAGATCAATCCTCCCGTTTCATCCACCTTCCGAGCCACCCGCAAACGCCGAGACTAACCTCCTCCGTCAACACGGTGTAGCCCGTACGCTTACGCTTCTCTTTAACCGCTTCCGTCACCAACTCCCGGAGCGGAATCCCTCGCTCGGCAGCGACCGACTTGGCTCGACGAAAGAGGGCATCGGGAATCTCTAGCGTAGTCTTCATGTTCGTTATGCTCCCATATTTATGGGAGTATGGTCGAGCGGTGCAAGCTGCCATCGTGCGGCGCAATTCGTCGCGCGTTGCAGACGCAATATGGCGAGTAGCGGCTTACCAAGAAAGAGGATGGTCTCGTCTGAGATCAACTGGACCCAGACCTCGCACAGAATGGGGCGCGCGAGTTTCGTCGCGTTTTCTTGTTTGCTGGTCCCCCGAGCAGAGGAATCAATCCCGGAGCTTTTCTACAGAGACAACAAAGGTGTTATGTAACTGTAATGCATCAGACGTCGAGTCCGGACCAAGCAGTTTCAGGCGCACCTGGCAACACGAACCTCTACGTGCTCGACGTGATGCGGCGAGCCGAACAAGAATTGCGGCAATTGATCGAAAAAAGAGCAGAAATCAGCAAGCGCATTGGGACGGTGCAGCGGACCATGGTGGGCCTGGCAAAGCTCTTCGGCGACGACATTCTGCGAGCTGATCTGCTCCACCTGTTCGCTCGCGAAAGAGGAACCCGTCAGGCCGGTATCACGTGGGCGTGCCGCAAAACACTTATGGAAGCGCGGCGACCTATGAGGGCCCACGATCTGTGCGAAGAGATTCAACGGACCGCGCCTGCTTTGCTGGCCAACCACAAGCATCCGACAGCATCGATGACAACGATTTTGCGTCGCCTGGTGGATTACGGCGAGGCGAAAGCGATGCCTGGAGATGACGGACAATGCGCGTGGTTGTGGGTGGCAGAGCGCGACAGCAGATCGATTCAGAAAACCGACCGCGAATCCGACGGTTCTTATCCCGGTAAATCGGTTACACATCCCGCCCGCGAATGATGGTGCTCCATTCCTGCATCAGACAGTCAATGGCCCCCTTGCGGTTTGTTCGATTTCGGCAATCGTCTGCCCTCAGCCGGAGTGGAATCGTTGAGACGGTGCAGCGCGTAGAGTCCCAGGCTCTTGACCTCTTGATCCAACGCGTCGAAATCGATATACGAATCCGGAGTCTTCACAAGGTGGTGAACGGACTGCGGCATATGGCGACAAACGCCACTTTCAATGGTTGCTATGCGGCACCTCCGACGCGCGCGGCCGAGCAGACAAAGAAAGATAACCGGACCTCGCGGCGCGGGCGCGAGATGGAACGAACGTTACATCCGCTGCCTGGTTGGTCACGACATATGAGGGCCGGTTTGATGCGCGCTTGCCGTATCGCGCTGATGGAGGCAGAAGGCACCGCGTCCCTTGACGAGATTCGTCGGCGCATTCTTCGCAGGGAATCTTTTTCATTCGCCGATTCCACTTCGGCAGACGCAGCCATCATCCGAGCTATGAGGGCTATGGCGAACAGCGGCGAGGTTCGGCGTTTAGAAGGAGAATCCCAACCGAGGTGGGAGCGAATTGCTGCGACTCGAGGGAGCGATCCCACAAGTGGATCGTAGCGATTCGATTCGCTCCCACCACGATCGCTCAATTTTTCACAAGACTAGGATCCGATTCTCTCGGTTCAGATCTCCGGGATGAATGGCTGTCTTTGAGGGACGAATTCGTGACGAAACGACAACGATCTGGGACTAGAAAATATCGCCGGGAACAGCGCACTCCTGGATTGCGTCACAGCATGAGTTGGTCCATGATGGAAGCGCTCGGATTGCGCGGATGATAGATGCAGAGCGCTGCCAGGCTATCTGCCTCTGTCGAAAAAAACCGTCGCTGGGGATACGCGGGAAATGAAGGCAAGTTGCGAAGGTTGCGGGCTGGCGCTGCCAGCTGACAGCATTGCCTATGTGTGCTCGCACGAATGCACTTTCTGTCCCGTCTGCTTCTCAAAGATGCACGCGATTTGTGCACATTGCGCCGGTGAGTTGGTACGCCGGCCGCGCCGGATGTCGCTACAGCAGAGTGAGGCAGTAGGCGACTCGCCCGAGCGCCTTCGTCCCTGGATCATTTGGGCTGTGAGCTTTGGCCTGTGGTCAGCGGTAGCTTTCGCCTACGCCATAACGGTTTACGAGTTATATCGTTCGATGGGCTACCCGATGAGTTTTGCCAGCGTCCTGAGCCTGCAAGCCAGCCAGGTGTTCACTTATATTCCGCTGACTCCGCTGGTTTTCGCGCTAGCGAACCGCTACCAGGTGCAACGCGGAAACTGGGCAAGAAATTCATTAGTTCTGCTGGCCGGAGGGCTGGCCTTTACGGTGGCGCAAGTCGCCTTGCGGGGGATGACTCCGTACGCGTTTTGGGATCCTCGAGTCAAAAATTGGGTTTCGGCGGTATGGGATGCGCAAGCCCATGGTTTCCGAATCCATTGGTATATGTATAAGGGAATTTTCCTCACTAACCTGGTCGACGATATCATCACCACCTACCTGCCGATCGTATTGATTGCGCACCTGGTCTTCTACTATCAGAGATTCCGCGAGCGAGAGCTGCGCTCCTCGCAACTGCAGGCACAACTCGAGAAAGCACGCCTACAATCATTAAAGAGTCAATTGCAGCCGCACTTTCTCTTTAATACGCTGAACTCAATCTCAGCGTTGATGTTGACCAACGTTGAAGCTGCCGATCGAATGATCACGCGGCTCGGGGACCTACTGAGGATCAGCCTGGAAACCGCGGGAACACAGATGACAACCTTGAGCCGCGAATTGGAATTCGTGAGTTGCTATATCGAGATCGAAAAGGTGAGATTCGAAGAGAGGCTCAAGGTGAGTGTCGAAGTCGCTCCTGAGACTCTTGACGCAAGCGTCCCTCATTTGTTGTTGCAGCCACTCGTGGACAATGCCATCAAGCACGGAATTTCCAGGATGGTGTCGGGCGGCGAGATTCGAATATCCGCCTCCCAGGATGACACCGATCTTCATCTGGAGGTGAGAGACAACGGACCCGGATTCAAAGAGGCCGGCAACTGCCGGTCCGGCGGCATGGGACTGAAGATTACGCGCGAGCGCCTGGAGACGATCTACGGCCAGGATCACAGTGTGGAACTGTTGAGTCTACCGGAAGGCGGTGTTGCGGCGAGGGTGTCACTTCCGCGCCGTCCCGCTTCTGTCCAGGGAAACCATTTTCACTCAGTCGCGTCTATCTAACAGAACCAATATGGGTGACCGATGATGTTGGATTTGTCTACGCAAGATCAACCTCCGCACGCGGAGGCAGTGCGTACAGTAATCGCCGACGACGAGCGGCTGGCACGCCAGAAGCTGCTCATCCTGTTGCACTCGGAACCGCAGGTGAAAGTGGTAGCTGAATGCCAGGATGGAAAGCAAACGGTATCAGCGATCCGGGGCCTGAGGCCGGACCTGCTGCTGCTCGACATCCAAATGCCGGACCTGGATGGCTTCCAGGTGCTGAGTGAAATCCCTCCACAAGAGATGCCGTTAGTCATATTCACCTCAGCCTACGATCAATACGCGATTCGAGCCTTCGACGCCAACGCACTTGACTATTTGTTGAAGCCTTTTGACCAGGAACGATTGCATCACGCAGTGGAGAAGGCGCGGTCGGGATTGCGCCAGGCGCGCTACCGCGAAATCACAAGCCGGATTTTGAACCTTCTCTCACAAGTCAGGTCGGAGAATCTGCCCTCGCAGGAACAAGACAAACGTCTGGTGTTTAAGGCCGGAGGGCGAGTGGTCTTTCTGGACCTGGACAGCATCGAGTGGGTGGAAGCGGCAGCGAACTACGTGCGCTTGAACGCGGGTAAGGAATCCTATCTTTTCCGCGAGACAATCAGCCGAGTATCTGAGCGTCTGGACGCGAATCAGTTTGTCCGCATCCATCGTTCAACCATCGTGAACGTCCGCAAGATCAAAGAACTGATTCCGGTCAACAGCGGAGAGTACGTTGTTGTGCTGAAAAGCGGGAGAGAGCTCTCCTGCAGCCGTGGTTACCGAGCGGGCCTGCAAGAAATTGTCGAGTGGAGCATTTGAGACTGCCAGGACAGCCGTCGAAAAAACTTCAGGCCACGCCCGTTGGGCGCGGCCTGTGATCAGGAAAGGCGGATCCGCCGCCTTTAGAGTTGATTGACTAGAATCGAACCCGGGCACCGAACTCCATGGATCGCGGAGTGTAGGGACCGTTGTTGTTCGTGCCATTGCCCTCGCCGGGGAGGTTGCCAAATGTCCCTGGACTGCCAAGGGCGATGCCGACCGGATCAAGCAGCTGAGCGTGATTTAACACGTTTGTGAAAACGACCTGGAACTCGGAGCCGATACGCTCGGTGATTTTCACCTCTTTTTTAATGCTCATGTCGAGGTTCCAATAGGGCAATCCAGTGAGAATGCCCCAACCGCCGTTCTTAGTGTCCAAGCCGAGAATCGGGTTGCGGAAGTTGTTGTATACGGCTTGAGGATTCGCAAACAGGTTCACCGGCAAACCGCCATCGCCAAAGCCAGGAGCCCCCGCCGTGTGGTGCGCTGAGTTGCCTCCTCTGTAGGGTGCAATGGGCACCGCGTTTTCCGTGTTTCCGTTAGCCAGGAATGCATTGGAGTCTCCCTCTCCGTAGGAGCCGCCTGCATTGATGGTTCCAACGGGCAAGGGCTGCCCGCCGCCTGCGGCGAACAAGGGTGCAAAAGTCCAACCGCCCAGAACGTGCCCTACGAGGCCAGATTGTCCTTTATAGAAAGGAGGCTGATACACCACGAACATGGTGTAGACGAATCGCCGGTCAAAGGCTTGTCTGCCGTACATTACGTTGAGGTTGAAGGGATCGGTGGCAGTATCGGCGCTGGTGGCTTGCACTACGCTGCCAGTGCCTAAGGCTTTCGACCAAGTGAAATTCGACTGCGCCGTGACGCCTTTCCAGTCGTTCGTTTTTAGCGTGACGAATGCACCGTTGTAGTTTCCATGACCGATGCTGGCATTGATACCCACGCCAGATGACAGCTGGCCACCACAGCCGACCTCAGCCCCAGTCGGGCAGTTGAGAGGGGTATTCATCATAGTGCGAGGGAGCACGGCCGGGTTGAATCCGCCGCTGTCGAGATCACTCCAAAGGCTCCAGACATTCTGGCTGCTGAGGTTGCCTGTGCCTTTGGATCCACTGCCTTCATTGAGTGCGACGGCTTGCGCACAGTTTGCTGGAGTAATCCCGCCGACGGGTGTAGTGCAATAGGCGGAACTCAAAGTCGCCGCAAAGAACGGCTGCTCGGTCACTGCGCCCAAGTTAGCCGCGCAATTTCCACCAGCCAGACCAGCCATGCCTCCACAGTATTGCAATACTAAATTGGCGTAGGCCTTATCGAAGCGCTGGCCGCCGATCGTCGTCATGTATGGAACTGCGTTGACGTTGATCGGCTGGTATTCGTGAGTCACCCTGCGGCCGATATAGCCGAATTCCAAAGTGAGTTTACCCGCCAACTGCCGCTGAATGGTAAGGTCGAACGAATCGACGACGTTGGGACGGAAGTTCGGATCCAAGGACTCGCCAGCGCCGGCAGATACGGAATTGATTCCTGGATAGACTGGTTGAGGCAGCGTCGGCGTAGCCACTGCAAGCGGCGCCGTGCCGCCGTCGACTCCGACGCGGAAGGCTGAGTTTATATCAGATGCGCCACAAGCGCCCGCGATGGTCGGAGCAAAGCACTGCACCGGCTGGATCAAGCCGGTACCGAGCAATGGAACCAACACGAGGTCGACACCGTTCAAACGTCCGTAAATGCGGCCGTAGCCGCCTCGGATGACTGTGTTGTCGTGACCGAAAAGCTTGCCGATCGTGCCATCACTGTCAAAGCGAGGGTTCCATGCTACCGCAACGCGCGGGCTGAATTCGCCATAGAAAGGGTTGTACGGGTACTTCAAGCCTTTGCCCGTATTCCCAACCAAGGCAAACCCCACGTCGGGATTGAATACCTTTCCGAGCAGAGCAGCACGCTGGCGCGCGGCCATATAGTCCTGCACCGCGATCGGCTGGTCCGATTGGTCGACGAATTCGACCTGCTTGCCAGCTTTTTCGACTGGAGGCATCTCGAGCGTCCAACCCAAGCCGTAAGTCAGGGTGAAGCTCGGCTTCATATGCCACGTGTCGCTAAAGTAAACGTTGTAATAGGGGATGGTGCTCTGGTCGAACGCGGGAGTGAGCGGAGGATTCAGCGTGAGGTTTGGACCCGAGCGGGTGTAGGCAATCTGCGATGCCGATACGATGCCGTAAACCGCGGCTGCGTCGCGGCCCCATACGCTTGTGCTGCCGCCAGCAGCGGTCCACGCAGCGGGAGGCGTGAGCGTCACGCCCGTGCCTGCTCCTGCAGTCGTGCCAAGTTGATACACCGGTTGGTAGTTGATGCCACCACCATTGTCGGTCCGCTGGTGCCAGTTGAAGTTGTGCTGATAGATTCCACCAAACTGGAATAGGTGATTTCCTTTCAGCATGGACAGGTCGTCGCGGAACATATGGTCTTTCCCATCCCAGAAGCGGGTACGAGTCTGCTGCGTGTTCACGTTATAGGGACTGAGCACCTGATCGCGAGATTCGCCGAAGGGTTCTAATGCTCCGCCAAGTCCGTTCACCTGGATCACGTCCCCGGCTCTGCCCCAAGCCCACCAGTTACGCAGGAAGCTATAGTGGATGTCATTGGTGACATTGGAACTGATGTTGGTGGTGAGCCCGGCCACGAGATACCACGGCGCCTGGGGATTAGTGGATGCGGAAGACGGCGTGCCAAGTTTATCGCCAGGCAAGGCGCCGCCGATATCGATCTGGTCGACGGTAGAGCGGGTGAGTTTGAAGTAGCGGTAGCTGGACATGAAGTGCCACTTTGAACCGAAGTCGTGGTCAACGCGAACCACGCCAAAATTGGACTTCAGCGGAACCGAGACATTGGACGAGAATCCCAAAACGTTTACGCCGTCGCAGCGGCTGCCAGCGGCGCACGCTGCGTTCGATGCCGGCTCCAGTTGCCACAGTTGCATAACCGCAGGGCTGATTCCTATACCGCGCGGATCGAGCGCCTTAAGGTCGTAGAGGCCGCCGGCAGGATCCGCTAAGATCCCAAGTCGCATGTTCGGGGAGGGAACTTCCTTGTTGATGGTGGTGGAGTTGGGGAAACGGAAGCCCTCGTAGTTGGCGAAGAAGTATGTTTTGCCGCCTAGAATATTTTTAGGGAGGATCGGTCCGCCGACAGCACCGCCGAAGCGGCTGTAGTGGAAGCTGGGAAGTGGTGTGCCGTTGAAGTTATTGTCCCAGGTATTCCCCGAGAAGTTGTTGTCGAGATAATATTCGTAAGCCGTGCCATGCCAGGCGTTGGTGCCGCGCTTAGTGACCACCTTCACTTCGGCGCCAGCCGAACTGTTGAAGTCGGCAGTCTGGTTGGCGGTATTGGTTTTGAACTCCTCCACACTGTCTGCGGGCGTGGGTATAACGCCGGTTGCGCCCGCGGCGACACCAGCGCTTTGATTGGCGATTCCTCCGGTCGGGTCCCCAGCGAAGGAGGTGGTGTAGACACTCATACTGCCGTCCATGTCGTTGGTGTTGTTGCCGCCATCTAGCGAAAAGTAGCTTTGGTCAACGGCTGCCCCGGCCACACTGCCGTCCGGGCTGATGCCAGGCTGTATGGTCAGAAACGTACTGACGTCGCGGCCGAAGGTTGGCAGTGAACTTAACGCCACTCCGCTAATCGTATTGCCAACCGTCGCATTCATGGTCTGCAACTCATTGCCAACAGCTGTTACTTCCACCACTACATTGCTGCCTCCAACTTGCAGAACCATATTTGCAGTGGTAGCGGCTCCCACCTGCACGGTAACGTGGGTTTTGCTGGTGGAAAAGCCTTGCTTTCCTGCCGAAAGATCGTAGTTTCCCGGTGCAACATCGACGAAAATGTAGCGCCCCGCCTCGTTAGTGTCGACCGAACGCGAAGTAGACGTCGTCAGGTCAGTCAACGTCACCACGGCACCATTCACAACTGCCTTGCTAGGATCCGCTACCGTGCCGGCAATCGTGCCGGTGTTGCTCGATTGCCCCCACAGGGGCGGAGCACCGCCCGCTTCAAACATGAGAACGGCGGAAAGAAGCAAGGTCACCACAACAGAAAGCATCTTGTCGCATGCACGCATGGCTAAAGCCTCCAAGCAGAATTGTTGTCAAAAACTTCCCGTTGTTTCTAAGGCAGTCGCGATCTGTTAGTTCAGTGCAGACGAATGCACAAACTAGCTTCGCGAAACTGCAAAAGACAACTGGAGTTTGCGAGGGCCGAGACAGAACTTACGTTTCCCGAGATGCATGCAAGTGACCAAAAACAGGCACCTGGAAGTCGATTGGTACGAGTTCCATAACCCTGAGGACGAGTTCAATGGTTTATCGTGCGAGCCATGCGATTCGTGGGGTGCGGGAACGGGCAGCATCCAACACGGACAGGGTCGCGTCTATGCGAATCTGTAGGTTGCGATACCGCTTGCTATGAGACTGTGGAGACTCATAGTTCAACGGCCGCGTCGGCAACTCTCCAACGCCACCTGATTCTTGAAACGTTTCAGACCCAGTTGGCCCGGCTGTCGATGTCTGTTGAGCCGACAGGCCGATGAGCCTCCGGGATAACTTCCAACTGAGGCTTGAACCTTAGTGGTTTCATTTCATCCGAATGGATTGGCATAAACGAAACAGGTCTTAATCTGTTAGACCTACCTGGTGCAAAAGATTCTGGAAGCGCGGGTCACTGCGCAGCGGGTCGTAAGCCGGGTCCACCTTAAGCTCGGTCAGACCATTGGAATGCTGCGCAAATGCTTTCTCCAGCCATTCGATAGCCTGCTCGTTGTTCCCCATGCCTACGTATGCGAAAGCAATCACCATCGGATCCATCGGTTGTCTGCGGTTCAGGTCCAATAATTTACGCAGGGCGTGCTCTGCTTCCAGGGTGTGACCGGCACGACCTTGGATGTAGGCGAGGGTAGACCACTTCCAGGGGGTGAGGCCAGAGTACGGCTTTTGGGCATCGGCGATCGCCTCAGCAAACTTTCCTTTTTGGACATAGGCTAAGGAAATCAGCTTCGCGCGAGGGAAGTCGGAGTCCAGTTCACGAACGGCTAAGAACTGAGAGATGGCTCGATCGTATTGTTCAGAGTAGTAGAGAGTTGCTCCGTTATCGGCTGCGATGATCAGCGAAAGCGGATCCAATTGGCGGGCCCGTTCATTTTCGCGAAGGGCTTCGTCGAAACGTCCCCGCCATGTCAGGTGTTCGGCATACCAGTGATGGGCAGTGGCGTAGTTGGGGTTCAATTCAATGGCCCGTCTGAATTCTCTCTCCGCCGTCTGCCAATCGTAGTCGTAGTTCTGAACGATCAAAGCCAGGGCTGTGTGGGCTTCCGGGAGCTCATCGTCAAGTTGCAGGGCTCGCAGCGCGGCGGCACGTGCTTGAGGAGCGAATTCGCTCGCCGGAGCTCCACTATAACCGCCAATCAGGGCATAGGCATCAGCCAAACCGGCGTTGGCGCGCGCGTAGTTCGAATCTTTGGCAATGGCCTGCTGAAAGTAACCGATCGACGCATAAAGACCTTCCATCGTTCGCTTATTCAAGAAGTAGGAGAATTCTCTCCGGGCACTCGATGATGATACGCACGTGTCGGTCCTTACAAATCCCTCGGTCACCAGGGACGCGGAAGGCTGCCTGATGGATGTTACCCACTGCTTTGGTTGTCTCACTGGTGGTTAGGCGGGAGGCCCAGCAAAGTCGATGACGATCACTTTGCGTTTTGGTCGCCAGGAACCGAGCATGACGGCGCATAGGCGTCACATCGCAGCAGAGGAACAAAGCTGAAAAGAAGGCGAATAGCGCACTCGAGAGTGGCGCAACCAGGGTACGACGCTCGGCGGGAAGGCAACGCGCACGAGAACCCTGAACTTGACGTATAATCCTGCGCTGTCTGCTGGCGAATCCATGGACTCCGCACAATTGAGCGCGCCTTTGATGTCCTCCGCCGAGCGTTACTCCATCGCCGTAATCACGCTGGAAGAGCATATGTTTCGCGAGATGCGGCGAGTCCTTGCTACCGGCTTTCGCGTGATACTCGCGAGTACGGAGTCGCAGATAAAGTTGCTGATCGACGATCCTGAGGCGCATGGGATTGTACTGGACCTCGAGAGCATCGGCGATCAGCCCAGTGATGGCATTGACGTACTGAATGAAATCCGCCGCTTACGCTCGGACTTGATCCTGGTCGCGATCACGAAATCTGTCAGCAGCGAATTGCCCCTGCAGGCGAGCGAGGCTGGTGCTGATCATTTTTTCCTCAAGCCGGTGGACTGCGAACAACTGCGAAGCGTGCTGTTGCAGACCTTGGAGAAACGCGCCCTGCAGTTCGAAGGACAATGGTTGCTCGATCAAATTGCCAACCGAAACGCATTCTGCGGGCTGATCGGCAGCAGCCAACCCATGCGCAAAGTCTATCGTGCCATTGAAGCGGTGGCGGCGAGCGATGCCAGCGTCGTCATCCGGGGCGAGAGTGGTGTAGGAAAAGAACTGGTGGCGCGGGCTATCGTACAGTGCGGGGAGCGGCGCGAACAGCCCTACATTTGCCTGAACTGCTCGGCTCTACCCGAAACGCTGATGGAGTCTGAGTTGTTCGGCTATGAGCGTGGCGCCTTTACCGGAGCCGAAAGCGCGAAACCAGGAATGATCGAATTGGCGCATCGCGGTACCTTGTTTCTGGACGAGATCAGCACCCTGAACCACCCGTTGCAGAGCAAGTTGCTCCGGGTCCTGCAGGAGCGATCGGTGCAGCGCTTGGGAAGCAGGGCCGCCAAGAAGATCGACTTCCGGCTGATCACCGCCACCAACGATGACCTGGAAGATATGGTGAAGAAAGGACGTTTTCGGGAAGACCTGTATTACCGAATTAACGTTGTCCCGATTTTTGTCCCTCCCCTGCGCGAACGGGGCAGCGATATTTCACTGCTGGTTGAGCACTTCGTGCGGCTGTACTGCACGGCCAACCACAAGCCAGCGAAACAGGTTCAGCCCGAAGTCATGGAAATTCTGGAGCAATATTCCTGGCCGGGCAACGTCCGCGAGCTGGAGAATGTGGTTCAACGGCTTGTGCTGATGAGCGACGGCACGGCGATCACGGCGTATCAGCTTCCGCAGCAAGTCCTGTTTTCCAGTGCCGCCAGCCAGGAGGCAATTCTCATCCCTCAAGAGGGGGTGGACTTCGACGCGGAGATGCAACGCATTCAGGTGGCCTACCTCAATGCTGCTTTGCGCCGAACCGGCGGGAAAAAATCGGCCGCCGCCAACTTGCTGCGGCTCGACCCCCAGAGGATGAAGTACCTGTGCAGAACGTTGAAAGTCGGGAGTCTTTAGGGTTAAAAATTAACCTTATTAGGTTTAAAAATTAACCTATGTAAATTATTGGCTGACGCTCCCGTGGTTCGCGCGCACGATGTGTTCTCAAGAAACCGCATATTTCCTTCAACTTGCATTTAGGTTGACGGATCTTGCTGTTTTGGCAACGCCCGTGCTATTCCAATCTCGTCAGTAACGAAAAAAGCAAAGCCAACGAGGAGCAAAAAGATGACAATCCAGAAAAAATCGCTGATCAAATCTCTGAACACCACGAAGAAAGCCCTCGTGGCTAGCTCACCCGAAGCGGGTTCAGCCTCAACAGGAGCCGTGAAGCCGAGGGCAACGAAGCTGTCGGCCCCAGCAAGGCTGTCGGCCCCAGCAAAGCTGTCGGCCCCAGCGAAGCTGTCGGCTCCAGCAAAGCTGTCGGCCCCGGCAAAGCTGTCGGCCCCAGCAAAGCTGTCCGCCCCAGCGAAGCTCGTAAAAGTCTACTAAGACATTGCAGTGCGATTCTGCTATCAGGAGGAAGGGCCGCCTACGCGGCCCTTTTTCCCTTCTACCAGAACTTCCGACCAAAGAATTCCCAAACACTGTGGGCGGCCAAACTCGCGAGACTTCGTTTCTTGCCGTAAACCCGCGCAGTCCCAATCATGCCCGGCCTCAGAGATCCGCTGGCATTATCAACTACCAAGTCAAAGACGTAAAACTTCGGCGGGCTCTGGCCCTTGTATTTGCTCAAATCGATCAAGCCCGGAGCGATGTCCGCAGATAGCGGCATGATGTTTGCCGTTCGCGCGTGGAATTTCGCCAGAAAGCCATCGACCTGCAGCCGAGCAGGCGAATTGACATTGAACTTGTACATCTCGAACTCAGACACGTAAATACGCGCTCGCAAACGGTCTAAGTCAGCGACTTCGGCCAGCTCCGTCCCAGGCAAGAGATACGCACCAACTCGATCCTTCAGACGCGGGGTCAGAATGACTCCTGCCATGGGGGCGCGGATTACTAGGTTTTCCATTTCGGCGGCCAACTGGGCTGATTCTCGGCTCAGCCGTTCCCGGGCAACGAGGGCAACGCCTAAATCACGGTAGTTCAGTAATGCGGATTTTGACCTCTGAATGGCGACATCCAATTCTGAATTGCTCTGCGCCGCCTGGGATTCCAGGGAAAGGTTCTGCAATTGCATAATGCGATCGCCTTTCCCCACTGTCTGGCCCTCATCTACAAAGACCTGAGCCACTGTTCCCGGGATGAGGGCTCGCAGCCCGGCCATATGAGCCGGCTCCAGCACAAATCTGCCGACGGCGGTTTCGTGCCAAATGGGCAAAAGCGCGAAGAGGATCATCGCTGCAGAGAGCGCATACTTGCGCGTTGGCACAAACCAAGCGGCAATTCGGTCTTTTTTGTCGAGATAGACGAGAGTCATAAAATTCCAGAGTGTGCGGAGCCGGCCGCGAAAAATCATGAATGCCGTGGCATATTCAAAAAGAAAGCCCCAATCCGGACTGAAATTGTGCGCGATGTTTCCGATGAACTTGGCAAAGACGTACAGAACAGAATAACTGTAAAGGCCTGACAGTACTGCATACGCCACATATCCTGGACGGCGGCGCTTCGGCACATACGGCACCTGAACCGGCAGCCGCCAGATGTGGCGCTTGACCCAATTCGAAAAGTACAGCGTAGACGCCTCTTTCAAATCCAAAACGCCCAGCAGATCGCACATGATGAAGTAGCCGTCCAACTTCATCAGAGGGTTCCAATTGATGAGCACCACGCCAATTCCCGAGAACAAGATGATCGTGTACGCCAAATCATGAATAGGAGTGTTTGGCGGTGTGCCCCACCAGATGGGAGTCGCGAGCGCGCAAACCAGCAACTCTGACCAGACCCCAGCCACGGTGATCATCAGCCGCTGAAACCGGTTCGCCTTGACCTCGCCTGCGGTCGTATCCGTGTAGAACGCCGGAGTCAAATAGATCAGGAGAAATCCCATGGCTGGAACGGGCGCTCCGTAGTGGGTGCAAGTCAGTCCATGGCCGATCTCGTGGATGCAACAGAGAATGGTGGCAACGATCCAGAAAACCGCAATGTCGAACCAACTCTTGTCGGCGAAGTTATAAAGCTCTAAAGTGTCGCGCCCCACCTCGTTCCAGTGCGTGGCGAAGATTCCCGCCATAAATAAAAGCGCGATGAAACACACCGTTACAACCCAGGGCTTGTATAGAAACCAAAGGTACTGATAGATCCAAACCAGGAAGCGATTGGGATTTACGGCAGGAAATTTAATCATGGAGAGGTCGCCCCATCGGCTCTTGTTCTCCATCCGCCGCCTCTCCTCGGCGGTCTTCTGCATTAGGCGAATATTTTTTTCTTGAGGCGTTAGGTACCAGAAATTCATCGCCGCCACCTCGGCGGCGAAGTCCCGGATGGTTTCCTCTGAGTACGAAATACCGGTTTTGGAGGAGTATTGTTCGACAATTTCTGAGTAGGAATGTCGCCCGTCGAACAGCTGAATCAGTTTCCAGCTTGCGGGAGGAAACGTAAACATGGCGTCAACCCCGGGAACAAAAACTTTGACCACGGCGACGCCATCTTCAATATGTTCCTGGAATACCACTTCCGGATGAACTCTGGGAGGGCGTTGGCTGATCAATCGCGCGGGCAGTTCTGGCAGCGCGACGTTCAAGGCCTGGGTGATATTCATTGCAGCACGTCGAGCTTCACACTGGCATTCATGCCGGGCCGCAAGTTGCCGCGAGAGCCCACGAGCGCGACTTCAACTTCAAACGTGCTGCTCGCTGGATCCACAACTGGACTCACCTCAATCACTCTGCCCTTGAAGGTTTCATTCGGAAGGTCCGGCGTGCTGAGCACCATTTCCTGACCATTTTTGATCTTGCCGATGAATCTCTCAGGCAACGTGAACCGTATGCGAAGCGGTCCATCTCCACTAATCCAGAAAAGGCGGTCGCCGCGAGCGATCTGTTGCCCTTGTCGCACATAACGCCGCGCTATCACTCCATCGAAGGGTGCATGGATGCGCGTCTTTTCCAATTCCAATTCAAGCGAATGTTCGGTTGCGCGAGCGGTGAGTAAGGCCTGCTGTACCCGCTGCACCTCAAACTTTTCCTCTTCCGCCTTGAACTTGGCATGCTCGAATTGCTCCAGCGGGATCAACTGCGCGTCCCACAACTTCTTCGCCCGATCGAAGTCCGCGTCTAGAACCTTCGATTCCGATTGCCAACTCTTAAGCTCGGCTTCGGTCCCATCGGCCTTGGCGTGTGCTGCTTCCACATCGGCGGTCAGTTCGCGGTCATCCAGTTGTGCCAGCACTGCACCAGATTTGACACGGCTGCCGACGTCGGCCCGGAGGCTCTCGATAACGCCCTCGCGCTGTGCCAGCACATCCAGTTGGTGCTCCACAATCAGGGGACCGGACACAGTGACCGCGTCATCGGCCGAACTGCTCGAACTTTTCGAAGGGGAAGGACCGGCGGGCGGGGCAGCCGAAGCCGTTTCCGGATTCTGATCGGAGCAGGCGGTCAGCGCACATGCCAGGACAAAGACGATCGGAACGAGATGGCGCATTGGATTGAGTTGCATTTTTCTTTACACTCCCAACCAGGACCAGATCCGGGCGTACAGCCATACCAACGGTCCGCGGAACATCACGTATCCAGACGGGTACCAGCCCACACGAACTTTCCCGCGGCCTTCCATGCCCGCGCGGATTTCCCCGCTTGCGTTGGGGATCGCAACTCGCGCATAGAACACGCGGGAATCTCCGACGAGCGTACCTTTGGGGCTGACGACCTCTACATTGCCACGAAAGACTCGAGTAGGAAAACCATTCAGCTTGATCGCAACTCGAGAACCAGGGCGAAGGAGGGACGAGTCCATGTCATCAATCGCCACGTCCACTACGGCATGAGAGGTGTCGAGCACTTCCGCGAAGCTGTCTCCGTGTTGCAGGCGCCTTCCTACCATGTTCTCGATATGCGGAGTACTGATGACGCCCTCGATGGGAGAGCGCAAGTGCGTTCCATCAAGCAGTTGTCGATCCCGGCTGACCTCGGATTTCCAATAGTCCGCCTGAACGCGCTGCGTGCCAGCCTCGCTTCCGTCGCCTGCGGCTAAAGCGCGATTCATCTGCAACAATGCGGCCTGATATTTGGCTTGCGCCTGCGCGTATTGGCTCCTCAGGTCCCAATCGGCCATCTCGCCAATAAGTTGTCCTGCGGCCACATGATCTCCCTCCCGCACATATACGTTGCGAACCACGCCTTCAACCTCCGGCTGAATTTGCGCGGTGTGGAGGGGCGCAACCACCGCATCTCCATCGATGCGGAGGGGCAAGGGAACAGCTGCAAGAAACAGCAGAAGAGCGGCTACCAAGGCGATCGCGAAGGTTCGCCGCCGTTTCCCCAGGGCCATGAATTTCCGTTTTCTCTCCAGCATCGGCTCCAGGACGGAGATAAACGGCACCTCTTTGTACATCTGCGCGTTGCGCAGGGCGACAGTGGCCTGCGCAGCCAATACCTGCAAAATTTCCAGGTGAGCGGCAGAGAGAAAATCGGGATCGCGGCTTTCCATGCCGAACACGCCAACTCGGCCGGTGTCGTCCTGCAGTGGCATGGCATAAAATGCCCGCATTCCTGATCGTTCGAAATAGGCTTGAAACTTGGCGCGCGTTTCCTCGCGGGGACTGTCAATATTGTCCCCATGCTGCCGCACGTGAACGACTTCTTGCGACAACAGAGTCCAGCGCAGGAGTTCGTCCAGGGGAGCGATATCGGGAGCACTCGCGTCGAGCCGGGTTACTCCGCTGACTGCCGCAAGTTTGTATTTGCCCGCTTGCTGAAGGCCGATCGCGGCGCGCTCGTAGGGAATGAGCGCCTGCGGAGCATTGACGATTGTCTGCAGGACCCGTTCCAGATTCAAGGTCGAGGTAATCTCGCGGCTGACCGTAACCAGCATCTCCAGCACTTCGACCTTGCGTTCAGCCAACAGGAGGCTGGCGTTATATAGAGCGATGCTGGCCGTCTCGTTGAGGCTGGTAAGCACGAACAGGTCGTCATCATCGAAAGGCGCGCCGTCGAGACGGTTCACCGCCTCGACCACACCTACCAGCGATCCTTTGTCGATGAGCGGCGCCGCGATGATGGATTCGACGCGTCCTTGCTCCAGCTCTGCATTCCGGCGCACGATTCGCCCATCCTCTGCGCTTGCAATCAGCAGCGGCTCTCCGCTGTCGGAGACATCGCCGGCGATTCCCTGGCCACCCAGTTGCACCATATCCTGGTGCGTAGTGGGGTCAACGCCGGATTTGTGCATGAGCAGGACACTGCCGTCGCCCTGGACCAACCAGATATTGACTCCGGCGCATTGCAGCATCTCGCGAATTTTGCTCCCCATGAGCGGAAGCAGTTGATCCATCTCCAGCGTCGAACTGAAGACTTTTTCGATGTCGTAAAACTGTGTTACGCGTGTGATGGAAGTCAGCGAGTCATTGCGTTCGGTTTCATAGGCGCGGGAGGAAAGCAAACCTTGTCCGGCCATTTCTGACAAGCTCTGCAAATCCGCCAGAACCGTGCTGTCAGGGATGGTCTCGAAACTAAGAAGCTCCAGCGCTCCTACGACGGCTCCGTTAGCCAGTAGGGGTACGCAAGTGATACTCCTCAACGTTCGCCGGATATTCAGGTGAGCATAGTCTTCCCGGATCAGGGTTCTGCCTTCAAAGATGGTTGGCTTGGGATCGGCAAGCAGAGATCCGAGGGTCCCAGAGGCGGCTTCGACCTTGCGGTCCGGTTCAGCACCATCGCCCATCGCGGCCCGTGCCGCCCAAAACTGCCCGGATTCATCTTCCTCCAGGAGATAGACAATGGCCGTTGTCCCAGGAAGCTGCTCGCAGGCCGCATGCGCAATCACGCGGGCGCGCGGCGCGGTCTCGTTGACCTCCAACAAACGCGACGCGAAATCGGCGAGGTTGAGGCCCAGGTTCGAACGAGGCGATGTCATCGGTTTTCCCGTAAAAAATTCCGCACAGCTACGGCTGGGGAAAGAATACTCCGCTTGCAAAAATCGCAAGGTTCTTCTAATTTGAGCGGGCACTTTATCAGAGGCTTGGATGAGAGTCAATCACCCGCTTGTGGCATCTCGTGCGGGCAACCTATCGTCGTAAGGTGGCCATCGGTGCAAATCGAAATCCGGAATCGGGGAGAAGTCAGGCTGCTGAAATTGACCGGCAGGTTAACCCTCGGCGATGCAGTCGATAGTCTGCGGGCCACGTTCGATGACCTTGCGGGCACCGGCGCCAATTACTACGTGGTCGACCTGGCTGATATCGCCATGCTCGATTCCAGCGGCATCGGGCTGTTGGTTCAATATCTCACCTGTTTCAAGCAGCGCGGCGGCGCTTTGAAGCTGCTCAATCCCTCGCCCTTTGCGGTGAAGACCTTGAAGATGATCGGCTTGTTAAAGCTGTTTGAAGTCTTCGACGATCCGGAAACTGCCCTGGCTTCATTCCATCCGTGAGCGCCGAACTTCTCCATCTGCTGATGATTTTCCGCCGCAAAATCGCGGTTACGCTTACTGACCAGAGGTTTGCCGGATGTCAGTCATTAATTGATCTTGCACTGACCGGTTCCTAAAGGACGCTTGGTAATGACACGACCAATCGGACCTTAACTGCTACAATGACTACAGGGGCGGTTACGTTTTTCTCCTCATTCAGATCCTCTGACCTAAGCCAGTCCATCTGAAGTTCTCTCACCTTAGGTCTTTCAGCGAGCTCAAGAGCCCGATTCGTCCACCTCGGAAGCGCGGAGGTCTCGGTTTATGAACGTACCCCATATTTCTCTCGATATTCTGATCGTCCTGTTCTCGATCCTGCTGCTTCGGTGGATGCTCAAGCTGAAGCCACAGACCGCCCGTCTGGCATCGCAAAGGATGTGCCCGTCCTGCGGATTGATCACGTCTCGATTGAAGGCGAATTGCATGGAGTGTGGCAAGCCTTTTACGGCGGTGACCTACTCGACTTTAAAGAAATGAACCGTAGTTTTTGCTCGCGTCCCAAAGAACGGCTAGGACATCATTATGAAAAACATCAAATTTATTGTGAAAGTGAACCGAAGCGGCGCTCGCCTCCCTCAATATGTACAGAGCGTTGATTCGACCCCCATCCGTATGACGACCAATCGCAAACTGGCGCTGCTGATGGGCAAATTCACTGCCGAGGACGCCACCAAGTCTCTCCTCACTTCTCGCTGTATTCCGGAGCTGCTGTCCGTGCAAGTTACTGCTTAGCATGCGTGCTGGAAGGGTTGCCGAATGCTCGCCAGGTGTGCAGCAAACGGTTCGTGTCTGACGCCGTTTCTCCATCTCGCGGAGGGAAGGTTATTTCGTCCAGAACAGACGCCCCTGCGAAGCCATCCAACTCCAGGCAGACGGAGTATTTCTGGCTATGTGAGCATTGCTCGGCAAGAATGACCCTCCGTCTGACCCAAGACCGAAAAATTATGGCAACCGGACCCTGGGTCGGACATATCCCGGGCCAACGCTTAGGGAGCGGGTTTTCGCTTGACAAATTCAGCCGGCGGGTTCAAAGTTTTGCGCCAGTGTAGCTTTGCTCGCGGGAACGAGTCATGCGTGGATCGGCATTTCGGCTGATCCTGATGCGGACGATCTGCTGGCTCGACAATTAAGACCAAAGACGTCGAATTTTATTTTCTGTGTGGCTTTACCGATCCCCCCTCGGTGAACTTGAAACGGTTGTTCTCGTGAGCCAATCGATAACCTCTTTCCCCGTCGTTCAGGCAGAAGTAGCGCCCTGTTCCAACTCTGTGTTTAGGATTTTGCCCGGCAGTAACTGCTGCGCCGTATATAGCAGATAGGGCCCTTGCTCGCGTTCCAGTCTTAAGTCCCAGGTTTGTCAAAAAAAATCGGGAGCAAGAAAAAATGAAGGCGAATCGCTCTGAATCCCACGCCATTTTCAATGTCTCCATCGTCATCTTGGTCGCACTCCTGATCTCGTGGCTATTGAGGGCTCCCGCCTTCGCCCAGGTTGGCGGACAGAACGTCAACATGGTGTCAGGCACGAGCTGGCCGAATGGGGATCCATTCCTGCAGCGGCAAAACGAGCCATCGATCGCCGTTTCGACGCGCAACCCGATGCATATCCTTGGGGGGGCGAACGACTATCGCACCGTCGATCTCGAGTTTTCACTCAGCGGCGGGGCCGAAACCGGGGACGCGTGGCTGGGCTTGTTCAAGTCGTTTGACGGTGGCTTGAGTTGGCAGAGCACTCTGCTGCCCGGCTGTCAGGAGTCCGTCTCGCAGTGCAAAGACAACGGGGCGCTTGGGGGGAATTTTCAGGCGGCCTCTGATCCGGTCGTCCGAGCTGGAACAAACGGCATGTTCTATTACGCCGGATTGGCCTTTGACCGCGCGCCGAGCACGACGACAGCCAGCGCTGTTAGCTCCGTTTTTGTGGCGCGCTATGACGATCTGAACAATAACGAAAATTCTGACACCATCACGTACCTGGATACTCACATCGTCGCTGCCGGCAACGCGGCCCAGTTCCTGGATAAACCGTCGTTGGCAGTCGATATCCCGCGTTCCGGCGCCAGCACCTGTTCATTTGTTGCCAAGGAACCGGCAATGGGATCGAACGGTGGCAGTCTTTCCGTGCCTCAATCGTTTCCAGCCGGTAACGTTTATCTCGCGTACACGGATTTCCTGCAGGGAACCAAGGCGAACTCTACTCCCACGCATCTCATGTTCACCCGCTCCACAGACTGCGGCGTAACGTGGAGCGTTCCCGTTCAGCTCAATACCGGCACGACCACGAGCCAGGGCAGCGCAATCGCGGTCAACGCGCTGAACGGAAATGTGTATGTGACCTGGCGCCAGTTTGCCTCGAATGGCTTGCCGAACGCGATCATGGCCGCGGTCTCCACCAACGCGGGAAGGAGTTTCAGCGCTCCGGTGCAGATTTCCAGGTTTCAGCCGTTCGACCAGGG
>DATBEI010000213.1:0-60260 GCA_036269595.1 Candidatus Sulfotelmatobacter sp.
GCTTTGAGAATCCGTGGACATAATTGGCATATTCGCCGTCGACGTCCTCCGCGAGGGCAGCTTGGCTCCCCTGCATTGAAACGATGCTCGGCAGGAATCCCGCCGCCACACTGTCATAGATTGGGACGTTCGGGTTGTGAAAATGCAAATACTTCGATACGAACGAACGTACCAATTGTTCCCGATTAGTGATCTTCGTTAGAAGCTTTAACAGCAGCCCGTGTATCGTTAAGAGCTCTCGGATGTCCCACACGTCGAGCGTTCCCCCGACTTTTCCGAGGCGACCAAACCACTGGTCTACTTCGTCACTGTGCGTGAACAATAAGTCTGCAACACGAGATATCGAGCTACCTTGGCCGCCTGTTGTTGTAACCTTTCGTTCGACTCCTGTTGAATAAGTACGTCCAATGATTACGACTTTTGCGGTCACGAACGACCGGTCCTTGTGCGTGTAGTGTTCTCGGCAAAGCCGATATAGTGTTTGGTCTACCGACCGCCAGTTTTGGATATAGTCCTGTCTGGATTTGTAGTAGTCGCTTGGCGAGAATTCCTGTCTCGTGTGCTTCACCTTTGCGCTCCTGTCTGACAGACAAGTAATGTTTCAACCGAGCAATCGCGTTAGAAGCCGCGTTGCCCCGTCCAGATTGCGTTCGTTAGACCCCGGCCAGAAGATCCAAGGCCGAGGCAGGCCCCGTACACGCTGAGATAAAGCCTCGCAGATGAAGTATGGATCAAGAATGGCAGAGTTGAAAAATAACAAAGGCGGCACCATCCACTAGCACCGGAACCCACCCCAAGTGATTGGCCTGTGTTTGTCCGATTAGAGCGGTTTCTCCGGCTTCTCCTGTGAACAATCTTTACAATTCAGCCGTTTTCAACGTGTGCGCCACGGCAGTCTGTTGTGAGCCGTTTCGCCTGAGGTTCAGATCTTGCTATCTAGCACAGCACGCGAGCAAAATTGTGCAGGCAGGAGTGCCAAGGCGAGACCACGGCGGTCAATCCCTCCCTCTCCGCCAGATGTTTTAATCTCCCGCATTCATAAGTGTTTCCCTCGCGTGCTTCTGTTGATCGCCTACATCAATCGGAGTCTCTGAACACCCGAGGGGTGCATATTCAATGCATATTCGAGACTGCTCAATTGCTTCATTGCTGCAGTCGCTCCGAATCGGCCGCTTTGATGTAGCGGCTCTGTGTAACCGCTACATTGGAGTGCCGTAGGATTCTCTGTATGGTTTTGTCGGGAACTCCGAGACGGTGAAGATTCGTCGCCCGTCCGCGCCGAGAAGCTTGCCAGCCATGCCACCGGACTCCGGCTCTGTTGACCGTACGATCACGTCTGGGCACGTCGATCTTCCCGAAGAGCACCGACGGCGCGCTGGAGAGAGGGCAACCGGGAATCGATACCGCGTTTCCGCAGCCCTTCGAGGAGTACGTCGGCATTGCGCCTCAGATTTGCCGGTCGGCAGCAACGTTTGGTATCGACAGCAATTCGCTAAACTGTTGCACAAGCGCGCGATGTGCCGCGATATACTCTCGGGCCGTATCGGGCGGCCTCTGCGCCGCTATCGCGGTTGCCAGACACAGAAAACACGCAGCAAGGTAGGGGAGTTTCATAGGCTGACTATACAATGCGATTCGTACAAATGTTCCTTGCCGGCGTTCCTGCAGAACCGGACACCCTCGAAGATTATGTGGACGAACGCAAACGACAGCTGCACGAACACGGTGGAGACTTGAATGAGAGTCGAGGGCCCCACGTACGACGATATGATCCCACGCACGCAGGATGCCGATATTTGAGTCAAACCCATGAACGGCGCTCTTCGCGGCGGACCACGGGACTCTTCCTCCTTCTGCCACTGACGGTCGTGATATCGATCCAGTTCGTGAGCGTGGCAAAAGCCGTGATTGTCGGAGCTCCATCTCTTTCCGCGGAATCCTCTCGCTCCCTTGAGCTTTCCCCTTGCAAATTGTCAGGCGTCCCGCAAGCAGCGCGGTGCGGTGTACTCGAAGTCCCCGAGAATCCGAATCGGCCTGCGGGGCGTCAGCTCAAAATCGGCGTGGCCGTGATCCCCGCGACCGGCGGGAGGTCACGTCCAGACCCGATTGTGATATTGATGGGCGGCCCTGGCGAAGACGCCATCAGCGCAGCCGAGGTTTACGTCAAGCAGTTCACAACCTTGCGTCAGGATCGCGACATCCTTTTAGTAGATCAGCGGGGCACTGGACGCTCGGGCGCATTGAATTGCGCTCTATTCTCAGCGGAAGAAGCTGCGGTGAGCCTACGCGATGTGTTCCCGCCTGCAGCCGTCGAAAAATGCGAGCAAAACCTTAGCGCGCGAGCCGACCTGACACAGTACACCTACGATCGCTTCGCCAATGACCTTGAACAGGTACGAACGGCTCTCGGCTACAGACCACTGAATTTATTCGGGGGCTCATACGGAACTCGAGCCGCGCAGGTTTACCTGCGAATGTACCCCAAAAGCGTGAGGACTGTGTATATGGGTAGTGTCGTTCCGCTCGATGCAGCGACGCCGCTGCCTTTCGCAAAGACCGGACAAACTGCGCTCGAGAAGATGTTCGACGCCTGCGCAGGAGATTTCGCCTGCAACGCTGCGTTCCCTAACCTGCGAGAGGAGTTTCGCCAGATATCTGCTCGCCTATCCTCAGGATCCGTGCGCGTCACCGTACAAGGACAAACCGGCACCTTTCCGCCAGATCGCGGTCGGGTTGCGGAATGGTTTCGCGCGAAACTTTATAGGCCCCGAAGCTCTACGGCACTACCTTGGATGATTCATCGAGCGTTCCTTGGGGACTGGAGCCCGATTTCCGAGGGTGTTCTAGCTGATGCCAGCGATGACTCGCCCTTCAGCTTCGGTCTCTTCTTTGCGATTACATGCAGCGAGGATCTTCCGTTTATCAGAGAAGGCGAGGTCGCCGCAGAAACCCAGGGCACTTTCTTGGGTGACTATCGCGTGCGTCAGCAACAGGCCGCGTGCAAGTTTTGGCCTAAGGCCGCACTTCCGAAAGATTATCGCGAACCTATTCAGTCATCCGTGCCGACCTTGTTCGCCTCTGGTGATACCGATGGTGCGACGCCGCTATGGTATACGGAGCATGTTGCCAAGGGTTTCTCGCATCGCCTTGAAGTCGTGCTCCGTGGCCAGGGGCACACCGAGTGGAATGAATGCATCGCGAAGATTTACCAAAAGGTCGTCATTTCCGGCTCAGTGGGCGGCGGGGGCACATCGACCTGCCCACTTGTGCCACGACCGCCATTCAGAGTGCAGTAGGTGTCGTCCTCAGGAAAACCTGCTCAAACTTGATGGGGCGCTTCTGTTGTTGTCTTTGCATTGACCCTACTTCAACGGCGTCTAGCATCCTCACCCGAAGCAATCTACCAACCGCTCAAGACTCATATTGGTCGCTATCGGTTCGGGGAGTCAACTGCCCTTCAGATTTCTTAACGTGCCCTCCGGACGGGCTGCATTCGTCGTGAATCGAATGTCCGTCTGCATCGGTCTGGTGGCTTTCACCATTGACCCGCTTTCCGCAGATTGAGCAAATGCGGACGTAAAAAGGGGTGGGGACTGCCATAGAACTCCTTCAATGTCGCAGCGTGGAAATGAATCTCGCTTTCCCGTGGTTCACTTTCAAACCGAGTATAGGAACAGGTCCGGCAAGCGTGAATGGCCCATCCGAAGGATGTCAATGGCCCAATCGAGTGAGGCCTAGACTCATTGCGCCGGGAATGTTGTTCTGGCCGAAGGAGTGATTCAGCCCATGGCGCAGTTCGAGATATACCTCAGACTGCCCACGAAATTGCCAGAGTGCGCGCCGCCGAAGCGGTTTCCCCTGGTGCATTCTTGGAACGCGGAACTCGCGCAACCCCTTGTCGACCCAGTCCCGGCAGCGCGGATCTGATGTACCAGGTCCAGTACGGCGCCCAATCGCCGTCAGCAGAACCGTTCGTAGCAGGCGACTACCCTAGTGAAGTGCACATAAGCGCTCAGGAGGCATTGCCCCAGGAGGCGTCAGCCCCACAGAAAGCAAGCTTCAGTGCGGCATCGGGTTGGCTTTCCAAGAAAACTCGTCACGCCGAATCGCCGTTGTTCGCCCCCCAGGCTCGAGGCAATTGGGAAATTAGTATTTATCCACAGGCGAAACGCGCACATGAGAGATTACAAGCATATACTTCCCCGGTTTGAAGTTCGCTCTAAGGAGACTCCCCCATGAACAAGACTGCTGAGATCGTGTTAATCGCCTTGGCGTTGGTCGGAATGTATTGTGCAATTCCCAAGAACTCGTCCCTGGTTGAAAAATCGCGTATTGGAGCAGAGCAAATGGTAGTGGTCGCCGATGGTAGCGACCCTATGCCGTTGTGCCGCGGAAAGAGCTGCAAGTAAGAAATACGAATCGATAATAGCCAGCTAGGCCGGCCCGACAAAATGCTTGCAGCGCCGCCGTGGGAGAAGTATGCTTCTGACCTCCGGGGGGCAGAGCAATGAACAGCGGAATGTACGTAAGTTGGCTGGTGGGTCCGGCGCTGCAAATCACTCTTCTCATCTTCATGATGCAGCGCAAGTTGCATGTTGCTTTTCCACGATTCTTCTCCTATATCGTTTTTCAGATTGTTAAGTCCGGCATCTTGTTCGTGATCTATCGCTACAATCAGCAGAACTACTTCGACGCCTACTGGACCGGGAACGCCATCAGCGTTTTGCTGGCTGTACTGGTTATGGACGAGATATTGCGCAATCTTCTTCAAGAATATGGCGGCATTCAGACCCTTACGTCGCTGGTATTCAGATGGTCCTGTGGATTGCTGCTTTTGGTTGCCATCGTTACTGCCTTCTCGAGCCAACAGGCCGGCGCCGACAGCGTGGTATCGGCGGTGCTGGCTTTCGACCGCAGTGTACGAGTCACGCAGTGCGGACTCTTCTTCCTCTTAATAATTCTTTGCCGGTTTCTCAAAAATTGCTGGAGGCAAAACGTATTCGGAGTCGCCCTGGGATTCGGAATCTTTGCGAGCGTCGAGCTAGTGCTGGTGAGTCTCGTGATGCACTTCGGCGACGGTCCGGTTGCGATCGTCAGTCTGGTGAAAAGTGCAGCTTACAACGGCGTTACTCTGCTTTGGATCATGTACTTGAGGCGCCCACATGAATCGATTGTGGGAATGGAGACAGATCCGCAACTTAGCGCGCTGAATGAGTCTTTGGCAGGTTCAGGTCAAGCAGGGGACGAAGGTTTTCTTTCGATGGTGGAGCAAGCTGTGGATCGCGTCCTGTCACGCGGTTCGTGGCCAAGACCATCTGTTAACGGACCGCAAATCATCGGCCGCAAACCCGAACGAGAAGAACGCAATTAACTGAACTGCACCGGGTCCTAACAAATGAAAGCCACGGAAAAGCAAGCCAGCACCGGTGCGAACTGGCCTCCGGAAGAAGGCCAGATCATCACATTCAGTTCCGTCAATGGTCTGACCGAGGGTATGGTCAAAGACGTGAGATGGGGACTGGTGTGGCGAGATTTCATTCTTGACGATGGACGGGTGATACCGGAGCACAAGGTTTTGGATCATCCTGAGCCGCCCGTTTGGCGCAAGCCCGAGGATGTTGCTCAAGACGAACGAGAGGCTTGGGAACGCCGGCTGGTTTCAATGGCCGAAGATGGTTTGGATCCTCGAGATCGGGAGCAGCCTTTCTGGGCCGAGCTAAACCAGTACCTGGCGTATACGTATCTTAGGTTCAAGCAAGCGGGACTCAAACCGCCTAACCCTGAGTGATGAGGGGAGGAGGTGCCGGAGATTCGACCCACCGACAACAAACGGAGTATAGCGCTGTGACCCTAACAGATGAGGAATCCGAGAAGGAACGAAATTGGAAAGCGCTCTCAGAAGCTGGCCTCATAGACATCGCTCCCGACGAGTTTGCAAAACGAATCAAAGAAGCCAAACAAGTTGTTATGGGACGGCTGAGTGAATTACTGGAGCGGACGACTGACATCCGGGAGCGCGAAGCCGCCGCATACTCCTTGGCCACGTTGAAGGAACTAGAGCGCACCGTGTCGCGAGGTCGACGGCGCGGTTCCGATTGAGGAGTAACTCGGGCCGCATTTTGACGCTGAGCTGACTGCCCCTTCGCGTCTTCGATCTTGCTGGGCAAACCCAGAGGGACAGCCCCTGAGGCGACAACACTCCCGTTCGCCATCTGACATAGTTCCCCCCCGTGCGAGCGCCACCGACTCTCTCGGCGGAGGAAAATCATTGAAGGTCACTTCGAGACCATTTCGGGGAGGAAGATTGGACCCCGCTCCTCAGTGATCACTTCAAAAGCGGCCAACGGTTATCACTTCAAAACCGGCCAACGATAGGCACCCGGGAGCAACCTCAATGTTCTACCCTGCCCGCTGTTGTTCAGGCAAGTCTAAGGCTAAAAAGGCTGGCCACCTTGGCTTTGAAGCGTTCCCAGAAGTCTATCGTTTGACTAGAGGATGCCGACGCTCTTGGGTTTCGCTCGATGTGTTGCACATGCTTGAATCCCCGAGGAATTTCGAATAGCCCGGGATCGAGCGACCCTAGCTCAAGCTGTGTCACTAGCGTTTCACTCTTTGAATCTGTCTGCTTATTGGTTCCGTCCGGCAGCGTGTACGTGCCTTTCGAAACCATGACCAGCTGCACAGCGAATCCTGTTTCTAATTCCCCGATATCGACAAATTCGGGTTTTTCGGCTGGCTGTTTCCCTGCGACCACATAGCCGTGGGCTCGTTTCCCCCTACTCAAAATCCGGTCGCACGAAACTTGAGGGTCGAGATCGATATACCATCCGTCCGTCACCGTTTCTTGTGGTTCGGAGTGGGACCCGTCAAGCGGAATCTGCTTTCTTGTGATAATGACGTGTCTTGCAATGTGTCCAAAAAACTCTTTCCGCTCGCCGGTATCCACCGTAGTTGTTTCGATTCGCAGTGTCGGTCCTCTAGACGGAGACTTGTCTGGCTTGCCCAATCCACGCGCCTCGATCTGTGCTTGAGTCAGTGGTTTCGGAGGATAAGGTGCTGAGACGTATTCGGCAGCATCAAGGTTCAACTCAAAAACTTGCCCCAAGTCACACCGCGTAATGGCAGCGAGCCGCGGCCCGGATAACCATTGTTGTGAGCCATCTGCTTTTCGCTGCCCCTCGTAATTCCGGAACTCCATCCGCTTCCGATCTCCCTGCACGTAGATAGTCTGCTCACTCGGATTTCCAGCAAAAACGCGACGGATCGTCATCTTGATCCCGGTGTTTTCCGAGGCTTGCAGCAGAGGGACACCGACAAGAAGTAAACAAAGGGACGATAAATGCACGGCGTCGCCTCCAGCATCACGCTTCACAACTCAGCATCACGCTAGCTCTGACGTTAGTCGGAGTCAAGAGTTCCGCTCCCGATGCAGAACAAGTAAACGCTTTAATGTTCCGGTGCGTCCATTTTGGTTCTCCAGCTTCGGGGACCGCACTTGAGCACGTGTCCGTGGTGCAGTAATCGGTCGAGCATGGCGCTCACGGCGGCCGCGTCTCCCAGCAGTTTGCCCCAGTCTTCGACCGGGCGGTTCGAGGTTAGCATCGTGCTGGCGCGTTCGTAGCGGCGCATGATGATCTCCAGCAGTTCTTCGGCGGCGGTGAGCGGCAGCTTGCGCATCCCGAGATCGTCGAGGATGAGCAGGGGCACGGTGACCAGAAACTCCATGTGCTCTTTGCGGGTGCCGTTGAGCGTGGCTTCGGCGAGATCATCGAGCAAGGCGTGGGTCTCGCGATAGAGCACCCGGTATCCCTGTTGGATGGCGGCTTGGCCGATGGCTTGGGCCAAGTGACTCTTGCCGGTGCCGGGTGGGCCGAGAAACAGGGCATCTTCGTGGCGCGCGATGAACGCGCCAGCGGAATGCTGGATGCGCCGCAGCGACCAGCCCAGCCGTCCCAGAGCTAAGACTTGTTGTTTCTTCTCTTCGTTCAAGACATTGGCCATGCCCACGGAGCCTACAAGCCTCTGCGGGAATCAATGTCCCGGACGCTACTCTCGTTGGCCGGTTTTCAGGTGATAATCACTGGCCGGTTTTGGGTGATCTCTGAGGCCCGCGCTACAACATTGGCCCGACCCACATTGAACAGCATTGTGAGCAATACGGCAGCTCTTAGTGTTCAGGATCCAAGCCTCCTGCCACTGCGTCCGGCTTCTCGCCCGCACCCGGTACCGGATGCGCTTGATTACGCCGAGCAGTCGATTGCGGGATGGATCGATAGCAGAAACCGTATTGGATGTCTGGTCGGCCGCATACGCCACCCGACGGTTCGGATTTGGTGCTTCGGCAGCACCGGAGTGAACACGCTTGAGGCAATGTTCTCTAAAGACCGAGAAAACACAATCACATCAAGACTCTGACCCTGCCGGAAATCCGGATGCCTGCTGCACGTTGAGGTGTGAATTTCGACATGACGACTAGGAACCCCCATATCTTCGCCCTGAATGATCTCGATCGATTGGCCCTCAAACAGCTGACAACCAGCAATGGCCGTGCTTCCGTCAGCTCGCCATGGTTTTTCATCTGTTTTCTTCACCCCTATGCTCGCTTTGCACCATCGCCTTTTCCAACTCTTTCTGATGATTGGTAAGCAAAGCATGAATCTCGCGGTGCGTTTCATCGCTGATCGCATGAATCTGCGGAGCAAGCTCCTGCCGTGACGCTTTCGGATTGTTATCGAACAAGGCCTGAATCTTGTTGTGGTGCTCCTGAAGCAGTGGCCGGACCTTCTCTTGCTGCTCCAGCGTCAACGCCAGATTTTTTGTAAGGCGAGCAAGTTCCTGGTCGATCGATCGCGGGGTGTGGATATGCTGAAGCTGCTCGCGTGCTGAAGGCTGCTGTGCTCCATTGTCCTGAGCTACAATAAATCCGGCCATTCCAAGCAAGAGCATGACCCCATGTGCAACCCTTGAATGTCGATATCGCATAAACAGCAACCTCCCATGAGGATTCTCGACGCAATCCCAGCCGAGACGCTGATTGAATAACACGTAATCCGCAACAAGCTAGGTTAGAACTTGCGCGACCGACCTTGCGCTATTGGCGAACCCCAGTCCAGGAATGATTCCCCTGTCCACCCCCGCGTCCCCCCCGTCCGCCACCTCCACCACCTCCGCCCTGAGGCTGAAAGGTGCCGCTCATTTTGTCGCCATCGACGGCGCCCGTGAAAGCCACGGTCATGGGACGTCCTTGTATTTGCACACTGAAAGACACCTTGTTTCCAGCAATGCTTCCAGCCAACTGAGAGGATCCACTCTCGTCCTGAAACGTGCCGCTCAGTTTGGAACCATCCTGCTGGACCTGCATTGTGGCTTGCTGGGAACCACCCCGACCCTGCCATGAAATCTGCCAAGACCCGGCAATATTGGCGGCTTGAGAATTATTCGATTCGGAATCTTGTGCGAGCAGAACCGGTGCAGCAAGAAGAGAAATGAAAACAACGAGGTACAGTCGTTTAATCACACTAGCCTCCGTATTCCTTACATAGAAACACACCGCCCAACTGGCTAGAGTTAAGAGTTGGTAAACCTGAGTAAACTTTTGTGCCGTAACCGGATGCGGGTTGGCTACAGTCTTCAGACTCCCTCATAAGGAGCTGAGTCAACCAGCCAGCGGCCACGTTGCATAACTTAACGCTGCGTTTACTAACTCTTTATGCACGATCCTCCAACACGAGCGTCTATTCCTCAGAAGGAGAAAAACATGTATCCCCGATCAATTATTGCTGCTGTGTTCCTTGCAGTCATACCCCTAACCGCGGTAGCGCAATCCAAAGGTGTAGTAAAAGACACATCGGAACTGGATCCGCCATCAATACAGAGCGTCCTTTCTCGAAGTCGTGTGAACAGCGATGAAGTGATTTCCCAATTGCCCGACGTCAAACCGGAGATTCCCCTGGGTCCGATCGATGTGCTCAGAGGTTATGAAAGCGCGATGACTGCCATTGAGCAGACAACTGTAGTGGCGTTGTTTGGCATTTCGAAGGCCGCGCTCGAGGGCCAAATCACGCGCCAAGAGGCAGAGTATCTGACTCAGCAGAGATATCAGGTATCAATGATGGAATATCAGGTGCTGAGCACGCTTCACGCCAGTTTGGAGCATGATATCGAGCAGGCAGCAGCCCCATCGAGATCTCCCCACGAAGAAGAAGAAACACCTGACATGGGAGTTCTGGTTGTGACATCGTCCGCAACGAAACCTCGGTGACGCCCCGAAAAAGGGACGGTGTATTTACGAAACGTTACATCGCGTTTTCGAACTCTTTACCCAGCGCCTTTTGCACTTGGGTTTAGCTTATCTGAATTAAGGAATGGGAGGAACCACATGATGACTGCAAACGATAAAAGCGAGCGTTGCTGGAGCCGTCCAGAATACAAACACGGGAGACTGAAGCTGATCATCGCAGATGGATCGCCACAATACCTCGACACTGTCCGCACTGTGTTGGATTTCCATGACATTGTGGATCTGATTGGACGAGCCGCGAACTTTCAGGAGACGATCCAATTGGCCGCAAGTCTTCTACCGGACTTGGTTCTGATGGATTTTGAAATGCCCGCAGCGATGGTGGCAATCGCGGCCATAGTCACTGCTGCGCCCGACGTCCAGATCGTTGGCATATTCAATGCCTCCATTCCGCTGCACACGCCAGGGCTTATTCTGTCCGTCAATGCGTTCATCGATAAGGCGCGATTGTGCAACGATTTGTTGCCGGCCCTGCATGCGCTCATTCATCGTCGCCCAGCGCCAATCTCGCTGAGTGTCTTATCGCACTTTCACCCAGAAACCGATCGGCAGGGGCCGAACTGCCCTTTGAATTAATGAAGACGCGAAACTGGAGCGAGGAACGGACGTGAATTCGAATTACGGTCGGACTGACATTTGTAGAGCATGTTTACCCAATCTTTACAAATCTTTATCGTTCCATTGCCGCAGAGGATTAATCCAACCCGGCTAGGAGTACAACTTTATGGAGAGCATCCTTGTGGTTGATGACGACGTTGAAATGTGCGGCATGCTCGCCGAATACCTTCAATCGGAAGGACTTCGAGTCGAAACCGTCCACAATGGTGAGCACGGTCTGCAACGAGCGCTGTCCGGAGAGCACTCTCTTATTCTGCTCGATATCATGCTCCCGAAGATCAATGGAATTGAATTGCTGCGCCGGCTAAGAACGGAGTCCAATGCTCGTGTGCTGCTTTTAACTGCACGCGGTGAGGAAGTCGATCGAATCATAGGCCTGGAAGTGGGCGCTGATGATTACGTTCCCAAGCCTTTTAGCGCTCGTGAACTCCTGGCTCGCATTCGCGCGATTCTTAGAAGACCCGAAACTGGCCCGGCAGCAAAGTCCCGAGGCCCCTCGCGTGTGGTGCTAGGCGATGTCGAAATGGATAATGGGACCCGCACCGTGAGGCGAGCGGGATTTGACATAGAGCTGACAGCGCTTGAGTTCAATCTGCTCGAGTTGCTGTTGAAGATGGCCGGCCATGTGGTTACGCGAGAGCGCGTAGCAGCAGCTATTCTGGGACGGCAATTTTCGCCTTTCGATCGCAGCATTGACGTTCACGTTAGCAAGCTCCGCCGCAAATTGGGCCCGCAAGCCTCGGGGCAGGAACGGATCAAGTCCATCCGGAGTGTCGGATATATTTATACCGCTCCGGCTCAAATGGAAAAGCATTAGCCAGTCATGCGAACTCTCTTCTGGAAAATATTCCTGTCGTTTTGGGCGGTGGTGGCGGCGTCGATTTTCGGTAGCTTGTTCTTCAGACCCCAGAATCCGCTGCCAGGGTGGCAAAACTTGATTTCCGATGCTTTTGCCATCCAGGGCCAGAATCTCATTCAAGCGTACGAGAGAGGCGGTGAGCCTGAACTCGGTCGCTTCATTCAAAACCTTCGGCAAGGTTCCTACCACCAAGTCTTCTTGCTCGACGCGGGAGGCAACGACCTTGCTGGGCAGGAAATTACTCCCCAGGTGAGAGATATCGGTCAACGCGTTGCCGCTGACGGCAAAGTGGAATTTGCTCGTGTAGGAGATGACACTTTGCTCGCCGAGCGTGTCGTGTCGACAACTGACGCGCGGTTCGTAGCGATTTGCAGATTTTCGCACGTGCCCGGTCTGCCGGGGTGGCCTCTCTTGCGGGGATTGGTTGTCGCAATTGCAATCTCAGGAATCGTGTGCTTTTGGCTGGCACGGTATTTGAGTGCTCCAATCGTTCGCTTGCGAAACGCGGCGCAAGAACTTGCAGGTGGAAACCTAGCCGCCCGTGCCGGAAAGCAGTTGAGCCGTCGGCGTGATGAGATCGCAGAGCTGGTGCAAGAGTTCGACCGGATGGCGGCGCAGATTGAATCGCTCATGTGCGCGCAAAAGAGACTGGTCAGCGACGTCTCTCACGAATTCCGCTCACCGCTCACGCGAATCAATCTTGCCGCCGAACTGATTCGCAACGTAAATAGCCCGGCGGTGAAGACGGCAGTTGCGCGTATTGAGCAAGAGACAGAGCGGCTGAATGGCCTGATCAGTAACCTGCTCACACTCTCCAAGATTGACGCTGGCGAACCGCTTCCCGATAAGAAGACCATTGATGTTGCTTGCCTGTTACAAACAATTGTGGACGACACCGACTTCGAGGCTCGCGACCACAACTGCCGCGTAATCCTATGCGGATCGGAAGATTGCTCGACGATCGGCAATCCCGATCTGCTTCGGAGCGCGGTGGAAAATGTAATCCGCAATGCGATTCGTTACACTGCTCAGCAGACTGAAGTCGAAGTTCGCCTCACATGTGAAACCATCGGCGCCGCTTCCGAAGCCACGATCTCAGTAAGAGATCATGGGCCTGGTGTACCGGAGTCTTCCCTCGAGCAGTTATTCCGCCCGTTCTTTCGCCTCGACGAATCAAGAGAACGTTCCACCGGCGGTGTCGGCCTTGGTTTGGCCATCGCACAACGGGCTGTGAAGGTTCATGGTGGTGAAATCAAAGCCCAGAACTGCGCCGGACGAGGCCTTGAGGTGATGATTAGCTTCCCTGTGGCGAGTTCTGCCCCTCTGTTGCTTCACACCTCGTAGATCCCAATCCTGCGCATTCCTAGAGTGTGACTGCCATATTGCCTCCAATAGGTAATACCGAGCGGAGAACAAATGATCGGAATTCGCTAGTCAGTTGGTAGTCACGGTACTGTGAATAGCAGAAACGAAAGGTCTGGCGGAGAGGGAGGGATTCGAACCCCCGATACCCTTTCGGGTATGCCGGTTTTCAAGACCGGAGCCATCAACCACTCGGCCACCTCTCCGCATTCCCGTTCAACACGTACCCTGAATCGGGCTAGCTTCAGGGGTAGTTTACAACAGACACAGCAATGCTCAGGGCGACAGCCCGAATGCTTTCGAGTGAAATTCCATGACCTCGGCGAAGTGCGAAAGAAAATAGGCGAGGCTGTGGTCGCCTTGGTAGGCGTGATACTCGTGCTTCACGCCCTCTTTTTGCAGTTCATCGTGCAAGGCGGCGGCGCCTTTTTCGAAACCGTAATTGTCATCCTGGCCGCAGTTGAAATAAATCGAAACCTTCTTCAACGCTGCAGAATTCTTTCTTGCCAGAACGAAGGGACTGTTGGCATTCCAGTGAGGCAGGTTGATCGGATTGCCGAACACTGCGGCGAGGACTCCGGCGAGCGGTGAACCCGTGCGCGACGCCGAGTCCAACGTTTGCGGAGACTCGGTGATGAGCGCTGCGCTTTGGGCGCTCACCGCGGAAAATAGTTCGGGATGCGCGAAGGCGAAGCGCAGAGCGCCGTATCCTCCCATCGAAATCCCGCTAACGGCGCGTCCCGCGCGGCCAGGACGGATGCGGTATTTGCTTTCGATGCGCGGAAGAAATTCCTGCAGAAAAAAATCGCTGTAGCGTACTGATCCGTCGGCAGAGTTGATATAAAAGCTGCGGCGGCCCTCAGGTGCGACGATCAGAAAATCGCCCATCTTCCGTTGCCGCCGCAAATCGTCGAGCAGCGTCCAGCCTCCGCTGTTAAATAGCGTTTGCTCGTTGTCGCCCAGGCCGTGCAGAAAATAAAGAACGGGATAACGCTTCGCAGGCCGTTGTGACTCGCTCTGATCGTAGCCCGACGGCAAGTAAACGCAATAGTGGACGACCTGTCTCAGGATTCGGCTGGTTAGGGCGTTGCAGTCGATGCGGCTCTGAGCGCACGCCGAGACCGAAGCGACGATAAGAAATGAGCAGATCAGCCTGAAAGCGCGAAGCATGCGGATAAATTTATTCGTATCGGAGCGCCTGCACGGGATCAAGTTTGGCGGCGCGTCCTGCCGGATACAATCCCGAAGCCAGGCTCACTAGAAAAGAAAAAATAACGGCGAGCGCTACCAACCACCAAGGCACCGCCCAGAAATGTTCCGGCGGAAAGGATTGGCGCTTGAGGTAGACGTTGGTACCGAAATTGATTACCTGCCCGATGGCCCAGCCCAAAATGACGCCAACAACGCCGCCCAAAATCCCCATAGCCCCAGCCTCGGCAAAGAAAAGTTTCTTTACATCTGCGTCGCTGGCCCCAATCGCCTTCATGATGCCGATCTCGCGTCGACGCTCGAGGATGGCCATCACCAGAGTGTTCACGATACCGATGGAAGCGACGATCAAAGCCAGGCTGCCGAAAATTCCGAGGAAGGCATACAACACTTTAAAAACCTGCTGCAGGCCGCGGCTCGCATCCAGAATGGAGAAGGTCGTAAAACCCATCTTCTTCACGTCATTTTCAACGGCCTGTACCTGGTTGGGATTCTTCACCCGTACGCTGATCGAGGAATAGACCGGTTGATCGCTTGCGGCTCGCGAGATTTCGCGCAAGTCTGTGGGCTGCATTACGTGGAGACTCTCGGCCAGTTTCAACGGCAAAAAAACCTTGGCGCGAGTTGGACCGCGCATGCTCTCGGGATCGAGATCCGCGACCCCCACGATGGTTAACTTCTGTTCGCGTGAAACCACTGAATATGACGCTTCCGCGACATCGCCATGGACGGACTTCGTCGCCGGTGTAGCCTGCGCCGGGTTGGCCGCGCGTTGTGCGTAGCTCATTACCAATTCCTTGCCTAACAAGGGTTTCGCAAGATCGGCGACATTAGTTTCGTCGACACCCCGAGATGGCGCTTTGCCTAGCAGTTCCTCGGCAAAAGTCTTTTGCAGGATCACTTCAGGCGCCGTATCCGAAGAAAAAAAGCGCCCCTGCATTCCATCGAAAGCGTCATTGGATTTCGAGGATTCTGGCAGCGCAGAGATCGTCGTCAGGTGCGGCTTATCGCCAAATCGCAGTTCCGAGATGAAGCGAATATCGGGATACGCCTCGACGACATTGGGCAGATGTTCGATCTCCAGCCGGGCAGATTCATCGAGGACGCGGCTTTCAGCAGGGGTGGGAGCATTGCGCTCTTCATCGCGATTCCGCCCCATACCACGTAAATCGCGCCGTGAAGTGACCAGCACCGTATCGAACAAGCCCGATTTTGCCAGGCGTCGCGAAAACAGTTGCTGCAGGCCAATGCCAAGAGAAAGCATCGCCACCAGCGATGCTACGCCCACAGAAATGCCGATCGTGGTCAGCGAATTTCGTAGCAAAGATTCGCGCAGGTTGCGCAGCGCCAGTTCGGTTAAGTCAGGAATCTTCACGACACTCCTCCGCGAGCATCGACGGCAAAAGGCGCATTCTGCCGGTCGTCGATCAACTTGCCGTCGGCCAGAAAGATCATGCGTTGCGCGTAGCGCTCCGCCAGAGCTCGTTCGTGCGTCACCATCACCACCGTCATTCCCAGTTCGCAGTTAAACTCGCGCACCATGTTCAGGATTTCGGTCCCGGTATGGCTGTCAAGATTTCCGGTTGGTTCATCCGCCAGCAAGACGTGTGGCTTATTGATAAGAGCGCGCGCCAAGGCTGCCCTTTGCTGCTCACCGCCGGAAAGCTCGCTGGGACGGTGTTCCATGCGGGCGCGCAATCCCACTCGTTCCAAAGCCTCGCGCGCCAGACTCTGCCGCTGGCTGCGATCGACTTCCGCAAAGCGCAAGGGAAGTTCCACATTCTCCGCCAGCGTCATGCTGGGAATCAGATTGAACGATTGAAAAACCATTCCCACTACACGCAGGCGATACTTGGCCAGCTCTTCGCGCGAAAGTTTTGCCAGATCTCGATTCTGCACCATAACGCTTCCTGACGTCGGGCGATCCAGGCCCGCAATCAGGTTGAGCATGGAAGACTTGCCCGAGCCCGAACTTCCCAGGAGAGCGACAAATTCTCCGCTGCGAACCTCAAGCGAGACGCCGTCGACGGCTCGAATCAGGGTCTCGCCCATGCGGTAGTGGCGGCAAACATTCTCGCTGCGAATTGCTGTCGCATTGGTGGACACTGCGGGGGCTGTATTCATGCGGATTAACGAATCTCCCCGCGCAGCACGCCCAGAGCGTCACTCGCCTTCACATCGGAACTCTTCGATTCTGCTCCATTGCCGCTCACAGTGACAGCGTCCCCTTCTCCGGGAGCCAGGAATAAATTCTCTTCGACGCCGTGTTGGCGTGTGTAAAGGTCGTAATAGCGGCCGCGCGCGGCATAGAGTTCAGCGTGGGTCCCACGCTCCACGATTTGGCCTTGTTCCATCACCATGATCTGATCGGCGCGACGAATGGTCGATAGCCGGTGCGCAATCACAAACGTGGTGCGGCCTTGCATCAGATATGAAAGGCCCTGCTGGATCATCTGCTCCGATTCCGAGTCGAGGCTGGAAGTAGCTTCATCGAGAATGAGAATTCGCGGCTCGGCCAGGATCGCGCGGGCAATGGAAATTCTCTGCCGCTGTCCACCTGAAAGCTTCACCCCGCGTTCGCCAACGATGGTGTCGTATTTATCGGCGAACGACTCGGCAAACTCATCCACCCGCGCGATGCGGCAGGCGCGCATGATTTCTTCATCGCTGGCGTCCGGTCGCGAGAACGCGACATTCTCCCGAATAGTTCCGTCGAACAAGAACGATTCTTGGAGGACGACTCCCAGCCGCGTGCGAAAAGTGTCGAGCCTTACCGTACTCAAGTCCACGCCGTCCACCAGCACTTTGCCTTTCGAGGGCACATAGAAAGCTGAGATCAAGCCAATCGTCGTCGACTTCCCCGAGCCCGACGAACCCACGAGCGCAGTCACCGTCCCTGGCTCAGAATGAAAAGAAACATCGCGCAGAACGTCATGCGCGCCGTCGTAACTGAAAGTCACATTTTCGAACGCAACCTCACCCACGATGTCGTGAAGTTCCACCGAGCGCCGCGGATCTTGATCCTCAGGCCTTTCGCCCATAATCTCCTGCGTTCGCTCCAAGCCGGCAAGAGCTTCCGTAAGCTGCGTTCCGATCGACACAACCTGCATGACCGGAGCGATCAAAAATACAAGCAAAAAGTTATAAGAAAAATAACTGCCCGGGCTGAGCGTATGCGCCATCATCTGTCGACCGCCTACGTACATGGTTGCGGCTCCCACCACGCCCAACAGCACGCTGGCCGAAAGTCCCATCAGCGAGGTAGCGGTCAGGGTGCGCATGATGTTATCCAGCAGGCGGCGCACGCCCACGGCGAACACGTTTTCTTCGCGTTTTTCCGCGTGATATCCCTTGATGACGCGTACGCCACCCAGCGACTCCGTCAGGCGCCCGGTAACTTCCGCATTGATCTTTCCGCGTTCGCGAAAAATTGGGCGAATCGTCGAGAAGGCCCGGTTCAGAGCAAGTGCAAAACAACCCAGCGACCCCAGAGCAATCAGAGTAAGCGGCGCACTAATACGCAGCAGGAGCGACACCGCGATTCCCGCCGCGACCAATCCTCCGACAAAGTCGACAAGACCTGTTCCCAATAGATTGCGAACGCCCTCCACGTCGCTCATGATGCGCGACACCAGCGCTCCCGTTTTATTTGCGTCGTAAAAAGCCACGGGCAGGCGCGAGATGTGAGACTGCACCTGTTGCCGGAGTTCGGCGATCAGGCGCTGGGCGGCCTTCGAAAGCAGCTGAGTCAATGAAAAAGAAGTTACGCCTTGGACGAGAGTAGCCAACAAAACCGATAGAACCAGCGGCCGCAGTAGTGCGGTTTGATGTTTCCCAACAACATTGTCGATCAGAAATTTCGAAGAATACGGCAGCACAAAGCCGGCGACCTTATTGACCACCATGAGCACGAAGCCCACCGCCAGCAGCCCGCGTCGCGGACGCATCAGCTTCCACACTTCGGGCCACACGGCCTTCAGGCGTTGGATTTTCGGCTCTTTGGCCGCTTCTTTGGATGGAGAACTCAATCTGTTGTTTGACTCTGCTGGGAGCGGATTCGCTTCATTATTACTGCATTGTCACATATCCCGCCGCAGCGTGCCGCCCTATGAAAGGGCCGTCCAGACGTTGTATCCTCGGGGACGTGCCTCGTCCCTCCGCACCGGAACGATCGCCGACCCTGGGCCTGTTACTGGGCCTGCTCATTACCCTTTCCGCGGTCGTCGCTTATTCGGCTTATATCACCTGGCAAGTCACCGGGCTGCGTAAGTTGCAGACCGAAATGGTCGATCGCAATCGTAAAGACTCTCTCCAATTACTTAGAATACAAAATGATTTAAACCTCCTCGCCGTCGCGATGCGCGATATGGTCAGCAGCGACGAGCCCTATCCCCTGACCGCATGGACGGCGCAGTTCCAGCGGATTCGCACCGATCTGGACGACGCCATGCGCTTGGAAGCGGGATTTGCCGCTACCAGCCGCACTCCTGAGCAGAGCGCATTTCTCGCTTCCTCATTCACCCAGTTTTGGGACGCGGTCGACCGCATTTTCGCGCTGGCCGGCGCAGGAAAGGAAAAAGAGGCGCGCGAGCAGATCCAGCTTTCCCTGCAGGAGCGCGAAGCCGCACTGAGCACGGCGGTGGCTCGATTACTCGTGCAGAACAGCGAAAATGAAGAGCAAGCCGGCCAACGCATCGTTCAGATTTATGACCGAGTGCGATGGCAGGTATACGTTTTTCTGGCAGCCACGCTTTTAGCGATTCTGCTAAACGGCCTTTCCGTGATCCGCTGGAACCGCCGTCTGTTCGCGCGCCTTGCGGAGGTTTCCGAACGCCGCAGTGAACTCGCGCAGAAACTGATCGCCACGCAGGAGTCCACGCTGCGATATATTTCGCGCGAACTGCACGACGAGTTCGGCCAGATCCTGACTGCGGTCGGATCGATGTTGCGGCGCGCCGGAACGCATGCCCCAGAAGGTTCATCGCTGCGCGCGGATTTGCAGGAGGTTCTGCAGATCGTGCAGACTACATTGGAGAGCGTTCGCAGCCTTTCCCAGGCGTTGCATCCCGTCATGCTCGATGAAGCCGGGTTGGAAAGCACCCTCGATTGGTACATTCCTACGGCGGAACGGCAAACCGGAATTGCCATATCCTACGAGAAGCAGGGTGCAGCGTTTGCCGTCGATAGCGGCGCCGGCGTACATGTCTACCGCATTTTGCAGGAAGCGCTTAACAATGTGGCGCGTCACTCTGGAGCAAAACAGGCGTGGGTCCGTTTGCGCTTCCTGCCGCAGACGCTGGAGTTGGAAGTAGAGGATCATGGCGCCGGTTTTGCGGAACATCCCGCCCGGCGCGGGATTGGCTTAGTTGCGATGCGCGAGCGTTCGGAACTGATGGGCGGCCAGATTGCTTTTTCACGTCCAGCGGAAGGCGGAACTTTGGTTCGTCTCGAAGTCCCCAGGGAGAAAGTAGAATCTTATGGAAAAGAAGATCACAGTATTGCTGGTCGATGATCACAGTTTGGTGCGGCGCGGCTTTCGGCGGATGCTGGAAGATGAAGCCGACATGGACGTGGTGGGCGAAGCGGGCGATGGAGAGGAATCCATCAAGTTGGCAACAAAACTTCATCCGCAAGTGGTCGTGATGGACTGCGCCCTGCCCGGCATGAACGGCCTCGAAGCCACGCGCCAGATCATTCAGGCCTCGCCAGACACCGCGGTTTTGATGCTCAGTATGCATTCTGAGAATACATGGGTGCGTCAGGCCGTGGAGGCTGGGGCGAAGGGATACGTCCTCAAAAACGCGCTGGATCTGGAACTCGGGGCTGCGATTCGCAAAGTTGCTGCCGGTGAAACCGTGTTCGATCCGCAGGTCGAACTGCGCTCGGCTCTGAAGGGGGAACGCAGCGCGGCGCTCACTCCACGGGAGCTCGAAGTCTTGCAGATGATTGTCGACGGCAAGTCAAACAAGGAAATCGCGACCGCGCTCGACCTGAGCGCCAACACCGTTGCGGTTCATCGCGCCAACATCATGTCTACACTGGGCATTCACAAGACTGCGGAGTTGGTCGTGTACGCCATTCGCGCCGGGCTGGTGAACGTTCCGTGAATCGCAGGTCTTTCCTATGGGGAATGGCGGGAATTGCATCGTGCTCGCAACTGCCTTGTCTGCAGCCCCTGCTGGGGCAGGCTGCAACCGCTTCTCCCGGCTTTCGCTTTACCGATGTCACCAGCCAGGCTGGCCTTCAGTTCGAACATAACAGCGGAGCTTTTGGCGGAAAATTCCTGCCTGAAACTCTCGGCTCGGGCTGTGCCTTCCTCGACTACGATCGCGACGGCTGGCAGGACATCCTCCTGATCAACGGCACCGACTGGCCCGGTCACAAGAAGCGCCGCACCACGCTCCGCCTCTATCACAACAACGGCGATGGCACGTTCACCGACGTAACGGCCCGCGCCGGACTCGATATTGAAATGTATGGCATGGGCGTTGCGGTGGGCGATTACAACAACGACGGTTTTCCAGACATCCTCATCACCTGCGTGGGCCAGAACCGGCTCTTCCGCAACACCGGCAAAGGTACGTTCGTCGACGTGACGAACGCCAGCGGATTGGGCAGGCGCGAAGGTTTCAGCACGTCCGCGCTCTGGTTCGACTACGACCGCGATGGACTGCTCGATTTATTTGTGTGCAACTACGTGAAGTGGTCGCCCGAGCATGACGTCTTCTGCAGCCTCGACGGGAAGCACAAGTCCTATTGCACGCCCGAAGCGTATCGCGGAGCGACTGCCTGGCTCTTTCACAATCGGGGCGACGGCACGTTTGAAGATGTCACCGCAGCCAGCGGAATTTTCGACAGCAGTTCTAAATCTTTAGGAGTTGCGTTGTTCGACGTAGACCACGACGGCTGGCCCGATCTGCTCGTCGCCAACGATACGCAACCCAACAAGCTCTATCGCAACCAACACAACGGAACGTTCAAGGATTCGGCGGTCGAAGCCGGCATCGCATTCAGCAGCGAAGGCAAAGCCCGCGCCGGCATGGGTGTTGACGTGGCAGACTTCGATAATTCCGGCTCTCCCGGAGTTGCGATCACGAACTTCGACAATGAGATGATCGGACTCTACCGTCTGAGCGGCAAAAGTTTCGAAGACATTGCGCCCCAGTCGGGAGTGGGGCTGGCTTCGCGCAACAGCCTCGGTTTCGGCTGCACTTTCCTCGATGTCAACCTGGACGGCTGGCTTGATTTCGCCGTGGCCAACGGGCACATCGACGAGACGGTTCGAAATATCCGTGGCAACGTCGGATATGCGCAGCCTCCTCAACTTTTTCTCAATCGTGGCAAGGGAATGTTTAGTGATGTGGCCTCCCAGGCTGGCCGAAGTTTTGACCAACCGAAAGTTGGCCGCGGGCTGGCTTATGCCGACTTTGATCGCGACGGCGATCTCGACCTGCTGCTCACCACCAATAACGGTCCCGCCTACCTGTATCGCAATGATTTGCTCAGCGGGAACCGCAGTATTCGCTTTCGCGCAGTGGGCACCAAGTCGAATCGCGACGGAATCGGCGCCCTGGTGCGCGTGTTCGCCGACGGTCTCACCCAGTCGAGGTTAGTCAAAGGAGGTTCCAGCTACTTGTCGCAATCCGAACTGCCAGTCACTTTTGGCTTGGAAAAGCGTGACCGCATTGATCGCGTAGTGATCGATTGGCCCAGCGGGAGGACGGAAGAATATAAGAATCTTGCGACCGGCCGCTGCTACGATTGCACCGAAGGCAAGGGCATCATTCCGCAAGATGGATTTTGAAGCGAACTAGCGAACCGAGTTCGCAATCGCGCGCTTTACGACGTCTCCCGCCGCCGTTAACTCAATGTCGACGTAGTCGTTGACTCGCAAAAACAGCGTGCTCGGATTCTTCATTCCCCACTTCTCATACGGAACCGTAAAATGCACCGTTGCAGTCCAATGATCGGCGGTCAATTCCACATCCGCGGGAACCGTCATATCATGGTCCACTCCGTGAATGCTGAACGTCCCGTGAACTTTAACGGAAGATTTTCCGGGATTCGCGACCGGGCCTTCGACACGGTCAGGACGGAAAGCAATATCGGGATAGCGGTTGCTTTCCAGAATTTCCTTGTGCATCTTGCGGTCGCGCGCGCCGCTGCCGCTCTCGCCGCTCTGCGCATCGACCACAATTTCGCCCGAGATCTTGCCGGTACCCGGCTCGAATACCAGCGACCCGCGTCTGAGACGAAACGTTCCCCGCACGGTGTGAAGCACATCTCCGACTGTGAACTTAACTGACGTTTGAGCAGGATCAAGCTGAAGTGCTTGCTCCTGAGCTCTGCTTGCGGTGGCGCCAGCGACCAGCAGGCCTAAAGTTGCCCACGCTAACACCCTCTTATTAAACTTGCCGGTGGGCTTCATGATTTATGCCGTGAGCAGTCCCCACCCCAGGGTCAGTCCGTCCACCGCAAGGTGCAATGGAGACAGCATTCCCACATGCAACCCGAGCAACCGGCGGAACACGGCTGGATGTTTCTGAAACGCTTGCAGTGCGCGCTCCTGCAGACGCGGCCGCCCGTCGAGCGTAAGCATCAATCGGGCCATGAGGAACGGACGCAATGCGAGCCTGCGATGCTCCTTCTCGTAACGCCACAACTGTCCGCGCCGCAGGCAGTCCGCCAGCACCATTGCCTGGCTAAACGCGAGACACAGTCCTTCGCCGGTGATGGCATCGACAGTTCCTGAGGCGTCGCCGATCAAAGCCACGTTACCGCGGTTCACGCGTCTCAGCTTGCAGGTCGCGGTCAGCGAACCTCTTTGCTTAGAGGTAAGGCCAGCTCCATTCAGCCGCGAATTCAATTCCGGAAACCGCTGCAGGGCTTCGGTGAGCCGCAACTTAGGATTATGAGAAACCAATGCAACGCAAACTTCGTCATTCGCCACTGGCGTTACGTAGATCTGTCCATGCCGTCCCCAATGTAACTCCATGTGATCAGTCCATGGCGCCACGCCATAGTGTTGCCGAAACGCGTAGCGAATTGCACGTTTTCGAAAGGCATCGAGCTTCGCCCAACGACGTACTCTCGAACTGCCGCCGTCTGCCCCAATAATCCAACGGGCTTTCACCTTGTGGCTCCCCAGGCAGACGCCGTCCGCAGTAATTCCGGTCACTGGGGTTTGCCATAAGAGATCGATTCCTAGCTTGGCGGCCTGTTCCGCGATCAGCCGGTGCAACACCGGCCGCCGCACACCCATGCCCGAAGCTCCGTTTGGAAATTGCGCTTCCACCGCCAAGGCCGAGCCGACAAAACGAATTCCGCGGAATGCATAGCCATTCTGAGGTTCCAGAGAAATCCCTAGCTCTTGCAGAGCCGCCACGCCATCCGGCATTAAACCTTCGCCGCAAGGCTTGTCGATCGGCATCTGTGCGCCGTCGGCGACGATCACCCGAAATCCTTGCTGGCGCGCCGCAATGGCCGCCGCCAGCCCTGCAGGGCCACCACCAATCACGAATACGTCAGTCGAATGCAAAAACGTCGGTACCTCACCACCGTAAGAGTAAAAGCTCGGAACAAAATCCCGGACCCATCGCCGCCAGCACGCCCAGCGTGCCCGGTTCTGGACGCCGGTTTCGCATCACATCTTCCAGCACCACAAGCACCGATGCAGACGAAAGGTTCCCCACCTTCTTCAAACAATCCCACGAAGCATCCAGTTGTCCGTTGTGCAAGTCGAGCGCGGCCGCGGTTGCCTCTAGCACCTTCGGACCGCCGGTGTGCAGCACCCAACTCTTGATGTCGTCGCGCTTGTGACCGTGATCTCCGAGAAAAGCATCCACATCGTGACCCAGGTGCTCGCGGATCAGCACCGGTACCTCTGGAGAAAGTGTGATGCGAAATCCTTTCTCCGTCACTTTCCATCCCATCATCTGTTCCGTGTCGGGATAAAAAACGGATCGAGTCGCAAGAATCTCGGGCCCTGTAGATGGCAGATCGTCACCGGTCACAATGGCCGCCGCCGAGCCGTCGGCGAACAAACCGGAAGAGATCAGATTCGCCACCGAGAGATCGTCGCGTTGGATGGTTAAGGAGCAAAGCTCGACCGAAACCAGCGCGGCTGCTTGCGAGGGATAGGCACGCACGTAATCCGCGGCGCGCGCAATGCCTGCGGCACCCGCGACGCATCCCAACCCAAAAATTGGAACCCGCCGGATATTCGCCGGCAGGCCCATGCGATTAATCAGTAAGGCGTCGATCGAAGGGCTGGAGATGCCGGTAACGGATGTAAAAAATAATGCGCCCAGCGCGCTCGTTTCCAGCCCGGCATGATGTAGCGCGCGGCACAGGGCTTGTTCCCCCAGTTCCTGCGCGACCTCAATCCATACGTCGTTGGCTTGGCCCCAGGTCGCGAGGGCATTGTATTTATCCGGTTCCATCGCGAGATGGCGCCCCTCCACCGCGACATTCTTATGCAATCGCGCCAACATCGCGGGATTGCGCAGTTGGTCACCCCAGTATTCCTGAAGTTTTTCGAGGAGAAATTTTTGTGGGTAATAATGCTTCGGAAAGGCGCTCGCGGCGCTGGCAATTTTCATTGTTAGGGTCCTGTCCCGGCACAGTGCCAGCGCCATCCCGTCCCGGAAATCGAGGCTACGAACTTAGATGGTCGAGCGATGCTTGCGGTTGTACCGCTAAGCTATGTGCCGCTTTTAGCGAACTCCCCAGTGCGACTGGGCCGAATTTTTAACTTGGTAGTTATGTCAAAAGCGTTAAATTAGGGGAAACACGACTGACGCCCTGTCGGCGTGGTGCCGATTCTAGCTGTGGAAAGCACGCCGCGCCAGTCCCAACGCTTCAGACCAGAAAGCTCCCGGCGAATGGGCAAGTTCCACCACATTTCGAATTGCTTCCACGAATCCGTCGAGTTGCGGATCGGTCACCACCAGGGGCGGAGCGACCTTCAGAACCTTGAAGTTGTTTCCGCAGATTTGCGTCAGAAACCCAGAATCGCGGAACAGACGCATCACCACGATTTGGCCAAACATGGCGGGATGAATGGCCGCGAATGCCTGATAGGGGATGCGCAATCGCAACTGGCTGGGCTCTCGGAATTCAATTCCCATCAGCAGACCCATCCCGCGGACTTCCTTTACGATCTCGAAATCGCGCAGAGCTTCCGTCAGCCTCGCCTGCAAATACTTCCCGGCCTCGATGGAGCGCTGGCCCAGGTTTTCCTTCTCCAGAACATCCAGCGTAGCCAGTGCAGCCCGCATGGCCAGGCTGTTTTCGCTGAATGTAGAAGTATGAACAAATGCGCGCGGCAACGACGAATACACCGAATGACATACCTCGTCCGACATCAGCACCGCGCCGCACGGCACCAGGCCGCCGCTCATCGCCTTCGCCAGCACCACCAAGTCGGGCTCCACCCCGAATTCGTGCGCGGCCAGAAATGGCCCGGTGCGGTACATTCCCGTCTGTACTTCGTCGAGCACAAACAGCGTGCCATAACGGCGGCATAGCGATTCCGCAATCCGCAGGTAATCCCGATCGGGAACGCAAACTCCGGCCTCCGACTGAATCGGCTCGACAATGAACGCCGCGAAGCGCTTGCCCTTCAGTGCACGCTCCAGTGCGCCCAGGTCTCCGAACGGAATCGCGGCGGTGTCACTTAGAAGCGGGCCGAATCCCTCGCTCCAAAACTTATCGCTCATCAATGACAACGCACCGCAGGTCAGTCCGTGGAACGCATGTTCCGCGCACAGAATTGCCGCGCGCCGCGTGTGCGCTCGCGAAAATTTGATCGCAGCTTCCACGCCCTCGCTGCCGGAAGAACAGAAGAATGCTTTGGCCAAACGCCCGCCCGCGCGCGCACACAACCTCTCCGCCAGTTCTCCTGCCAGATCCGCAACGTGTGTCTGGATCATGGCCGGGCCGCATCGCTCCAGTTCCCTCTGCAAGGCTCGCACTACCTGTGGATGATTGTGGCCGACGTTGTGAACGCAGTAGCCGGAAAGGAAATCCAGAATGCGCCTTCCGTCGTCGGTAAACAGTTCCACACCGACGCAGCGCTCGTAGCGCACGTTCATTTCCAGCAGATCGAGAAGCCGCACCCATTCGCGGTTCACGCGCTGGGCATAGCGTTCCGACGCGTGTGCAACCCGCTCGATTTGGACAGTGGTAGCCATTCGTTCTTATGAAAAATCTACGGGGTCACCGCTATCGAAGTCGGCGCACCCGGCAGGTTGTAAGTATTCACTGAGGTAAGCGTTCCGCTCCCGGTGTCGAGTTGGAAAGATTGAACCTTGGAAGTCGTTTGATTGCCGACAAAAATGTATTTCCCGCCGGGATCCATCGCCAGCGCGCTGGGCTGCGCGCCAGTGGCGAACGGCGAGTTGGTAAGCAGGTTGAGCGCCCCCGCAGCGGAACCCTGTCCGCCGATAGAGTAAGCCGCAACATTGCTCGAACCTTGATTGGCCACGTACATATATTTGCCGGACTTGTCGATCAAGAGCGCCAGCGGTCCCGTGTACTGCTCACCAATCGGCGAATTTGAGAATTGCGTGAGCGATCCGTCGGCGTTAATCGTGAATTCCGAGATCGAATCGTCCAACTTGTTGGCGGTGTAGAGAAACCCGCCGCCCGACGCAATCGCCAGCCCGTACGGGCCATTTCCCGTAACGAAGGGCGTACCGGCAATCACCGTGGGAACACCTTGATTCAGGCTGAATGCTTCGATCGCTCCCGGATTTCCCACGCCGGTCACATAGAGAAATCCGCCCGAGGGTGACACCGCAAGGTTCAGCGGACTTAGTCCCATGGAAAATGGCGAGCCTACAACTTCGCTCAGCGCGCCTGTCTTGGAATTAATGGAGAATATCGAAACGTTCAACGACCCGGAGTTGCCTACATAGAGAAAGTTCCCCGCCGGATCCATCGCCAGCACCGTGGGTGCCGTTCCTGCAGGCGTGCGAGGAGTGACTTCGTTGATCGCACCGCCCGGCGAAATCGTAAATAAAGAAACGTCGCCGGGAGAATCCCCCGCGTTTGCGGCGTACATAAACTTATTCGAGGGATGAATCACGATCGACTCCACCGCCGATCCCGCCGTAATCGGACTGCCCGCCAGTTGCGTAAGGATGCCGGAGTTTGGGTCTTCGCGGTAAACCACAATTTCATTCAAGCCGGGCACGGCGACATACAAATACCTGCCGCTGGTCACCCCACAGCTCAGACCTATAGCCACGCTCACGCAAACAACGAACAGAGCCGCTGCTTTCTTTAGCATCCGTAACTCCTGTTGGAAGTTAAAAACGACAACTGGGAAATCGCTGGCTTCCGGAAACACGGGACGAAATGTTTTTCTCAAGCGGTAAAACTGGTAATCCCTATCATACGGGACAAGCGCCCTTTTGCGCAGCAAGCAGGCTGGTCTTCATGGTCCGATGCGCGGTTTCTCGTGACAGGTTGCACCTGCCGCCCAGTTTAGTCGATTTGTGGTTCAGTGCGCGGGACTGGGCCGCGGAGTGCCCGGCGTCGAAGGCTCCGGCAGAGTCCGATCCGCTCCGCCTCGCAGCGCCAGTCGCAGGCGATCCAGGTAAACATACACCACTGGCGTCGTAAACAGCGTCAACATCTGGCTAACAATGAGGCCGCCAACAATCGTGATGCCCAGCGGCCGATGAAGTTCCGATCCAGTACCGCCGCCGATTGCCAGCGGCAACCCGCCCAGCAACGCCGCCATGGTGGTCATCGTGATTGGCCGGAACCGCAGAATGCAGGCGTCGTAGATGGCCTCGGCTGGTTTCTTGCCCTGATTCCGTTCTACTTCGAGAGCTACGTCGATCATCATGATTGCGTTCTTCTTTACCAGCCCAATCAGCAGGATGATCCCAATCATCCCGATCACGTTCAACTCGTTGTGCGTCAAAATCAGCGCCAGTAGCGCTCCCACTCCCGCTGACGGAATCGTCGAAAGGATCGTAATCGGATGCATGTAGCTTTCGTATAGCATGCCCAGGACGATATACACGGCTGCGAGCGCCGTAATGATCAGGATCAGCATGTTGGATTTCGAATCCTGGAATGCCGCCGCCGTCCCTTGGAAACTGGCTGTGATCGAAGGTGGGAATCCGATGCTGCGCTCGGCATTCTCAATCGCATCCGTCGCTTCCCCCAGCGATACCCCTGGCGCCAGGTTGAACGAAATCGTCACCGAAGGCACTTGCCCCTGATGGTTCACCGCAAGCGGAGTGTTCCACGGCTCAAAATGGGTGAACGCAGCCAAGGGCACCGCCGATCCGTTGGTTGCGCGTAAGTAGATATTCTGCAGCCCCTCCGGCGTCTGCTGAAATTGGTCCGCCACCTCCATCACTACGTGATACTGGTTCAGGGGAAGATACATGGTGGAGACTTGCCGTTGCCCGAACGCATCGTAGAGGGCGTTGTCCAACGCCTGCGGCGTGATCCCCAGTCGGCTGGCCGTATCGCGGTCAATCACGAGTCTGGCTTGAAGTCCCTTGTCCTGCTGATCGGAGTTCTGGTCTCGCAACTGCGGCAGTTGCCTCATCTTTTGCAACAGCCGTGGCGCCCATGAGTTCAATTCATCGATATCCGGGCTTTGCAACGTGTACTGATACTGGGCGTTGCCATATCGACCCCCAATCGTAAGTTCCTGAGACGATTGCAAAATCAGTGTCGCACCCGGCACCACCGCCAGCTTCCCTCGTAATCGATTGATCACGTCATCCGCGGACGCGTAATGGCATGATTGCCAGAAATGCTGCTTCCTGCAACCTCCGCGCTGCTCCAGCGGCTTCAGCATCACAAAAAAGCGCCCCTGATTCAGGGCCGTATTTCCTCCGGTAAAACCGGCCATCGTGTCCACAGCGGGGTCTGCCATCACGATTTTTACGTAGTTGCGCATCTTGTCGGCCATAGATTGGAACGAAATGTCCTCCGCCCCGATCACCGTTCCCTGGATGCGCCCCGTATCCTGCTGGGGGAAGAACCCCTTCGGCACCTTGTAGTAGAGCCACCCGCTGAGCAGCGCGACACCAATTGTGACCAGGAGTGTCACAAACTGATAGCGCAGCACCCACTTCAGGGCATGGGTATAAGTTGCCAGCATTCGGTCGAATGACCATTCGCTGATTCGGTAGAAGATATTGTGCTTCTCATCCTTCTTCGGCGGCCTCAGGAACTTTGCGCACATTGTCGGAGTCGTCGTCAAAGAAACGATCAGCGATACTCCGATCGCTATACTGAGCGTGACGGCAAATTCGCGGAACAGCCTGCCCACAATTCCGCCCATCATCAGCAAAGGAATGAATACCGCTACCAGCGACGTGCTCATCGATAGCACGGTAAATCCAATCTCCGCCGCTCCCTTGAACGTCGCCTGTACTACTCCCATTCCATGTTCGATATATCGTGTGATGTTCTCCAGCACAACGATGGCGTCATCGACCACGAACCCCGTCGAAATGGCAAGCGCCATCAGGGATAAGTTATCCAGGCTGTATCCCAGCACGTACATCACCCCAAACGTTCCCACCAGGGAAAGCGGGACTGCGATACTGGGGATGATCGTCGCACGCACCGTGCGCAAAAAAACGAAAACGACCATGATCACTAGCGCTATCGAAATCAGCAGCGTTCTCTCGATATCCTTGACGGAGGCTCTCACCGAAATGGTCCGGTCCATGACTACGGAAAGCTTCATGGCCGGCGAAATTGAGGATTGAAGGAAAGGAATGACAGCCTGCACCCGGTCCACGGTGTCGATGATATTCGCCCCGGCTTGCCGGAAGATTGCCAGCATGACGCCGCGCTGACCGTTGATTAATCCCAGGTTGCGTTTATCGGTCAGCGAATCCGTCACTTCACCGACATCCCCAAGCCGAACTGGGGCGCCATTATTGTAGGCCACGATCAGAGGACGATACTGGTCAGCCGTGAAGAGCTGGTCGGTGTCGTCGAGCATATACATTCTCGATCGATCCGCGACTGCTCCTTTGGGGCGGTTGGCGTTCGCAGCATTGAGCGCATTCCGCACCGTATCCAAACCGACTCCAAGCTTATTCAGCAGAGTGGGATTGAGTTCCGCGCGCACCGCTGGCTGCGATGAGCCCCACACGAAGACCTGGCCAACTCCCTGCACCTGCGCCAGCTTTTGCGCCAGGATTGAATCGGCGGCGTCATACATATGAGGCACCGTCTCCGTATCCGACGTTAATCCCAGCAACAGAATCGGAGCATCCGAGGGATTCACCTTTCGATAACTCGGATTGCTTGGCAGGTTGGCGGGAAGCTGGCTTCGCGCCGCATTGATCGACGCTTGTACGTCGCGCGCTGCCGCATCGATGTTCCGGTTGAGGTCGAATTGCAGCGAGATTCCAGTACTTCCGAGCTGGCTCGAGGAAGTCATCTGGTTGATAGACGCAATGCGTCCGAATTGGCGCTCCAATGGGGTGGCCACCGCCGACGCCATAGTTTGCGGATCGGCTCCCGGCAAGGATGCGCCTACGCTGATGACGGGAAAGTCCATCTTTGGCAGCGAAGCCACGGGAAGAAAATTGAAGGCAAGGATTCCCGAAAGCAGGAGCGCCGCTGCCATCAGCGACGTGCCAATCGGGCGCCGTATGAATGGAGTCGAAATACTCATCGTCTAATCCGCCGACATGGGTTCCGGCGGAATCTCGTTGCCGATTCGATAACGCGAAAACCTTTGCGCCAGCCGATCAAACCACAGATAAACCACTGGCGTCGTGTACAGCGTAAGCAACTGACTGAGCAGCAACCCGCCGACAATCGTGATGCCCAGCGGCCGCCGCAACTCCGCACCTGTTCCCGAACCCAGCGCCAGCGGCAATCCGCCGAGCAGCGCCGCCATCGTAGTCATCATGATTGGGCGAAAACGCAGCAGGCACGCCTGATAAATCGCTTCTTCCGGTGGCTTGTGTTCTTCGCGCTCCGCCTCCAGCGCGAAGTCAATCATCATGATGGCGTTCTTCTTCACGATACCGATCAACAGGATGATGCCGATCAGCGCTACCACAGTCAAATCATTACCGGTGATCATCAGAGCCAGAATTGCACCCACCCCCGCCGAGGGCAGGGTCGAAAGAATCGTGATCGGATGAATGTAGCTTTCATACAGAACGCCCAGCACGATGTAGACCGTGATCACGGCCGCCAAAATTAAATAAGGCTCCGAGGCCAATGAGTTCTGAAAGGCCGCTGCCGTTCCCTGAAACGCAGCGTGGATGCTGGGCGGCAGCTGAATCTCCTTTTCCGCCTGCTGAATTTGCTTGGTCGCGTCTCCTAATGACGCGCCCGGCGCAAGGTTGAACGACAGCGTCACCACCGGAAACTGTCCCTGATGGTTGATCGCCAGCGAAGCTGTGCTCGCTTTCATCCGCGTGAAGGTCAAAATTGGAACCGGCGCTCCGCTGGTGGCCACCCCGGCTCCGTTGGCCGTGGGCGCCCCCGTATTCGGCGTTACCGTGCTGGGCCGAATATAAATATTCTGCAGGTCCGCAGGACTCTGCGCGAAGCTCGGCAGCACTTCCAGGATGACGTGATATTGGTTCAGCTGGGTAAAGATGGTCGAAACTTGCCGCTGTCCGAAAGCATCGTAAAGAGTGTTGTCGATGGCCTGCGGGAAAATTCCCAATCGCGAAGCCGTGTCCCGGTCGATCATGACATTGGTCTTGAGCCCGTTGTTGAGCTGATCGGTGGCCACGTCGCGTAACGCAGGCAACGTCTGCAGCTTCGCAACCAGCTTCGGCGTCCACTGGGCGAGTTCATTCGCGTCCGCATCTTCAATCGAATACTGGAATTGGGTGCGGCTCACGCGATCTTCCACCGTAAGGTCCTGCACCGGCTGCATGTAGAGCGTGATTCCGTCGACTTTGGCCAGCTCCGGCTGCAGACGCCGGATAATCGCGGAAGCATCGTCCGCACGCTCCTCTCGCGGTTTCAGGTTGATCTGGATGCGGCCTTCGTTCGGCGTCGTATTGGTCCCATCGACTCCTATAAACGATGACAGGCTATCCACCGCCTTATCCTGCAAAATAACTTTCGCCAGTGCCTGCTGCCGCTGCGCCATGGCATCGAACGAAATGGAATCCGGCGCTTCCGACACGCCCAGAATTACTCCCGTATCCTGCACAGGGAAAAATCCCTTTGGCACCACCACGTACAGGAACAGTGTGAGTACCAGCGTCCCAAATGTCACCAGCAATGTAAGCGGCTGGTGGCGCAATACAATCTTTACCGTGCGTCCGTAAAAGGCGATGATCCGGTTGTAATAATCTTCCGTGATCTCGTAAAAGCGGCCCTTCTCGCCTTCCTTGCGGTGCTTCAGCAATTTGGCGCTCATCATCGGCGTGAGTGATAGTGAGACTCCCGCCGAAACCAGGATCGTGACCGCCAGCGTCACCGCAAATTCGCGGAATAGCCGGCCGACTATGTCGCCCATGAATAACAGAGGAATGAGAACTGCGATCAGCGATACCGTCAACGAGACAATCGTGAATCCGATCTGTCCCGCGCCCTTCAAGGCTGCGTCCAGCGGGGACTCTCCCGCTTCCAGAAAGCGGTCGATATTCTCGATCATCACGATGGCGTCATCCACCACAAAGCCGGTGGAAATGGTCAGCGCCATCAGCGTCAAGTTGTTCAAGCTGTAGCCCAGCAGATACATCACGCCAAACGTTCCGATCAGCGAGAGCGGAACAGCTACGCTGGGAATCATGGTCGCGGCGAGGTTCCGCAAGAACAAGAACACCACCAGCACGACCAATGCAATGGCCAACATCAATTCAAATTCCACATCCTTGACCGACGCCCGGATTGTCGTGGTGCGGTCGGTAAGAATCTGTACCTTCACCGCCGTGGGCAGCGACGCTTGCAACTGTGGAAGGAGCTTGTGAATCCGATCCACCACACTGATGATGTTGGCTCCTGGTTGCCGCTGAATGTTGACGATGACCGCCGGGGTCAAATTCATCCATGCCGCGAGCTGGTCATTTTCCGTTCCATCAATGACATTGGCCACGTCGCTGAGCCGAACCGGCGACCCATTGTGATACGCCACCACGATGGGTTTGTACTGTTCGCTGGAAAAAAGCTGATCGTTGGCGCCAATCGTATAAGACTGACGCGCGCCATCGATTACTCCCTTAGCTTGATCCACGTTCGCCTGTGCCAATGCCGCCCGCAAATCTTCCAGGCTGAGTCCGTACGAAGCCAGTTCGGTGGGATTGGCTTGAATCCTCACCGCCGGCTTCTGGCCGCCGCTGATCGAAACCAGCCCCACTCCCGGCAACTGCGAAATCTTCTGCGCCAAGGAGGTGTCCGCCATGTCTTCCACCTTCGACAAAGGGAGGGAGTCGGAAGTCAATGCCAAAGTAAGAATCGGCGCGTCGGCGGGATTAACTTTGTTGTAGATCGGCGGATTGGGCAAATCCGTCGGCAGATACGTCGAGCCGGAATTGATCGCAGCCTGTACCTGCTGCTCTTCGACGTCAATATTCTGATCGAGGCCGAACTGCAGCGTGATCACTGAACTGCCAAATGAACTCGTCGACGTCATCTGGCTCAGGCCTGGAACCTGGCCAAATTGCCGCTCCAGCGGAGACGTGACCGAAGAGGCCATCACGTCGGGGCCGGCTCCGGGATAGAACGTCACCACCTGAATCGTCGGATAGTCGACCTCGGGCAACGCGGAGACTGGCAATTGCATGAATGCAACCCAGCCCACAAGAAGCACCCCGACCATCAGCAGCGTGGTCGCAACCGGCCGGATAATGAATAATCTTGAAGGACTCATGAACCCGCGCTACCTGAACCTGACTCCGCCGCGCCGCTGTCCGGCGACAAACCGCGCCGGCCGCTTTGGCCCGTGCTGCGCGGCTCAATGTGGCTGCCTCTCTGCAGTTTGTCCTGGCCGTCGGTAACGACCGTGTCGCCGGGAGTTAATCCTGCGGTGATCACTGTTGTATCGCCCTGCGTCAGCGACACCGTTACGGCTTTGTCCTGCACTGTGTTGTCAGAATTCACCGCATAGACGAACGTTCCCTGCGGCCCTCGTAGAATCGCTGCCGTGGGCACGACTGTGCTGTCCTTCCGCGTCTCCAAAAGGAGCTTCGCGTTGACAAATTGGTTGGGCCAGAGAGCATTGTCGTTGTTGGCGAAAACCGCCTTGAGCTTTGCCGTCCCGGTCGTCGGATCAATCTGGTTGTCGATAGTCAGCAACTTGCCCGTCGCCAGTTTGGTCTGGTCGTCGCGGCTGAACGCGTCCACCTCCAGCGTTCCTTTTTTCATGTGCTGCGACACGGTCGGCAGCACATCCTCCGTGAGCGTGAAAATCACCGCAATTGGCTGCAGTTGGGTCAAAATCAGCATCGGGGTCGTGTCTGAGGCATGAACAATGTTCCCCGGATCCACTTGCCGTAATCCGACACGCCCGTCGAACGGCGCCGTAATGTGGCAATAAACGATTTGCAGCTTCGCAGTTTCGATTTGTGCTTGATCGGTCCGGACTGTGCCGTCGAGCTGATCCACCAGCGCTTTCTGCGTGTCGACTTGCTGCTGGGCAATGCTGCCTGACGGAATCAGTGCCGTATACCGCTGCAAGTTCAGTTGTGCGTCGCGCAGTTGCGCCTGGTCGCGAAACAACTGTGCCTGCATCTGATCGAGCTGCGCCTGGAAGGGACGAGCATCGATCTCGATCAGCAAATCCCCCTTCTTGACATTCTGACCCTCCCGAAAGTTGACCTTCATGATTTGACCGTCAACTCGGCTCTTGACGTTGTCAGTATTGAATGCCGTGACCGAACCCAGACCCGTCAGGTAAACGGGTACGTCCTGCCGCTGCACCTTCGCTATGGCAACCGAGACGGAACGTGGCCCCGCAGCTTGCGCTTTCTGCTGTTTGGAGTCGGCACTACTGCTACAGCCAAGGAAACATGCGCACACTGCCGCAAGAACGAAAACCACTATGGCGGGTGCAGGGGAAACTTTCACGCGCCATGTTCGATTAGAAAGATCAATCATATTTAGATTAGTCCGTCGCCGTCTGTTTCGGCACAGGCTCGGCAGGAAGCACGAGTATTAGACGTAAGCATTGTAGGCTCGGTTGCGGTAACTCTACCCAGGGAGGCAGGAAATTTTGCCGGGGGCCTCCCCGCACGAGGGAACAGGTAGGAACCAAAACGCAGCAGCTATGCTAACCGTACCCTATCCAGCATCAACTGCGGCCCTATAAGAGGTCAAGACCGGGGGCGAAGGTTTTACAAATCTTTACTCCCGTTGACCTTTTCTGACCCAGAATTCTTGACCAATATAAGATGCGAAAGCGGCCAGCGATTTCTCCGCGTTCTGTGTCGGCGATCTCCGTGGTCTCCGCGTTCTCTGCGCCCCTTCTCGGCGAACTCTGCGGTCAAAAGCTTTGCGCTCAGGATGCCTTCAGTGCGCTGGGCCCTGGATGTCGCGCCTCATAAGCTTTGATCTCCGCCTCATGCTGCAGCGTAAGTCCTATGTCGTCGAGCCCGTTCAATAGGCAATGTCGCACAAATTCATCGATGGGAAATTTCGCGCGGAATCCGTGATCGTCGCGCACCTCACACTTTTCGAGATCGACAGTAAGCTGGTAGTTGTCGATGTCTTGCGCCCGCTGCATCAACTGCGCAACTTCTTCCTCACTCAGAGGCACGGCTAGAAATCCATTCTTGGTGCTATTGTTTGCGAAAATGTCTGCGAACGAAGAGGAAATCACCGCCCGAAATCCGAAGTCCGCGAGCGCCCACACCGCATGCTCCCGCGACGATCCGCATCCGAAATTTTTTCCCGCAACCAGAATGCTCGCACCTTCGTACCGCGATTCGTGCAGCACGAAGTCAGGATTCTTCTTCCCGTCCGCGCCAAACCGCCAGTCATAGAAAAGAAATTGTCCAAAGCCGGTTTTCTCGATCCGCTTCAAGAATTGCTTGGGAATAATCTGGTCGGTATCGACGTTGACGCGGTCCAACGGCGCCACCCGTCCCCGATGCACCGTGAATGGTTTCATTTATTTTTGTTACTCCAGATCACTTCCAGTTATTCGTCGCCGACAGCATCGCGGCTCCCCTGATCCCTGATCCCTGATCCCTGCCCCCTGATCACTGACCCCTGACCACTGACCACTGCCCCTTGATCACTGACCCCTGACCCCTGACCCCTGCCTTACTCATACTTCCAATTCCGAATATCCGTAAAATGTCCCGCAATCGCCGCCGCCGCTGCCATCATCGGACTGACCAGATGCGTCCGTCCTCCGCGCCCCTGCCGCCCTTCAAAATTACGGTTGCTGGTCGACGCACACCGCTCTCCCGGCTGCAAAATATCCGGATTCATCCCGAGGCACATCGAGCATCCCGACTCGCGCCATTCAAATCCCGCATCCTGAAAAATCCGGTGTAACCCTTCCTGTTCTGCATCTCGCTTCACCGTCTGCGATCCCGGCACCACCATCGCTCGCACCTTTGAGTTCACGTGGTGCCCGTGCGCCACCCGCGCCGCTGCCCGCAAATCTTCCAGCCTCGAATTCGTGCACGAACCGATGAACACGCGATCAATTTCGATATCTTCAATGCGCCGCCCCGGTTCCAATCCCATGTACTGAAGAGCAAGCTCCGCCGCACGACGGTCCGATTCCTCCAGTCCTCTGACATCGGGCACGCGCCCCGTCACCGGAGCCACCATCCCAGGATTCGTTCCCCACGTGACAAACGGACAAAGCTGCGCCCCATCAATCTCCACCACCTCATCGAACTTTGCGCCTTCATCCGACGGCAGGCTCCGCCAGCATGCGACCGCCTTCTCCCACTCCGCATCCCGCGGAGCGAATCGCTTTCCTTTCACATACGCGATGGTCGCCTCATCCGGCGCTACCATCCCAGCCCGCGCCCCCGCTTCAATGCTCATATTGCAAAGCGTCATGCGTCCTTCCATGGAGAGCGCCCGCACCGCCGGCCCCGCGTATTCAATCACGTGCCCGGTTGCCCCATCCGTCCCGATCTGCCCGATGATTCCCAGGGCCAAATCCTTCGCGGTCACGCCGTCCGCTAACCGGCCGCGGACATCAATCTTCATCGTCTTCGGCCTGTGCTGCGCCAGGCACTGCGTCGCCAGCACGTGCTCCACCTCCGACGTGCCAATCCCAAACGCCAGCGCCCCAAAGGCCCCGTGCGTGCTCGTATGGCTGTCGCCACACACAATGGTCATCCCCGGCTGCGTCAGCCCGAGTTCCGGACCAATCACATGCACAATCCCCTGCTCTGGCGAATCCATGTCAAACAGCCGGATGCCGAATTCCTTGCAGTTCGACTGCAACGCGGCAATCTGCTTCGCCGCGATCAAATCTGTGATCGGAGTTCCGCGCGGTTCGGTAGGAATGTTGTGATCGACGGTCGCCACAGTCCGGGCAGGCTGACGAACTTTCCGCCCCGCCGCCCGCAGCCCGTCGAAAGCCTGCGGTGAAGTCACCTCATGCACCAGGTGCAAATCGATGTAGAGAATCGTCGATCGCCCCGCCGGCTGTGCCACCAGGTGTGCATCCCAAATTTTCTCGAATAATGTTCGTCTCGCCGCCATAGTTGCCTAAAAAAAAGGAGTAATGATCAGTTTTTCACACCGGCCAAACGCGAGCAAGATGATGGCCTTCCGTAGCCACAGTCGCCTCGGCTGTCGGCGGACCCAACCTCGGCCGTCCGTCGAGCGAAGCTCGACAGCCTGCCCCACTCCGCGTGCACTCGCCAAAACCCTTACAATCACCCCAATGCAGAAGAAAATATTCTGGATGGTCTTCCTGCTGCTCGGCCTATTAGCCGATTTCGTGCTCTCCTTTTGGTGGGCCTTCGCGGCCACCATCCCCATCCTTTTCATCTCCTGGTGGGTCGCTTACCGCAGCGACTGGTTCTAGCGCGGCCGCGTGATCGCGCCCTGCGACGCCGACCACACCAGCGCCGCGTACTTCGCGAACACCCCTGTCGGATACCGCGCTGCCGACGCCTTCCACTGCGCCATTCGCTGCCGCAGCACGTCATCCCCAATCTCAACCTCAAGCACGCGCTTGTTCACATCGAAGTGAATCATGTCTCCATCGCGCACGCCGGCAATCGGTCCTCCCAGCGCGGCCTCTGGAGAAACGTGCCCCGCCATCAGTCCGCGCGTCGCGCCGCTGAAGCGTCCATCAGTCAACAGAGCCACCGATCCGCCCAGTCCCTCGCCTACAATCGCCGCGGTTACGCCGAGCATCTCGCGCATCCCCGGACCACCCTTCGGCCCCTCATTGCGAATCACCACCACGTCGCCCGCTTTAATTTTCTTGGCGGTCACCGCAGCCATCGCATCTTCCTCGGATTCAAATACGCGCGCCGGCCCACGTTGCTCCAGCCGTTCGTGCCCGCTGATCTTCGCCACGCACCCTTCCGGCGCAAGATTTCCCTTGAGGATCACCAGCCCGCCAGTCGCCTTCAACGGCTTGTCCAGCGGGACAATCACTTCCTGCCCGGGCGTTTCGACCGCGTTCGTGGCCTCCTCGCCAATCGTCTTTCCAGTAACGGTTTTCGCCGATGCATGCAGATACTTCCCATTCATCAGTCGCTTTGCCAGCAATCGAATGCCGCCCGCGCGATGCATGTCGGAAGCCACGAATCGTCCCGAAGGTTTCAAATCGGCAAGCAGCGGCGTACGCGCGCTCACCGTTTGAAAGTCGTCAATCTCCAGCTCCACGCCCGCCTCGCGCGCGATGGCAAGCAGGTGCAGAACCGCGTTGGTCGAGCCGCCGCTCGCCGCTACCGATGCAATCGCATTCTCGAAAGCCTCACGCGTCACAATGTCGCGCGGCATAATTCCATTTTGCAAAACATTCATCACCACTTTGCCGCAAGCGAACGAGACTTCATCTTTCTGCGGATCCATCGCCGGCACGCTGTTAAACCCCATCGGCGACAACCCGATCATCTCCATCACCGTCGACATCGTGTTCGCCGTGTACTGCCCGCCGCACGCGCCCGCGCCCGGACACGCCGCGTCTTCCAGTTCCCTCAAATCCTTGTCGCTCATCTTGCCCGCGACGTTCGCTCCGATCGCTTCGTACACATCCTGAATGGTGACATCTTTCCCGCGATAACTCCCCGGCGCAATCGTTCCGCCGTATAGCACCATCCCGGGGAGATTCATCCGCGCCAGCGCCATCGCCGCCGCAGGAATCGTCTTGTCGCAGCCCACCACGCACACCACTGCGTCAAACATCTGCCCGCGGCACACCAATTCGATCGAATCCGCAATCAACTCACGGCTCACCAGCGACGCCCGCATTCCCTCTGTGCCCATGGTTTCGCCGTCGGAAATCGCGATGGTATTGAACTCCATCGGCGTGCCGCCGGCCGCTCGAATTCCTTCTTTCACCTTCGCCGATAAACGCCGCAGATGAAAGTTGCACGGCATGGTTTCGATCCACGTGTTGGCCACGCCAATCAACGGTCGGCCCAGGTCGGCATCGGTAAATCCGATCGCCTTGAACATGGAGCGCGCACCCGCGCGGTCGCGCCCTTCAGTAATTCCACGGCTAATGTGCTTGAGATCCATAGTCAGAGATTACAAGACCAGCAATCAGATGTGAAACGACGCGCTCCACGAGCGTCCTTCGAAACGAAAAATGGGAGCCTGCCGTCGCAACAGGCTCCCAGCACTGACGCTGCTCAAAATTCTTCCTGCTTTCCACGCCGGCTCGAACTTATGCGCGCGCTGCCGCCCGCGATTCTTCGATCACCACACCCGCTGGAGGATGCGGCGAAGCCCACGCCGCCGTGTGCGAAGCGCCAGAACCGACCTTGATGACGTCGGCGATTCCGTACCACTCGCGGTATAGCTGGCCAACTTGCTTCTGATTCACATCGAGCGCCAGCGTAACCTGATGATCGTGCTCTGCCGGTCCGGCCTGCACAACTGGCAGATCGAGTGCCCGCCGCGACGCTGCATTCAGGATGCGCATCAATGTTCCTTGCGTGTTGCGATAGCGAATGTGAAAAGTCTGCATCACCTGATCTCCCGTGTTAGTTTCGCTGGGTGCCCCATTTCTCGCGCGTTGTGTGCGCGAGAAGTGGGGATTTTTACCTACCGCGTCGTCTCCGGCTCCTCTTCCAGCAACATCTCGGACAGCGCCGCTCCCGCCGGAACCATCGGAAAAACATTTGCCTCGGGCGCGCAATCGAACACCAGCAATTCCGGTTCCGCCGAACGCAGGAACCGATCGATCTGATCGCCGGTCTCACTGGATACGGGAAATTCCCGCATCGCATCTTCATTCAATCGGAAGCTGTGAATCTTGTAAGCCTTCCCAATCTCCACGAAATCCGGATTGTCACTCAAATCCGTTTCGGCATAATTGCGCTGGTAAAACAGCTGTTGCCACTGCCGAACCATGCCCAGATATTTGTTATCGATGATGACCATTTTCACTGGCAGGCCGAGGCGATGCACCGTCGCCAGTTCCTGGATGTTCATCTGAAATCCGCCGTCGCCGGAAACGCACAGCACGCACCTACCAGGCTTGGCTAGTTGCACGCCCACCGCCGCCGGAAGCGCGAATCCCATGGCCCCTAGTCCGCCCGACGTGATGAATCCGCGCGGCGACGCCGACCGGTAACGCTGCGCCGCCCACATCTGATGCTGACCCACGTCGGCAAGAACCACGCTGTCCTGCGGCAACCGGCTGAACAGTTCGTCGAGAAAACGAATTGTTGGTTGCGCCAGCCCTCGGGGATCAAGTTCCGCTCGTTCCACGCCGCAAGCGACCGCGCGCCATGCACCGAAGTCTGGAAGAGAATGCCGCCGCAATTCTGCCTGAAATGCCGGAATCGTATCCGCCAAATTTCCAATCACGGGCAAGTCGCAAGGACGCACCCGATCCAGTTGCGCCGGATCGATTTCAAAGTGAACAATCTTTGCGTGCGGCGCAAACCGCGTCGGTTCGCCCGTCACCCGGTCATCGAGCCGCGCTCCAAATACCAGCAGCAGGTCGGTCTCATGCAGCGCCATGTTCGCGGCGCGCGTTCCGTGCATGCCAACCATCCCCAGGTAATACGGCGCGTCCGGGGGAACTGCGCCCAGTCCGTGCACCGTCGCAAATGTCGGAATGTTCAACTCGTCGAGCAACCGCCGCAACTCCGGAATCGCTCCCGACAATTTCGCACCCGCGCCCACCAACGCAACCGGCTTCGAAGACTGCCGCAGCATCGCGACAATCGTGTCCGTGAATCCGCCCTCCGCTTTCGCATCGGCAGGACGCGCATGCGGCGTAAATTTCACTGGCCCGGAAAATTCCTTCTTCGCCTTCAGCAAATCGGTAGGAATATCGATCACCACCGGCCCCGGTCGCCCGCTGCGCGCCCAGTAGAATCCCTCCGCAATCGCTTCAGGAATCTCATCAATCGTGCGCACCAGCCGGCTCCACTTCGTCAGCGAGAGCGTCACGCCGAAAACATCCGTCTCCTGAAACGCATCCGTGCCGATCAGTGCACTGCGCACCTGGCCCGTTATACAAACCAGGGGGACCGAATCCATCTTCGCGTCGGCAATGCCCGTGACCAGATTCGTGGCGCCGGGTCCGCTGGTCGCCATCGCGACTCCAACTTCTCCTGTCACCCGCGCGTAGCCTTCCGCCGCAAACACCGCGCCTTGCTCGTGCCGCGTCAAAATGTGCCGCACCCCGCTGCCCTCGAGCGCGTCGTAGAGCGGCATGATCGCGCCGCCGGGGTAGCCAAACACCAACTCCACCCCCTCTGCGCGCAGGCACTGCAGAACGGTGTCTGCTCCCTTAATTTGCATTACACCAAAACCTTGTCATCAATTTGCATCACACCAAAACCTTGTCATCCTGAGCGAGGATTGATCTTCGCGCCTGGCGCGAAGATCAGCCGCAGTCGAAGGATCCCTTTCCCATACACAGTGCTTAATCCCCAACAGGCATTCGCTGCGGTCCTGCTTACGCATTCACCACCTGTTTGGGCGCGGCCGCCTCGGCCGGCTTCTTGCCTTCCTTGGGTAGCCAACTCATCATGCCTCGCAGTTGCGCGCCCACGATCTCAATGGGATGCTGCTTCTCTTTTTCGCGCAGCGCGTTGAACTTCTTGCAGCCGCTGTTGTTCTCCGCAATCCATTCCCGCGCGAACTCCCCGCTCTGAATGTCGGCCAGCGTCTTCTTCATCGCCGCCCGAGTAGCATCGCCCACTACCTGCTCGCCCCGCGTCAGGTCGCCGTATTCGGCCGTATTCGAAATGGAGTGGCGCATCCGGCTCAGCCCGCCTTCGTAAATCAGGTCGACGATCAGCTTGGTCTCGTGCAGGCACTCGAAATACGCAATCTCTGGCGCGTAACCCGCTTCGACCAGCGTCTCGAATCCCTTCTTGATCAGCGACGTCAGCCCGCCACACAGCACGGCCTGCTCGCCAAACAAATCGCTCTCGGTCTCTTCCTTGAAAGTTGTCTGCAGAACTCCGGCGCGCGTCGAGCCAATGCCGTGCGCGTAAGCCAGAGCCAGTTCGTGCGCATGGCCGCTCGCATCCTGGTGAATCGCGATCAGCGACGGCACTCCCCGCCCTTCGCTGTACACCCGCCGCACCAGGTGTCCCGGACTTTTTGGCGCGATCATCACCACGTCCACGTCGGTCGGCGGGACGATCGTCCTGAAATGAATGCTGAAACCATGTGACACACCGAGAACTTTTCCCGGATGCAGATACGGCTTAATGAACTGATCGTAGACTTGAGCCTGGGTCTCGTCAGGAGTGAGTACGTGGATCCAATCGGCGCGCTTGGCTGCCTCATCGGGCGCAACCACCACCATTCCGTCCGCCCGCGCCTGTTGCGCGCTCGGCCGGTTCGGATCTAGGCCGACGATGACTTTGAATCCGCTGTCGCGCAGATTCTGCGCCTGCGCGTGCCCCTGGCTGCCGTAACCCAGAATGGCGATCGTCTTGCCCTTCAACGCCTCGGGCTTGGCATCCCGTTCATAAAAAATTTTGACCACGCCGTGCTCCTCTCCCAACGAAAAACCGACCGGTCGGTCGGTATAAGTATGCTACCGAAGCCCCTTTTCAGAGTCAAGTCAAGAATTTCCGGGAACATGAATGGGAACTATTGCGCAGACAAACCGTGGAAGGGCACGACTTCAGTCGTGCCGTATCCGCTAGCAATGTAGGTCGGCTTTAGCCGCTGGGGTTCGCTAAGCAAATCTCCAAGCAGTGACAACCCGAGAGCCGGCATTCCTCCCGTTGGCATTCCGCCGCCCAACTGTTTACCATGACACGCGATGCCACGCGAAGCTCCGGTTGATTCCCGGCAGGAAATCTTGCGCACCGCCGCCCGCCTGTTTCAGCAGCGCGGCTACGACGCGACTTCCATGAACGACGTCGCCGCCGCCCTCAAACTCAGCAAGGGAGGCCTCTACCATCACTTCCAGAGTAAAGACGAAATTCTGTTCGAGATTATGAACCATGCAATGGAGATCACGCAGGAACTGGTGATCGCCCCGGTGCGCCGCATCGCGGACCCCGAAGAGCGCCTGCGCGCGCTGATCCGCCTGCATATTGAAGTTGTTCTCAGCCCCCGCGACCGCGAAATTACCGTCATGCTGCACGAGAATCATCCGCTCCCGCCCACGCTGCGCAAGCGCATCAACACTCGCAAGAAGGAATACATCCATTTCGTCGAAGGCCTGATCACCGACGTGCAGGCCAGCGCTCAACGCAGCCGTCACGCGAAATGCGCCGTCAGCCCGCGCGCCGCCGCCTTCGCCCTGCTCGGCATGATCAATTGGATTTACCAGTGGTACAAACCTGAGGGCGACCTGCAGGCCAACAACCTCGTTCCGCAATTTACCGAACTCATTTTCGGAGGAATCATGGCGTAGCCGAAGCTAGGAGGATGCGGATGACTGTTACTAGCACGCATGTCAAGAATCCTGCGGAAGGCTGGGACATTTCTGCTTCAGCCAAGGCGGATCAGGGCGAAAAGATCGCTCGTGTTCAGATCGTCCTCAATGGCTTCACGGAATATGAAAAGAGCTTTGATCCGCCCATCAACAACTGGCAGCAGCTACTTCCTCAGCGAGGCCAGTATCCAGGAAATAATGCCGTCGAAGTAATTGCTACTAACGATAAGGGCGATGACACGGAATCCCAAGACTCCTGGAGTTGAGGAGAGCTGACATCTAATCGGAACTTATCAGGGGACGATCTGTGACTCGATCAAACGCTTTTTTCAACGTGCACGAACTCGAGGCACACCACGCCCAGAGCGGCAAGTTGTACCGCGAATTCCTCCGCGTTCCCGCCATGAGCGCCGGACTCTACGTTCTGCCCGCAGGATCCACCGACCCGCAGCGTCCGCACCATGAAGATGAAATGTATTACGTGCTCCGCGGAAAAGCGCGTTTCAAAGCAGGTCACGAAGACCAGGAAATTTCCGCGCGGGCAGCGTTCTCTTCGTGGCTGCGCAAGTGGAACACCGCTTCTACGACATCACAGAAGAACTGGCGGTACTGGTTTTCTTCGCCCCCGCGGAGAGCTGACTTCTTAACTTGTTTTAGGCAAGACGGACGACTATGCCATGGAGCTTGTAGGAATCGTTCTTTCATTCCCGGTGGCACTTGTGGCGAGCACACTCTACTGTTTGTTCCTGGGCCGAGTTGTATCGAAGTCGGAGAGATCCGCCCGCTGGCTCCGCCTCGTGTCCTACCTAATCCTCGATTTGCTAGCTGTTGAGCTTGTGCTGCTGGTAACTTTGGGGGCTGTGCGCAGCCGGGCTCTTCTCGGACCCAGTTTCTACGTTGCTCATCTGATATTTTTCTTCGCCGGTCCCCCAGCATTGGCAAACTTGCTTGTTCTTCGTACCGAAGGCCGATCCTTCAGCAAATGGTATGTGGCTGCTGTTCTCTGCGCTGTGTTGGCTTTTTTTCTGGTCCTGCTACAGTACAGCGTTTCCGAATCGCTCTATGGGATCGACGGCGATAACGGACCTTACAGTGAGTTCGTCACACCTCCGCCTACTTGTGCGGCGGAATCCAGTACACTTCTTCCTTCACCGCTCCCCGATCCGTAAACCCGCGCCGCTTCAAGATCGCTTTACTGTGCTCGATCATCTCCGGATGCCCGCATAAATAGGCCACCGTATTGCTCGCATCCAGTTCCCAATGATCCGCATACTTGCGCAGAATGTCATCGGCGCGCCCGATCTCCCCCGGCCAATCTTCGTGATCCCACGGACGGCTTACCGTTGGCACATATTTAAACCAGGGTAACTCTTTATCGAAATGGTTGAGTTCGTCGAGATACCCAAATTCCCACGGCCGGCTCGCCCCATTGAGCAGATAAAGTTTGTGCGTGCCATCGAAGCGCCCCTCTCTCCACTCTTTAGAAAGCGTGCGCACATAACTCACAAATGGCGCGACTCCAGTCACGGTGGAAATGAGCAGGTGATTCGTCCGCCCGCTCTGCGTATCGAGCGAGAATTTTCCTTTCGGAATCTTCCGCATGAGCAACTGGTCACCGGGCTGCAACTTGTGCAACAGCGGCGTGAGGGCGCCCTCGGGCACGAGTTCGAAAAAGAATTCAACTTCATCTTCCGCCGGCGACGACGCGATCGAATAGGGCCGCTCCACGCGTTTCCCGTCCTTCTCCACGCCCAAGGTGGCGTATTGACCCGGCACAAAATTGAATTCTCCTCCGCTGCGAACGCGGAACATCCACAAATCGGGAGAAAAATCGACGCGCTTGGTCACCTGCGCATGAAAAAACTTTTCGTCGGGAATTGTCATCTCATTTGGCCATCATCACTCAAATGGCTCAACGCTGCATTGTTCCAGCCATCAGAGCTCTGAGTATTGGATTCAGCGGGGCTCGAACCGTTTCACGCGTACACGCGAACTCGGCCTTTACAATCCAACCGAACGGTCGTACGGTGCCCGGAGTTGCAATATCCTAGCTGGAATTCGCTTCTTTGGGAAGCGCCTTCTTACCGCTGAAAGGAGAGTTGTAGAAAAAGCGCAGCTTTAGAAACGGCGCGGCTTATGGCCGCGCCCCTAAACGTGCAAAACAAGAAATGCTTTACCAACTAGCGATGCCAGTTACTTGCCCACCACCAGCACCACGAAGCTGTCCGGCAGAATCGGCGGTCTCGGACGCGGGTTGTCCGCCGTCGGCGCCGGCCTCGGTCCAAACTGGGCCGTCACCACGAAAATGTTGTGGGTCTTCTCGTCGAGCGCCAGCGTGCGCGCGCCCTTCTGCGTCGTCACATTTTCGGCCACGCTGAATTTATCTTTCGATTCCTCCTTTACGACCGTAATCACACCATCTCGGCCGCACGAGGCAAATGCCAACTCGGTCTTCGGATCGAACCTGGTTGCGTCCACTCCTTCTCCAATGGCCGGGGTGGCCAGGACCTTTCCGCTATCAGCGTCAACCACGGCCATCATTTTGTTCTCGCAGCCCACGAACAACCGCCGATGCTCGCGATCAATCGATAATCCACTCGGCTCCGTGCACGGCGCGAGCGGCCACTTCGCCTTCACTTCCAGCTTGCTCGGATCGATGGCCGTCAATTCGCTCTTGTCTTCAATGTTGACGAAGATCGTCCCCTTCGCATCGCTGGCCGCGAATTCTGGCTTGCCGTCCAGTTTAATCGTTCCCAGCACAGTTCCATTCGTCGCATCGATGGCCGTCGAATCCTGGCTGCGCCCGTTGAACGTGAACACGCGCTTGGTCGCCGGATCGTAAAGAATCGCGTCGGGATTCTCTCCCACCTTAACTTTGCTGCTGGTCGCCAGCGTTTTCATGTCAAAAATACTGACCGTCCCTTCCCGCCCGTTGCTGGTAAATCCGCGGCCCAATCCCGGCGCCAGCGCGATGCCGTGCACGCCTGGCGTATCGGCAATATCCCCCACGCTCTTGCCCGAATCCGCGTCGATCACCATCACGTGCGTGCCGCGAGAAATGTACACGCGTCGCGCCTCAGCATCTGCGGTCAGATAGTCCCAACCACCCTCACCGCCAAGTTTGTATGTTTGTATAACGTGGTATCCCGGACCAGCGGCGGCCAGAGCCACCGCCGCCAGGGCCACGCTGATGACCGAAACCAACCACTTCGACTTTTTCAGCATCCACTCCTCCTCGTAGCTATATGGAATCGCGAATGTCACGACCCAGGGCCCCTTCCCAGGTTCGTCGGTCCGCGTTTTTGCATCAAAATCTTCAGGATCTCAAACCGAAGTAACTTTACCGTATTTCGGACTCGATCCTAGACTTCATTATATGGATGTATCGCAGTCACGCTTTTCTGGCCAGGGCGCCCCGCCGAACTCCGCGGTGGCCGACCCTCGTTTGCAACCTACTCCAGATTACGGCACCCTCGGCCCCGGTTCCGACATTAAAGCAAACCTGCCAGGATCAACTCCCGGCCCGGCTCGGCCATCCGCGAAAGCGGCACACCTTGCTCCGCTTTTCGCCGCCGCAATCGGTATGTTCGCCGCACTCATTGCCGGCAATATCGGCCATGCGCAAGGAGCATTGTCAAAATTGCAGAGTCTGTTTTCCGTGCAAGAAAGTGCGCCCGCTTCCGCCAAAGATATTCACCAACTCGATCGCATGAAGCCGCAAAAGCAGGCTGAAGCTTTGTTGGAACTCGCGGTCGGCAACCGCGACGGAGCCGTCGATCAGATTTCCTCGCGCGTCGATCGCTGGCGCGGAAAGGTGCAGTGGAACTCGCAAATCGCGAATCTAACCACCGCCGCTCTCAACTCCAACGATATGCGCGTGCGCCAGTCCGGCGTTGAAGTCGAGCTCGCCGCCTATGGCCTTGCCAAGAACACCGCCAGCCTCGACTACTTGCTTCGCACCGCCGAATCTCCCGATCACGCCCGCAAGATTTGGGCGCTCTGGTCTCTCGGCCTGATGGGAAACCGCGGCGTCGAAACCGACCGCGTAGTCCAGGCCTTAACTGCTCATCTCAAAGATTCCGACGAAGATTCCCGCCGCTGGTCCGTTGAAGCCCTCGCCCTCTCCGGCGCCCCCACATCGATCGAACCTCTGTTGCAGACTATTCACGACGATCCTTCCGCGACGGTTCGCGAACGAGCCGCATGTGGCATCGCAGAGTCTGGCCTGTATACGCCCGAGCAGCGCATGAGCGCGGTTCCGCAGCTTATCAACTACACTGACGATTCGTCGCTCGATGCTCAAACCCACGCCTGGGCTGCACAAGCGCTCGCCGACATCACCCACCAGCATTTTGGCAATGATCCGCAAGCCTGGCGAAATTGGTACAACTCCACCAAGGCCGAATAAACTCAGGCTCGTTCTCCTGGAAGGTCGCTTTTCGCAAAACCTTCCAGTGGCAATTTTCTAACGCAATCAGAAAAGGCGGCCCGCAGGCCGCCTTCCCCATATCCCACAAAACCCGCCGCTATTTTACGCTCGCGGCAGCGGGCCGTGCTGGAAGTGATATTGCAAAATGCGCGCGGCCAACGCCGGCGTTACGGTTTCGCCGCTGGCTTCCACTGTGCGGACGACTTCTCCGCGGCAGACAACCTCGGTGGAAGAAAGTCCGGCAATTTCCTGCGGCAGAACCAGATTGATTTCCAGTTGAACCGCGGGCTGCAGGATTTCATCCGCTTCAAATAGCATCCCAGACCGGCTGATGTTTTCGGTTGTGCCTGCGTGCCATTCCTTCTCGCCGAGGCGGCGGTAGCGCAGAGGCAATTGAATATAGAACCGTTGCGCGCGCATGGGCGGAACTTCCTTGGCGCGGGCGGCGTGAAGTATTGCAGGGGACTGTGTCGACATATCGACCTCCGGGGGAGTTGGAGTTGCATCCAGCACTTCGCGCACTTTGGTTTTCAGGTCGCGAAGGGTAAAGGGCTTCTGAAGCAGGCGTACGCCCGCGTCCAGCATGCCATCGTGTCCGATCACGTTCTCGGTATAACCGGACATGTAAAGCACTTTCACGTTGGGACGAATTTCGCAAATGCGTTGCGCTAGCTCACGGCCGTTCATGCCCGGCATAATCACGTCGGTGAGCAGCAGGTGAATCACCTTGTCGTGTGCCACTGCGATCTGCATCGCGACTGCGCCATCGGCGGCTTCAATCACCTTGTAACCCTGCTTTTCCAGATACTGGCGAGCCAAATAACGCAGGTTGGCTTCATCTTCGACTAGCAAAATAGTTTCAGTCCCGGGCTCGACTTTGCGGTAGTCGACCGGAGCCGCGACGTGCGCCACCTGACCGGTCGAGGCAACCCGAGGCAAGTAAATCTTGAACGTCGTTCCCCGGCCCAACTCGCTGTAAACCCAAATGTATCCGCCGCTCTGTTTGACAATCCCGTAAACCGTGGACAGTCCGAGTCCGGTTCCTTTCGTGCCTTTGGTGGTGAAGAATGGTTCGAAAATGTGCGATTGCGTTTCGTTGTCCATGCCCTCGCCTGTGTCGCTGATGGCGACCATGACGTAGTCCCCAGAGGGCAGCGGAGCATGAACCCGGGCATACTCTTCGTCCAGCGTTACATTGGAGGTCTCAATGGTGAGCTTGCCGCCCGACGCCATGGCGTCGCGGGCATTGACCGCGAGATTCATGATCACCTGGTCGATTTGTCCGGCGTCGGCGCGCACCGACCACAAATTCGCGCCCGGCACCATGACCAGGTCGATATCCTCGCCAATCATGCGTGTGAGCATCTTGATGTTTTCCGTAACCACATCGTTCAAGTTGACAATTCTCGGCGCCAGCATCTGCTTGCGGCTGAAGGCTAGCAGTTGGCGCGTCAGCGATGAGGCTCGGTCCGCTGCGCCCGCGATTTCCTGCGCCGGACCGCGCAGGTGCGGCTCAGCACCCAGGCGTTCGAGCAAAAACTCGGAGTAGCCCGAAATCACCATCAGCAGATTGTTGAAATCGTGCGCGATCCCGCCGGCCAGGCGCCCGACGGCTTCCATCTTCTGAGATTGCCGTAACTGCTGCTCGAGGATTCGGCGCTCGGTGACGTCCTCGGCAAATAGTTCGAAGACCAATCCGCCCTCCCGCCCGTTCATTACGGAGCGTCCCGAGATGCGCACCACGGTGATGGCGCCGTCTTTACGCTTCCATTCGGCCGTAAGACCCTTGAACGGTTGCGCCGATCGCAGAAAATCTGCCAACGCGAACCACTGATCGTTTTCCGCATACAGCCCAAAAATGTGCTGCCCAATCACTTCATTCGTAGACGAAAGCCCGAGCGCCTGCAGAAAGGCCGGATTCGCATCGAGAATCTTTCCCGTCGAATCGCACCGGCAGATGCCGTACGGAGCATTGGTCACCAGCGAACGAAAATTCGCTTCGGACCGCCGCAAATTTTCTTGCGAGGCTCGCAAAGCCGCATTGAGCCAGCAAATCAGCATCGCCACGAAGAAGAACAGCGATAGCCGTACGATGGCTGTCCTCGATTCCACAGGGGTGTGAACCCCAGTAAGCGTGAAGTACGCGCTCACGGTCAGGGCAAAGGCGGTGGCAACCATCCCCGGTTTCCAGCCGCCGTACCAGGCGCTGACCATCACCGCCACGCCAAACAGAGCAAGGCGGCTTTCCGAAACGTCCGCGAGCAGAACTGTGGGTATTAAAGCCAAGGCCGTACTGAGCACGGCGACGCCATACCGAAGGATGGGTGCACGAGCGGCGGGAATGCGAAGTAGGGGGAGGGATACTCGCATGGTCTAATCCTAGTGCCAGAATGGGAAACTGGATAGTTACAGGAGTTCATCTTGGCTTGACAAAGCTGACACCGCCAGATACGGCCATTGAACCTCCGGAAGACGGCCAGTTGGACAATACTTCCGCATTCCGCTTGCATGTCGAGACGGGAATCTAGACACTAGGGCGGGCTGTCCGAATTCGAATAACACCTTATTCAATGAATATTGGACTCTTCGGCGGAACGTTCGATCCAATTCACCGCGGCCACCTGGCGCTGGCGCGAGTAGCGCTGGCCCAATATAAACTCAATCGCATTTATTTCGTCCCCGCCAACATTCCTCCTCACAAACAAAAGCAGCCGCTTACGCCTTTCGTCCATCGATATGCCATGGTGGCGTTGGCTACGGCGGAAGAGAAGTCGTTCGTCCCCTCATTGTTGGAGGCTGCGGAAGAGGGAACTCCGCCAGGCCGGAAAGGGCCGCCGGAGAAACCGAACTACACGATCGGCACCATTCGGCGGCTCAAGCAGAGCCTCAAACCCGCTGATAAGCTTTTCTTCCTGATTGGCATGGACGCCTTTGCCGACATCGCGAACTGGCATGAGTCGGAAGCCCTATTCCGCGAGTGCGAGTTCGTGGTAGCGAACCGTCCGGGCTATTCCATGGCCGACGTTGCCAACTCTTTGCCCACAAGCTTACGCCCACGGCCCGAGGTCACGAAGCCATTCCATAAGCACCCTCCAACCGGCGATCTTGTGCTCAAGGGCGCGACCATTCATCTGCTCGCAGACCTGCATCAGCCGGCTTCGGCGACCGCCATTCGCCAGGCAGCTGCATCGGGAAAGTCCCTGGCCCGTTTCGTCGATCCGCCCGTCGCGCACTATATCCTCAAGACGGGCCTGTATAAGTAAGGCACCGGTTCTGGTCGGGCGGTCTCGGATTGCAAATTCAAGGTTTCATGTTTCATCAATCTTTCGATCGCCAGTTATGATAATGAGCGACTATCCGCCGCGATCTTTGACCACGCAGCACGCGAAGGTTCGCGAACGAAATATCAAATCAGGGGGCGTCCCGAACGCCAAGGGAGAAAAGGAACATGGCTCAGAATCACTACACCACGAAGACAAAACGTCGGCAGAAAAACAAGAAGCGTAAGGATTTCGCTGCGTCCACGATGGCCAAGCTGCGCGAACTAGCAGCGGCCGATGCCAAGCGCCCGGCCAAGTAGTTCCGCGCGCACCAGCTCGCTTCGCCCCAAAAACATCCACGCTAGGAACGATGCCGGGACAGAATCGACCTGCAGACCGTCGGTTACAATGAGAGCGACCGTAAGCTCATGAAAGAACCGCCGACCACTGAATACTGAATGAAGAAGAACGCACTGAAACAGCAAATTGCCGCCGCCATCCAGGCCTGCCTCGAGAAGAAGGCCGAAGAACTCAGCATCCTCGAAATGGAAAAAGGGTCGGGCGCTTTCACCGACTATTTCGTTTTGTGCAGCGGAACCAATCCGCGGCAGGTGCAGGCCATCGCCGACGAAGTCGAGCTCCGCCTCAAGGCCGCCGATCTGCGCCCCGCTCACGTTGAGGGATACAAGCAGGCGGAGTGGGTGCTGATCGACTATGTCGATTTTGTCGTCCACGTCTTCTCCGAAAAGGCGCGCAAGTTCTACGATCTGGAACGCCTCTGGAAGTCGGCGAAGCGCCTGCAGCCTGCCGACCTGAAAGTAATTCCACGCAAGCGCAAATTGGAATCCAGCCTCTCCGCACCCAAAAAGAGAAAGCCGAGAATCAGGAAGGCCTCGTAATTCTTCCCCGAGGTCCGAGACTCTGCATGCCCTCGCAGCCAGAATCCAAGCCAGGTTGGGGAAACCAATTCCGGCTGGTCGCGTCCGAAAAGTGGAAGGCGAAATCCGCCGCAATGGGCAAGCCCGTAACCCTTGCGCTCGTCGAATACGCGCAGCCCCTGCCGGGAATGAAAGTGCTCGACTTGGCCAGCGGAACCGGCGAGCCCGCTATCACCCTGGCATTGCGCGTGGGATACACTGGGCAAGTCACCGCGCTCGATCTCAGCCCAGACTTGCTGGAAATCGCCGCCCAGCGTGCGCGGGATAGAAATCTCACCAACTTCAAAACCCAGCAGGCCGACGCGCAAAGCCTGCCCTTCCCGGATCAAAGCTTCGACCTCGCAACCTCGCGCTTCGGCGTGATGTTCTTCCCTGATCCGGTGCTGGCTCTGCGCGAATTAGGTCGCGTCCTTCGACCCGGTGCGCGAGCCTGCTTCCTCGTCTGGGGATCGTTCGACCAGCCCTACTGGAAAAGCATGATGGGCATCGTCCACCGCCATGTCGGCGGCCCGTTGCTCGCGCCCGGCGGCCCCGACCCTTTTAAGTTTGCCGCGCCCGGCAGCCTGTCGGAAGTCTTGCGCAGCGCTGGATTCACCGCAATTGAGGAACAAACCAAAACGCTCCCGTGGGCGTGGCCCGGCTCAGTCGAGGAAGTCTGGGAGCAGGCGCAAGCCGTCGCCGTCCCTTTTCGTCCGATGCTGGAGCGTGTCCCCGCCCGCCAGTGGCCGGAAATCAATGCCGATGTGCACGCCGCCGTCCGCCAATATTGGGACGGCGACAAATTATCCTTCGGCGCCTCCGTCGTGCTCGCCTCAGGAAAAAAGTGAGGTCGCCGGTGAAGATCAAAATTGCATGGATCGGCAAGACTAAAGAGCCGGCGATCGCCGCTCTGACCGAAGAATATCTCAAGAGAATTTCCCGTTACGCCGCGGCCGAAGGACTTTCGCTGCGCGATGAAGCAGCCCTGCTTGAATTGCGCGGCCGCGCCAGCGGCAAGGCTGCCTCGAAGTCCACGCTGGTCCTGCTCGACTCCCGTGGCAAGGAATTCTCCTCCGAGCAGTTCGCCAAATTCCTGGGCGACTATCAGGACCGCAATCCCTTGCCCATGACTTTTGCCATTGGCGGCCCCGACGGCTTCGCCCAAGCCACGCGTTCCGCCGCGCAGCATACTCTGTCCCTCGGAAAAATGACCCTATCCCACGAGTTAGCCCGAGTCGTCCTCCTCGAGCAACTCTACCGCGCCTTCACCATCCTGAAAGGCCACCCCTACCACTCCGCCCACTAGAAGCCGCAAAGGTTTTCGAAATCCTAGCGCTTCGTGGAAGAGCGGCGCTTCAGCGCCGCGTAGGCGAGCGGCCCACCCTTCGGGCTTTTTTCTCCGCGTTCCGGAACCGTTGGTGCCCATCACCGGCCGACCTGACTGTGTCTTCGCATTTGACCGTAGAGGGAGAGCACTATGATCGTTAGCAGTGCAGACCATACGATGCTGTTTAGCAACATCAGCGCCAGCAACGACCCTGAGCTCTGAGGTTGAAGATAAACTATTGGGAACGCGAGAATTTCAGACATTTGACGCCAGCGATACGTAGCAGCGGTTGGCTTGATGAGTTCTGACTCGGTAAAGCAAATCCATGTCGCTATCAAGTGACCAGCCACAAATACGATAAAGATGGCTATAGTGTGCTTCTTCCGTAACAAATCTACTACCTCCCTATGGCTTCTGGGGGCTGGCCCACCTTTTGATTCTCTGTCCTTTGAGTTATCACGACTGAGGGCTGCCACGAACTCGCGCACAACCGGTTTGTTTCCCACACGGAAAACCGGGACCAGACGGTACGTCCCCAACTCTCACGGGGAAAAACCGAGACGTAAAATCTTTTCAAGGCGGGTGGCCCGCCTTCATGATTGTCTGCGTACGCCATTCCAAAGGAGGGTGCCCCATCCTTGCGATTTTTGCAAGGGTGGGCGGCGATGCTGCATGCGCTATTTGACTGGTTACGATGCGCTGCGCGGATCAACACCACCCTTGGGCTTTTTTCTCCCCGTTCCGGAACCGTGGGTGCCCCGTCGCCGGGAGGACTGCGCCTTTGTAGAAGAGGCACGCGTCGCAACAATCGCATTACAGTCCCAGACTGAGTACCGAGGTGCAACTCGTAGGGTAAACTTCCCTTGATGGTAAAGAGCACACTTCCTAGAGCGTGGTGGTCTCGTTGCCTCTTGATCGTCGCCACATACATTATCGCTGCTGATTTTCTCCCCACTCTATTATTGGTTGCGATCAATAGCATCGGCTACTTGCCGTATAGCGACCGACCGGGACCGGGTTGGCAAAGGGCTCATCTGCCAATTCTCCAAGAATTGAAATTCTTTGTTGGCTTCGCGGCGCTTCTCTTACCAGCAACCGCGTTATACGGCTCGTTCTTTGCAGTGGGAGCAGCGATTTTGGGCTTTTGTCGACTGCCTCGCTGGGCACTTCAGACTGTTGCGGTCGTGCCGGCATTTCTGGCGGGCGGTTTGTTGATGGCAGGCGTCGGGTGGTTAATCTCTATTTCAGCGATCGGAGTCTACATAGCTGCCGCATGTGTAGGCCTCTGGGGGTTTTTCATATTTCCCGCGCTAGTTCCAACTACGAATCATGCATTACCGAACGCTGCACGAGCAGCGATTCCTGTACTTGTGTTATTCGTAGGGACGTATTTTCTGGTAAAGCCAATCCTACCCGACCCCGGCTTGACGAATGCAAAAATCGAAGTGGTTAGACGAGATAGCGCGGGCGCAGACCTCTCTCAAATTGACCTTAGCTATATCGGGTTCTCCCGACAGGCGAGTGGATCAGGTAGATACGCGTCCGCGAATCGGATGGAGTTCACTACCCATAGCCGCAATCAACTTCGAGTATTGCTGATCGTCGATGATGACCGCACTGTCGCACACACTTTCGTGCTGCCGCGAACTGGTAACGCGATCTACCGTCAGAGTCAAGGAATATGGAAAGAAGAACAAGCCGGCTCTCGAAAGTCCAAGATCTCATTGAAATTGGATTCACCCGTTGGAAAGAGTATCAATCTTCAAGTCCAAGGTCCGTGTTGTTCCTCTATGGTTCAAACCTTCGCGCCTTCCCATTAGAAGCTGTGGTACTTCACTCTTGATAGCAAATGCGATCAGAAGGACGGTCTCCGAACGGGATGGTGTACGCTCCCAAGCTATCGACGTACCGGAGAATGCGGGCACGGGACGGGGACGTTTCCCATGCGTGCTCATGTCCAAGAAGGCCTACCTACCTTTTGCACACCTTATCCACAACAAAAGACCTCTATTCCTGTGACGAACGACCTTTACTGAGGATATAGAAAGCCCATAATTGGTTCGTGCACCAGAAGTCCCTCACCCCGGCGACCCAATCGTCCTCGTCGCGTTACGGCTCGGCGGAGCCAGTCGAGATCTCGGCAGTCTCAAACCTAGCCCCTAACTCCTTATTCCGCAAGATTTTGCCTGTAACTCTTTTGCATGCAAGATTTTACGGGAATTGCTCAGATCGATCCCCGCAACGGCAATAATAGACTAGCCTAACCCAAAATGACGATTTTGATGATATTTATACTGGGATGGAGTCTATTGCTTCTGAGTCGGAAACAACATCGTTCGAAGAGTTCGCTCTAACTCTTCTAGCCGTTGGGCGCTTGCTTGACTCCGGAACGTGGCCAACGATTGGATGCGCATCAATTGCTGCTGAGCCTCACGAACGGCAGATCGAATCAGCTCTTCTGTCATCGGTGGTTGTGAACGGAGCAGACCAAACATCGCAATCTGGCGCGAGTAAAGATCCAGAAGCGCTCCACCGAGAGCGCCGATTTCTTGTTGATGCTGGTGCTCCATTTTTGTAAAAGTCTCATGAATTCGGTCTAGTGCAACGTCTACGTCGTTCATTGTTAGTTTTGGCATGAATCTAAACCTTGCTCCTGCAGAGTTATGAACTACAGCGCCTTCCTTAACGATACCGAGACGGTGGGATTCCGCCACGATCTCGTTGACAATCGTTTCGACAAGTTCAGCAAAAAATTGCAGGAGTTCTCCCGCGTTTTCGCCGGCAATACTACTGATTTCCCCAAAGGCTACATAGATGGCAATTTGATAATCGCCGTGAAATATAGCGTCCGGAGCGACAGTGGCGAGTTCTATCTCGCGTTTAGTGCGATCCATGACCGGCTTGTACGGCATACTAATGAACCCAGTTCCGCGAACATTCATGCCGCTGATAAACGAGGCGACAGCGCCTGGAACCAAGAGCGCATGCTCTGTCGAACCACGTGTGACATTGAGTGCCCACAGGGGTTGGTTCCCTCCATCGTATGGATGGCAAGCGCGGAAGAGGGGGTACATCTCCGGCGGAACATCGGCGCATCTCCCCTTAAGATTAGCTTCAAAGTGAGTCGCGTCTCTGGAGAACGGGAAGTAAGCATTTCCGGGCTTAGGCTTACCCGCAGCAACCGCAACGGAGTGGACAGCGCTGTCAAGGGCCGACCGCAGGTTATTCAGAGCATCGCCTGCGATCTCAGCAAACTCTTCGGGAAGTTCCTGAGTAAATCTAACTTTGAGGATTCCGTACCCCGCCTTCTCAGGGTGCGCCTCGATAAAGGGTTCATAGAGATCATTGCGTTCGAAGAAGGTATCGATCTTCTCTTTGAGATCACCGATGTGTTTCTTTGCCCTAGCGATCTTGCGGCGCGAACTCTCGAAAGGATCTGACATGGATGAATGGTTTGAACTAATCGTAAATGCTCTAAAGAGCAAAAAGGCATATCCCGATGAACGCTGTACAGCGCTCATCCGCGCTGGATTAATAGCTCAGGCATACTCCGGCAGCAAAGAAGATGTTCTGGCTACGGTCTTTGGATCAGGCCCCCTTCTCCAAGATGGCAACAATAACCAAGCCAGTGCCGCTAGGGGTGCCAGCGGCGGCGCTAGTCAATAGGATCGGTTTCCATCCGGTAGTGGTGTTGGCTAAGAGTTCCCGCTGAAAGTCTGGCGTAGAATTGGCGGAAATCACTTTGTATTCCGTTGCCATAATGCTTTGTCCTTTGTGGACGTAACTTTGTCAAGTCGACAAACTACGTCAGTTTTGCGGTACACTTACGTCGTACCGTAGAAACGTCTATGCTCTATGGTATGCACTAGCAGTTTTCGGGTTGACTAGTAGAGCGTAGGTACCATACGCCGAATGATGGACCAATGATAAGTGTTGCGCTTCGACGCAACGGGTCGATCACTCGCTAGGACAGTCGTACTAGTCAACCCGAAAGCATCTTATCAAAGACTTGCCATTGAGGTGGGTTAGTGAAGTCAAAAATTGACCCGCAAACTACGCCAGAGCAAAAGATGAAGCGCTTTCAAAGCGCGCTTGGTCGCGTGCTCAAGGTGTCGCACGAAGAGATGAAGCAAGCGCTGGTTGAGGACGAAAAGATACGCCGCCAAAAGAAAGGGAAACCTGGACCTAAGCCTTCTTCGGCTTCGGGCCACGCTTCCGATAGCGGGACTTAGAAAGGTATTTCTTCGCTCTTACCTGTGAGTTCGGCAAACGTGAGACGCTTACCTGAAACCTGCGAGAGTGCCAGCAAGAAACGGTCGGAGTCTTTCAGTGGGTTGTCTTTCGTGGCGCGATTGTTGAATCTGAATACCTGCTCATCGACGTAGCGCTCAAGGTGAAACGGCTCTACCGCAACGTAAGTCCCTTTCAAATTCCTTTTCAGCAATGACCAGAAATTTTCCAGTCCATTCGTGTGGACTTGTCCGCGAACATATTCTTCGGCATGGTTCACGACTTCGTGAATGTATTTCTTTTTCAGGCCATCGTAGGGAACGGCATCATCGGAGTAAATCTTGGAACCATACTTCACATTGTTGAGCACTTCAGTTTGCAGCGTGTCACGCTTCACGTTCGGCACGACTGAGGCGCGAACCTTGCGCTGGTCCCGATCTAAGATGCCTTGCACAATCGCCTTGCCTGTAGCGCCGCCAGTGTGGCCCTGCTCGGAGGCGAAGCGTGCGCGGCGATCTCGATGCATGTTCTTGAGTTTTCCGCCGACGAAAGTCTCATCGACTTCAACGCCGCCGGAATCCTTGCCGCCCATTTTGAATGCGTGTGCTTCCGTTTTGAATGCGAGTCTGAGCCGATGAAGCATGAACCATGCAGTCTTTTGGGATACGCCAAGGCCACGGTGAATTTCATAAGAACTGACACCGTTTTTACAAGCTGCCAGCATCCAAAGAGCAGGGAGCCACTTCTGCAACGAGATCGGAGAGTCTTCGAAGATTGTCCCAACTTTAACGGAGAACTGGCGACGGCAATCGCGGCATTTCCAGCGCTTTTGAGTCTTGAGGTAGTAGGGATTCCTGCCAAGTTCGCCGCCGGGAGTCCAGCAGTCAGGGCATTGCGCTCCCTGAGGCCAGCGCATGAAGGCTACCGCGTCGATACAGACTTGTTCATCGCTAAAGTATTGAATCGCTTGCTGTAAGGTCTGTGGCGTTTCCATGCCAAAACAATATCAAACTGGCGTGGGTTAGTCAAGTTAATTATTACCCCCGCAACCTATACAAAACAAGGATTTTACGGAAACCGTGCGAAAAAAATGTGAGGGATCGACCTACGCGCTGTCTTCGGCAACTTCCGCCAAAGCACGCTCGCGGAACTTCTCCACTTCCTCCGCCATGGCGTACTTCAACTCTTCAATCCCCTTGCCGGTCACGGCGGAGATCTCGTACAGCTTCAGCTTGTGCTTCTTGCAATACTTCTTCAGCGTCGCGAGCTTGTCTTTGTTGACCACATCGATCTTCGATGCCGCCATGATCATCGGCTTGTCTTCGAGATGCGCGCCAAAGCTGCCCAGTTCCCCCATGATCACTTCGACATCTTTGGTGACGTCCGGTCGTCCGCTCGAGTCGGACACGTCGACCAGATGCACCAGTAGCCGCGTGCGCTCAATGTGCCGCAGGAATTGCGTGCCCAGGCCGGCCCCGGTGTGAGCGCCCTCGATCAGCCCGGGAATGTCCGCGACCACGAAGCTGACTTCATTCTTCGCGTCGCCCACCACGACCACGCCCAAGTTCGGTTCCAGCGTGGTGAAAGGATAATCGGCGACCTTAGGCCGCGCAGCGGAGATGCGCGAGATCAGCGTCGACTTGCCCACGTTGGGATATCCCACGAGGCCAACATCGGCCAGCAATTTCAGTTCGAGCCGGTAAGTATGTTCCTCGCCCGGACGCCCCGCCTCATGCTCGCGCGGCGCCTGGTGAACCGAA
>DATBEI010000200.1:0-18056 GCA_036269595.1 Candidatus Sulfotelmatobacter sp.
TTTTCGGCGCGGCGCATCAGGATCTCATCGTCGATCATCTGGTGCAGGATATTCAGCCGCAATGCCGTGGCTTGTTCGCCGGTCGGCGCTTGCTGGGCGGAAGCCACGTTGTTGTCGTAATACTTGTCGACATCCGAGCGGAAAATCTTTCGCCCATCTACCGTCGCCATCACGTCGCCGCTGGGTTGCTGGTTGCAGGCGGCCAGAGCTGCCAGCAGAACGGTCGCAGAGAGCGCCGCAACGGCCTGGGCAAAGCGGGATTTATTTTTCAAGAGCTTTCTCCTGACTGCAACCACATTCGAAAATATCGACGAGCGAGCGCGGGCAAAGCCCATCGCACCAAATTTTATTTGGACGGCGGCGCCGAAGCGACCGGGGCGTGCTGGGGCACGGGTTCTCCTGCATCTCGCAGAGCGGCGTCAAGGGCTGCTCGCACTTCATTGATGGGAACCGCCCCATCCAACTTCTGGCCATTGATGAATAGCGCAGGAGTTCCATTCACGCCGAGATCATCCGCTTCTTTCATGGATGCCTTCACTGCGGAGTCGTTCTGCGCTTTCACGCAGGATTGCAGCTTCGCTGCGTCAAGATTGTGCTTCTGTCCCTGTGACAAAGCGATTTTGTCGAGCACGTCGAACCGCGCCTCGGGCGTCTTTTCCGCGTCGACGTCCCGCTTATTGGCGTGGACATGGTCCGCGAAGTCCCAATAGGCGTCATTATTTTGGGCGGCTAAACAGTTGGCGTCTACCGCAGCGTGGATTGCCCAGGGATGAATCTCCGACAAAGGATCGTCTTTGTAGATAAACTCGACCCGGTCGCCGTACTCCTTGAAAATCTCGGGAAACAGCGTCTCGTGCATGCGGGCGCAGAATGGGCACTCGAAATCGTCGAAATTAACCGCCACAACTTTCGCCGACTTGGGCCCGCGCGAAGGCCGACCCTTGGTGTCGATCTTGCTCATGACACCAGCGAAAGGATCTTTGTTTAGGTCGAACCGGGTAACGCGCAACATGGTGTTGCGGTCCTTCGAAAGCAGAAACTTGTAGTCCTTGCGCTTGCCGTCGCCGCCGTCGATATTGACCGTGACCGCATCATATCCGGCTACATCGGCATCGGGCGTAATCGCCCCCACCGTGACCTTCACGTCGGGAGGAATGTTGTAAAAGGAGCGAACCTGGTGCTCGACCTTGCGAGACACGTCAGAAGGCGTGGACTGGGCAATGCAGCCCAGGCAAATCAGAAGCAGAACGAGGAACAAACGTCGAATTAGAATCAACAGGAACCGCCTCAAGATCACTGGTTATCGTTTGATTATCTCACAGCGATACGGGCAGACTCGGAAACGGCTGCGCGTCGAGCTATCCGCTGCGGCGGAGTTGCTCCGCTGGCAGCAACGCATTCATCGAACCGGAACGAAAACCCTCCAGGTCGAGGGTAACAAACTTAAATCCGAGCCCCTTGAAAATCGCCGTGAACTGGGCAGCCATCGCGGGATTCAGAGCGCCCTCCAATTCCTCGCGCGCGATCTCGATGCGGACGATGTCGCCGTGATGACGTACGCGGAACTGGCGGAAGCCCAACGCGCGAACGGCATCCTCGCCGCGTTCGACCGCGTCGAGAGCCTCGCGTGTGACGGGTCGGCCGTATTCGATGCGGGAGGACAGGCAGGCCGACGCCGGCTTGTCCCAGATGCGCAAGCCGGCCTGACGCGCAAGTTCTCGAATTTCCTGCTTGGTAAGTCCTGCTTTCAATAGCGGAGCAGCTACATGGTGCAGCTTGGCGGCCTGCTGCCCCGGACGGAAGTCGCCCTGGTCGTCGAGGTTCACGCCGTAGGCAATGGAGTCGAAGCCACGCTCGGCGCGCAGTTTCTCCATGACGTCAAACAGTTCGTCTTTGCATTGAAAGCAACGTTGTCCGTCATTACGCGCGTATTCAGGACGTCCTAGTTCCGAGGTGGAAATGATTTCCAGCGGAATGCCTTGCTCGTTGGCAAAGGCGATGGCGTCGTTCAGTTGGGTACGAGCCAAACTGGCAGAGTCGGCGATCACCGCCAGCATGCCGGATCCCAGAACGCAGTGAGCGTACCAAGCGAGATATGCTGAATCAACGCCGCCAGAATAGGCGACCAGCACACGGCCCAGGCTGCGCAACTCGTTCTGCAGCCGAACTTCTTTTGAGACGACGCTCTTTTCAGCCATCCTCGCTATCGTATCAGCCTTGCCAGGCCCGACAAAAGCTTTGAACCGCTGAGCTCGCTGAGGAAATCCGCCGAGGACGCGGAGAAACGCTCTGCCACTTAATACAGCCGCTCCTGCCTCCGCAAATTTCCTAGGGAGCCAATGTTGGCCAGGCTGAAAGTAAAGCGAAACAGGTTTTCATTTCGCACATTGGCAATCGCATATCGCCTGTATTCCAACGTCATGCCACAGCAGTCCCAGTTGTAGGTCGTTTGCGCGGTGGCGAACTGCAATTGTTTCGTCTCCGCATCGAAGCCCAGACTGCTGGCCGCGCTGAATCCCCGCCTGGTGAGTCCGCCGTAGCCCAATGCCGCGCGAAACTGCTGAAACTTGCAGGTCGGTTGCGTGGTTGTGCTGGTCGCCGGAGTGCACGTCCCTTCAGTGGGGAGCACCGACGTTGTTGTAGTGGGCTGCGGAATCTGAAGGAACGCATCCCCACCGCCGATCGTGAAAGCACCCAGATTGTAATTGAGGAGCAACGTGCTGGCGTTGATGCGACCTAATTGGAAATCGTAGTCGAGGTCCCACTCTGTATCGGTGCGGCTACTGGTGGCGGCGCGCATTCGCGAAACCAAAGGGGAGAGATGGCGCGCCTGGGTGGCGAATGCAATGCCGGTAAGGGCTTCAGTTGTAGTGAACACGTTGCGCTGACCGGCAACCAGGGCGCCCCCGAACGTAGGATCGAGGAAATACTTCTGTTCCACTTCCCAAGTGGCAACCTCTTTCGTTTCTGGCCCGGAGGCGCAGGGCCGACTGGTTTCCAGATTGCTGACACGCTGCCATGGGACGATCTGCTCCGGGGCTGCCGAGCCCACGGCAAGTCCGTTCATAGGAACATCGCATTCCTCAATCTGGGCCGATGACGAGGCTTTCGAGTAAAGTCGCGTGATAAAGCCATATTCGACTTCGTTGGTGTCGCTTAGGATGTCGCGCTCATCGAAGTGCAACACGTTGGCGAAATCGTTGACCCCGGTTACCCAGCGGTAGGTCGCACGCGGTTCGACGACATGTTTCCACTTTCGCCCAAACGCTTCCTTGTCAAATATTTTTTCCAGTACAGGCGCTCGCAGCTCAACCGAAGTTTCCATTGCCTGCCGGTTCGTAGGACTTTCGACCGCAAGGCCATTTACAAAACGCTCCGTGTAATACGTCTCATGCAAAGTCAGCGCCGGCCTTAAGGACCACCCATGAAATTGCACGGGCAAGGAAATCTCGGGACTTAGGTCGAAACGGCCCAGCAATTCTGCGGTATGAAAGCCGGGTTCGGTTCGCGAAAGTCCGGACAGCGAAGCGTCGAATGACCAATAAAAAGGCAAGCGCCAGAGCGGACGGTCCACGCTGGACGCGTCTACGCTCGGAGTGTGCAGAATCTGGATGGAATCGAATGTCGGCGGATAAGACAATGTGCCATTCGGGTTGGTAGTCTGAAAAAAGTTCTGATATCGCTCCACCATCCCGCCGAACGAAAAGCCGTGGAGTTCCTTCGATAGGAACATCTGCGACTTCACTTCTGAGTTCACCGCTTGTGTAAAAACTTCGTTGAACGCCAGGCGAAACAGAAAAGAACTCAGATAGTCGACATTGGAAACGGCGCGGAAGCCAGCGAAATTGCCTTCCGCGGTCAGGCGCGCCTCTTGGCCGCCCTCGCGCAACGGAGGCACACCTGCGCCCTGGCTTAGTCCGCGATCAATTACTCCAAAAAAATCCAGGCTCACGTACGAATCGTCGGTAGGGCGCGCACGGAATTCTCCCCGCTGCGACCAACCACGTTTGGAAAGGTATTGTGCCCCAAGCGTGGCGTCCATGCTTCGGTTGATGGCCCAGAAAAATGAGTCGCCGACCTCGTTGCCGTTGGTGGAAGAACGGCCAACCGTCGGAATCAGAAAGCCGGTAGTTCTCACTTGATGTGCTACGGGATGAGTTGCGTAGGGAAAATAAAATACGGGAAAGCCATGGAGTTCGAACACACTGTGATAAATGCTGGCATTGCCGCCCACGTCGACGGAAACCTTGTGAGCCTCGAATTGCCATTTGGGGCGGGGAAGTTCACACGTCGTGATCGTGCCGTCATAAACCAGGTAGTGATCGGGACTTGTCTTCTCCACGATTTTGCCGGAAAAGGCGAAGGGAGCGGTTGAGGTGAGAACCACGCGGCTACCGCGAAACCGCAATCCGGTGGTGGCTCTGACATCGTAGAAACGGCCGGTCTCGGCCGTCAGGTTGTAGTTTCCGTGACTGGCCTTGACGTGATCGTCGTTGGGACCACCGTCGAGGGTGAAGTGACCGGAAGCTGTCGCCTCGCCGCTGTCGGAGTCATAGGTAATTTCGTCGGCGCGTATCACGTAGGTGCGATAGTGGATCTCGGCATTCCCGTGCAATTTGTAAACGTTGCCGACTTTTTCCTGCTGATCGGCGCAAATGGTTGCGGAGTCGGACGCCTGGTTTGCAGCCTTCAGAGCGCAAGGCGTACTGCCCGCCTGTTCCTCGTTCTGGCCAGCCTTGGAAGAGGATTCTTCGCCGAAATTTTCTGACGGCAACTGGCTGGTTACTAGCGCCGAAGCGAGAAGCTGGTGACAAAGAAACAGCGCCGTGATAAGGAATCTAGTGCGAAGAGTCATCGGAAGAAAATCGACGGAAGTAGATCGTCCATCGAAGGCATATCTGCCCTTTCGGCTTTCTTGTCGCGGCTTGGTGAACTTAGCATGGCGCGGGCTGCGAGGCAAAGTGTCGAAAAAGGCTAGGATTCCCGTTGGTTCACTCCCGGTTGCACGTCGCCAGCGAACTGGTGCGATTTCGAGAGACCGTTATTCATGAATTGTCCGCAGTGTGGAGAAGTTTGCCATTGCCAGTCGGAGCCCCTTCCCGCTTGGTTATTGCAATCGAGTAGCACCGCCGACGCCAATGCCGAACTAATAGCTGCGGCCCAGGTTGATTCGGAAGGTGAAACCTCCGCGGAGGCCGGAGACGGCGAAGCTTGGCGCGGGGAACTTTCGGAGCGGCTGAATCGCTATCGGGCGCGCCGGAAGGTGCGTCCGCCGCGTTATCCCTCGTTGAGCCTGCGGTTTGAAGCCTTTGAAACGACTGCCAGTTCGAGCCGCGAGTCTTTGCCGCATTCCAACTTTGAACCCGTGTCCAACCACGCCCTCGCACTCGACGGCATCCAGCGCGAACCGTTGCCCCGCACTGAGACAGACGTACAAGCCCGGCCGTCGCCCGAGGCAGAGCTTCCTCAGCCTGCTATTAAACGCGCCAGCGCCGGATACGCCAGAGTTGGGTCCACGTCGGCAAAGATTATCGAGTTTCCCAGATTCGCGTGGGGACCGCCCATTCCTCCGCCGGACCAACTGGCAGAGCCGGTCTGCGAAAAGCCACGAATTCTGGATGTGCCGGAGATTGAACCACCGCCTCCGGCGTTAGGCGGGATAACGATTGAAGCCATCAAGCGCGAGGAACCTGAAAGACGCGCGGGCATTGACGTACCTTTGCAAAGCGCATCGCTAGGGCTGCGCGTGGTGGCCGCTATGGTGGATGGTATTATCCTCGCCGCCGCCGCGGCACTTTTCGGCTTTATTTTCTGGAAGGTTGCCGCTGTTCGGCCGCCTGTTACTCAAATTCTGGGCGCCGCTGCTGCGATCCCGTGCTTATTCTGGGCGGTGTACCAATATCTGCTGGTCGTTTATGCCGGCAGCACCTCCGGCCTGCGGCTCGCAGGACTCGAACTCACCCGTTTCGACGGCAGTTCGACCACCCGCTCCATGCGACGCTGGCGCGTGCTGGCTGGTTACCTATCTGCCGTTTCTCTGGGGATGGGTTATGCGTGGGTTCTGCTCGATGAGGATTCTCTGTGCTGGCACGACCGGATCACGCACACTCACTTCGCGCCGAAAAAGCGCGCTTCTGCTAAACAACCGTAACCACAAAGGGCACGAAGTATCACGAAGGAAGTACTTCGTCTTAATTCGCCTCGCTCTGTGGCACGGGGCATGAGATTGATCCATTTTCACAAAAGTCGTAGAGGCGCTTCTCTTCGCGTCCCTGTGCTATCTTCAATGGCTTAGGCATAATCGTTTTTTCGCCTTCATACGAAGCATGGCCACAGCCCCAGAAGGTACAAAACCGGCAGTAAAGGTCTTCGTTGCCACCACGGTGATGCTGACCTTCATCTCGTTCTGGCGCGCCGCCGCCATCGTCCTGTCGGACCTGGCCTCGTCCGCCTATTACGCGGGCGGCGACGCTGAGAAGGTCATCGGAAAGAGCGCACCCTGGTTCATCCTCGCGGTGATGCTGTTCAGTTATGCCGTGCGCGCGCTCTATATCGAATCCAGCAGCATGTTCGTGCGCGGTGGCGTCTACCGCGTAGTCAAAGAGGCGATGGGCGGAACGCTGGCCAAATTTTCCGTCTCGGCCCTGCTGTTCGACTATGTCCTCACGGGACCGATCAGTGCCGTGGTGGCAGGCCAGTATCTGGCAGGCTTTATTGAGGATGTGGCGCGGTACATGGGCCACCCGTTCGCAAGATTTCCCGCGAATGCTTTCGCGGCCTGCTTTGGCGCCGGGGTCGCAATTTACTTCTGGCGAAAAAACACCCAGGGGATCCACGAGTCAAGCCAGAAAGCCGTGCAGATCATGATCATCACGACGGTCATGGTCGTGATCTTGATCATTTGGTGTACGATTACCGCACTAAAAATTCCCGTCCATCTTCCTCCCAGCCCCCTCACCCCCGGCATTGTTCCGCTGAACAAGGAGTCGCTGGGATGGCTGGATGGAACGTGGGTCAGCCACCTGACAATCATCATTCTGTTCGTTGGATTCGGGCATTCGGTATTGGCCATGAGCGGCGAAGAGACGCTGGCTCAGGTGAACCGCGAGATCGCCCATCCCAAGCTAAAGAACCTGGAAAAAACTGGCCTGGTGATTTTCGTCTACAGCTTGCTCTTTACGTCGTTGGTCTCGTTTTTCGCTGTCATGATCATTCCGGACAACATCAGGCCGGCTTATTTCGGAAATCTTATTGGCGGGATATCAATATTTCTGGTTGGTCCGCAGTGGGCAAGACTGGCATTCCACGGATTTGTGGTGTTGGTTGGCGTCCTGATTCTAGCCGGGGCGCAGAATACTTCCATTGTCGGCGCCAATGGAGTGCTGAATCGTGTTGCGGAGGACGGCGTTCTGACCTCCGCTTTTCAGAAGCCGCATCCTCGTTTTGGCACCAGCTACCGCATCATCAACCTGATCGTGGGCCTGCAGTTGCTTACTATCCTGCTGACTCGCGGCAACGTCTTTACCTTGGCGGGCCTGTACGCATTCGGCGTCATCTGGAGCTTTGCCATGATGTCGCTTGCGGTACTTGTGCTGCGCCGCAAGGAACCGGGCGGACGCCTATGGAAAGTGCCCGGCAACATCCACATCGGGGAGCGCGAAATCCCGGTGGGTGTCATCATCGTTTCGGCGGTGTTGTTTACCACTGCCATCGTGAATCTGCTCACTAAGCGCGAAGCAACAATCGGCGGTGTCGCGTTTAGCGTGCTGTTCTTCATCATCTTCACGTATTCGGAGCGCCGTGTTGCTCGCGAGCGCCAAGGGAAGACCGAGAGCGTAGATCAGTTTCGCGTCTATGGCAATCAGGAACTGGGCAGCGGGGCCATGGGAGTCCGTCCCGGCAACATCCTGGTTGCGGTCCGCGATCCCCGCAATCTTTACTACTTGCGCAACGTGCTGAGCCATACCAACACGGCGAAGCAAGATGTCGTGGTCATGAGCGCGCGGCTGTATCACCGGGAGCCTAGTTTTAGCGGCAGCTCGGTCGTTGATGCCAGCCAGGTGTTTGACTATTACGAGCAGGAGCTTTTCACTGCTGCGGTGGCAGTTGCTGAGAAAGAAGGCAAACCCATCTCGCTGCTGGTGGTGCCCGCAACCGATGTGTTCGACTCCATCATGGTGACCGCGCAGCGGCTCGATTCCAGCCGCGTGATCTGCGGTCTCTCCAACAAGCTCTCTGCCGACGAGCAGGCCAAACTGACAGGCGACGCCTGGGAGCGCCTGCCTGAGCCTCGTCCACGGCTGATTCTGGAAGTGTGCGCTCCCGATGGAACCATTCGCGAATATGCCCTCGGACCGCACACTCCGCGCATGCGTTCCCAAGACATCGAACTGATGCACCGGCTCTGGCTCAACATCACCGCCGATCCCAAATTTGCCGGGGCGCACCACTACCACATCATGGCCCTGGCGTTGGAGGAGTTGCAGCGCGAGTTGAGCACCGAGCAACGCGCCCAGCTTCTGCAGAAACTCCAGGATGAGATGAACCGCTCCAACCCAAGTTGATCGGCGTTGGAAGGAGGATTCCCCAATGGCGCGTATTCACGGCGCTCGCAGCAATCAGGGTGGACCGATCCGCCGTTTGTTCGTGGGACTCGTTTATTTCCTCACTCGTCGGCGGCTAGGCCGCGTCATCATGCCCGTGCAGGTGACTGCGCATCATCCGAAAACCTTGCGGGGATAGATCGCTTGCGTGGGTGATGGCTCCGCTACGAAAAAAAGCCCCAGCTGAAATTCGCCGGGGCTGCGTTTCTAGTTTTTGCGGACAGAGCCTCCAGTCTAACTCTGCAGTTTGTCTTTTTTGCAGCAGGACTGGGCCGTCTTCTCCGCTTTATTGCCGCCGCAGCAGCCTTTTCCGTCCGTGTCACAGTGGCCGGCACAGCATGCCGATGCGGTCTTGTCTTTGGTGCAACCATCTTTGCTGCAGCTTTCTTTGCAGCATGACGCTGCGGCCTTGTTCTTGCCGCTTCTCATGCACGACATCGCATCCTTGGCGCTGGACATCCCGTTCTTGCCCGCGCAACACGAAGCCATTTCCTTGCTGTCCTTGGCGTTCATGTCATGATGCGCACAGCAGGCCGCAGCATCTGTCGCGTCGGCCGCCGCCATCTTGTCACAACAAGCGCACTTTGCCTTGTCCGCTGGCGCGGTGTTTTGTTGGGGCGTAGACGGCGTGGGTTGAGTTGCGGTTTGTGCCCACGACGCAACCGTCAGGGCCAGCATCAAAGCGAACATTTTGTATTTCATGATTTTTATCCTCCGTAATTGCCAAATTTCGTTGCGGACGTAAGCCCAATCCAGGCGGACAAATCAACGAGACGCTCTGCCTGGTTCTGACGGGATTGCGCTATCGCGCGAGGGAACGACTCAGATCCGAAGGACCGTGTTTCGGCCGGAGTAAGCGTGGAAGGGATTGCTGCCGGCCGACTCTGCGGAAATAGGGGCTCGGCTGCCCTGAGTTTGATCAGCCATCGCCATGGGTACGCCGCTTGGGTTCGGCTTTTGAGTGCTGGTCGCGATTGGCAACGCCGGTGGATTTTCCGGTACTTGCTTCGCGCAACATGGATGCTGCTCACCACACGGCATCGTAGAAACCGGCGTGACGATGAGCAACGCAAATCGCGCGGGAGCATCCGGACAGCAGGAGTGATTGTGCGGATTGGAACTGGCCTGCTGGCCCGTCCTTGTCCCCAGCCCGGATTGAAGAAGCGGAGTCGCCAGCGCTAGCGGCGTGTTTCCCAACGCCAACAAAGCCAACAACAGCGCGCCAATAAGCTTCTTCGTCATCCCAACTCCGTCTGTCAGCATGACAGCGGCTGGATTGGATCGCTGTGATTAGGATCACAGTCGGGCGTGAGGCCGACTAAGATTTGAGAATGTGTTCCAGCGATGCTCGAAGCGTGCTGAAGCGGAAGGGATAGCCGCTCATCACGAGTTGCGTAGGTTCGACGCGCTGGCTGCCTAGCAGCACAGTTTCGCCCATTTCGCCGAAGGCCAGTTTCACGGCGAAAGCCGGCAGGGGCAGGATCGCAGGCCGCGAAAGCACGCTGCCCAAAACTTTAGTGAATTCCGCATTTGTCACAGGCCTGGGTGCGACTAGGTTCACGGGGCCATGCAGAAGATCGCTTTTCAGGATGTGGTGAATAGCGCCCACCATATCCTGAACGTCGATCCAACTCATCCATTGCCGCCCATCACCAATTTTTCCGCCTACTCCCATCTTGAACGGCAGAAGCATCTTTCCAAGCGCGCCCCCTTTAGGACTCAAAACAACGCCAGTGCGCATCTGCACGGTGCGAATCCCCGCTTGGGTTGCGGACTGCGTCGCCGCCTCCCACTCGCGGCAAACGTCGGAAAGAAATCCCACGCCAGGATTGCTGGTCTCGTGTAACACCTCGTTGCCACGATCGCCATAGTAGCCAATCGCCGAACTGCAAATGAATATCTGCGACTTGGCAGGTGCCTGAGCCAGAGCCTCGGCCAGGGCGGTTGTGCCCGCGACTCGGCTCTCGCGAATCTTGATCTTCTTGGCTGTCGTCCAGCGTCCGACAATGCTCTCTCCCGCCAGATGAATGACTGCGTCGAATCCAGAAACCTTTTCGGGCGCAATCGACTGCCCGGGATTCCAAGCAATCTGATCGGAACCAGTCGGCGTCCCTCGCACCAACCGAGTGATTTCATATGCGCATGATTTGAGGGAGGGCAAAAGGGCAGTGCCGATTGGTCCGGAGATACCGCTGACAAGGATTCGCGAGATCATGGCGCGCAGGCTGTCACTCTATCAGCTTCGCATCGCGGCACCAAGCCGGTTACGAATTTCGAAGCCTTCGGCATTTTTGAAATCGGCGGCATTTTGGGGCCCATTAGGTTGTTCGACTTTCTGTTAATCAACGCTGCCAGTCTCGAACTCTGTTTCATTTGACTGGGTATTCCTCGAAATGTACAGTTCAGACATCTGAAACGGAGACTTCGTGGCTGCCAATACTTCTTTGGGTAAGAACGGAACGATTGTGGTTTCGGCCCTTCGTGCCCGAGCAAACTTCGGAGAGCTTCTGCGCCGCGTCGATGATGAACGGCGTTCGCTCATCATCGAGAAGCGCGGTACTCCAAAGGCAGTTCTGCTAAGCATCCGCGATTATGTCAGACTGGCGGCTCCGGAACCCGAAGTTCTCCGACTCATCGGCACGGAAGCCGAGCGTAACGGAGCAAGTGCGCTTACCTCCCGGGAAATTGACCGGATCATCAAGACCTCGCGGTCGCAAAAGCCCAAGCGGTAATGCTACCGCTTCGCCTGGTCATCGATACCAATGTCCTTGTTTCCGCTGCGATCAAGCCCGCAGGATTGCAACGGACTGCCCTGCTTCTCGCAATTACCAAACCGGCGCGGCTGTACATGTACCGTCCGATCATGGCGGAATACAGCGAAGTGCTCGCCCGTCCTGAATTCAAGATCCGCAAAGGTCTTCGACAGCAACTTCTACAGTTGGTGAAGAAGCGCAGCTGGCTTGTCGTTCCAACGCGGCGCCTTGACGTCGCACACGATCCCGACGACAACATCTTTCTGGAGTGTGCGGACGCTGCTCGCGCGGATTATTTGATCACCGGCAATCAGAAGCATTTCCCGAGATTTTGGAAGAAAACAGCAGTCATCACGCCGCGAGAATTCATCACCCTGGTCGCGCCGCATTTAGTCTAAGCCCGATTCGTTTCCTTCCTTTCGGAATCGGCTCCCGGCACAGGATATAATCCCCCATGGCGACCTTGCGCCAACAGATCGCGACTACCGCCCTCACCCTGACCAAGTTCCGCGATCTGATGAAGCGGATGCAGGAGAATCGCCCGCAGGACGATCTCACCATCGTCAAGAAAGCCTACGATTACTCCCTGAAAAATCATGAAGGCCAGAGCCGCGCCTCCGGCGAGCCTTATCTCGTCCATCCCCTCGAAGTTGCTCTCGTTCTCGCTGAAATGAAAATGGACCCGGTCGCCGTTGCCGCCGGATTGCTGCATGATTCCGTGGAGGACACCTCCGTCACCATCGTCGACATCCGCAAGGAATTCGGCGAGCAGGTCGCGCACATTGTTGAAGGCGTCACCAAGATCAGCAAGATCGACTTCGCCACGCGCGAGGAACAGCAAGCTGAGAACCTGCGCAAGATGATGCTGGCCATGGTGGACGACATCCGCGTGGTGCTCATCAAGCTGGCCGACCGCCTGCACAACATGCGGACGCTTGAACATTTGCCGGAGGATCGCCGGCACAAGATTGCCGAAGAAACGCTGGAGATTTATGCGCCCATCGCCCACCGGCTCGGCATGGGTAAGATTCGCGGGGAACTCGAAGATCTGGGCTTCCGCTTTCTCGACCCCTTGGGCTACGAGCAGGTCGAAAAATCAGTCAATGCGCGACGCAAGGAAGGCGAGACGTTCCTCGCGAAAATGCAGCAGACGATTACCGACAAGCTAAAAGAAGCCGGCATCCAGGCGCGCGTCGAAAGCCGCATCAAGCGCCTGTTCAGCATTCATAAAAAGCTGCAGCGCCAGCGCATCTCGGTCGATCAGGTCTATGACCTCTGCGCCATGCGTGTGATCACCCGTTCGCTGCAGGATTGCTACGCAGTGCTGGGCATCATTCACAACCTGTGGCGTCCGGTGCCGGGGCGCATCAAGGATTTCATCGCCATGCCCCGGCCGAATTTTTACCAGTCACTCCATACCTCGGTCATTACGGACGATGGCACGCCATTCGAAATCCAGATTCGCACTGAAGAAATGCACAAGATGGCGGAAGAGGGCATTGCCGCCCACTGGAAATACAAAGACGGCCCAGTTTCGGCGCAGGACGAGCAGCGGTTGGCGTGGTTGCGGCAGGTTGTCGAGTGGCAGCGCGACGTCAGCGATCCCAATGAATTTCTTTCCACGCTGAAGGTCGATCTCTATCCCGAAGAGGTCTACACCTTCACGCCCAAGGGCAAAGTTGTGGTGCTGCCGCGCGACGCCACGCCCATCGACTTTGCGTACACGATTCACACCGAAGTCGGACATACCTGCATCGGAGCGAAGGTTAACGGGCGAATGGTGCCGCTGCGCTACAAGTTGCATTCCGGCGACATTGTCGAAATTCTTACGCAGCCCGGCCACAAGCCCAGCCGCGATTGGCTCGGCCTGGTCAAGTCGTCCCGTTCCCGCAACAAGATCAAGCACTGGCTTAATGTGCATCAGCGCGAGCGCGCCATTGAAATTGGCCGCAAGCTGATCGAGAAAGAAGCGCGCAAATACCGCATCGCCCTCAAGGAAATCAAGGATGAAGACCTGCAACGGGTCGCTTCCGGCTACGGCCTGGGCAAGGCCGACGACCTCATGTCGGGAATTGGCTACGGCAAATATTCGGCGCGGCAAGTGCTGGCTCGCTTGCTGCCTGCCGGAGCGACGCACTCCATCGCCGGCGACATCGAATCTGAGGGCCTGACTTCGCAACCCGGCGCCATCGCCAGCGTCGTGCGGCGCGTTTTCGGCGATCACAACGCGATCACCGTCCGCGGGCAGGGAGACATGCTCGTCTATCGCGCGCGCTGTTGCAATCCAATTCGGGGCGAAGGAATTGTCGGCTACATCACACGTGGCAAGGGCGTGGCCGTGCACTCGGTCAACTGTCCCAACGTTACGAATCTTCTCTACGAACCAGAGCGCAAAATCGATGTCGAATGGGCCCGCGACGAGAGCACGCCCACCGCATATCCCGTGAAGTTGACCGTCTTCTGCGACGACCGCTTTGGAATGCTGAAGAGCATTACCGGAGTGATCGGCGACGCCAAGAGCAACATCCGCAACATCACGGCGCACACCGCAAACAGCCAAGCAAGTGTCGAAGTGGTTCTAGACATCGCCGATCTGAAGCACTTGGAGCAAATTATCGCGGGCTTGCGAAAAATCCCGGGTGTGCATGAAGTACAGAGGCTGCAAAAAATCTAAAAGCAGTGGCCAGTGATTAGTGAGCAGTCGCTTTGTAGATTGTCCTGCCAGCCTCGTTCTTCGTGATAAATTGTTTTACTAGCCACTGGCAACTGACCACTGTTTTTACCCATGCGCGATATCATCTCCACTAAAGACGCCCCTCAAGCCATTGGCCCCTATTCGCAGGCCATCAAAGCCAATGGATTCGTTTTTGTCTCCGGACAAATCGCGATTGATCCCGCGACCCAGCAAGTAGTAATGGGAGACGTTGCCGCCCAGACCGACCGCGTCCTGCGCAATTTGTCGGAGATTCTCGAAGCCGCCGAAACCGGCCTGGGGAAGGTGGTTCGGTCGACCGTCTACTTAAAGAATATGGGCGACTTCGCCGCCATGAACACGGTCTACGGCAAGTATTTCAGCACGGCCCCTCCGGCGCGCTCCACGGCCGAAGTCGCGCGTTTGCCCAAGGATGTGCTGGTAGAAATCGACGTGATCGCCCTAGCCTGAAAACTCCAGCCGCATGGCGCACACGGAAGCGCAGACGACGAAAATCCTCGCGAAGGTTCTGTGGCTAATTTCTTAGGCTTTGACGACTTTGCCGCTGCGCAGGCAGGATGTGCAGACGCGCATGCGCTTGGTGGCCGCGCCCACGCGGGCGTGCACCGGACGCAGGTTGATGTTCCAGCGCCGCTTGGTGACGTTGTGCGCGTGGCTAATGCGGTTTCCCGCTTGCGGCTTCTTGCCGCAGATATCACATTGTTGTGCCATGACGACTCCCAGAAAATTCAGTACTTGTAGGGCAAACTTAGATTTTACAGGAACTTGGCCGTATTCGCCACTTCCGGCCGACGCAACCGGAGACGTTGCAGGAAACGTCTCTACGACCGGGAAAAAGCAGGCTGCGCACTATTGTTCGCGAAGCACATTTGCCGGATCGATGCGCAGGGCGCGCCTCACCGGACCCGCGACCGACAGCGATCCAGTCAACAGCATCGTAAGTACGACGGCCCCAAGCACCACTGGGTCCTGTGCTGATGCATGGTAAACGATCGCCGAAAGAACCCGGCTTGCGGCCACACCGAGCAGCATTCCAATCACTGACCCAGTGGCCAGCAGGATCAGCATTCGACCGAGTGCGGCCGACAGGATTTGTTTCGCCTGCGCTCCGAGAGCGACACGAATGCTCAGCTCGCGCAACCGCTTGCTGACCGTGTACGATGCCAGTCCAAACGTGCCGGTGATCGAGAGCAGCAGTCCAAACGCGCCAAACAGGCCAAGGGCGACCGTCGCCACCTGCGATACAAAGAACGTGAGCCCAAGCTGATTCTTCCACGCGCTCGATACGCGGACAGGAATTGCAGGATCTAGATTGCGGATCAGGTTGCGAACCGTGGCTGCCATGTCATTGGTGGCTGCGTCAGGGGAGTCCGGCCGCATCCGCACGATGAACGACGTGTGAGCGGTGGGCCCCTGCGTGATGGGGAAGAACGCGACCGGTTCCTGATCTTCGGTCAGCGAAAAATACTTTCCGTCGGCCGCGATGCCCACGATCTGGACCCGCTGGCCAGAACTGTTCCTGAAATATCGACCGACGGCGTCTTCCGATTGGAACAGGCGCCGGGCGAATTCTCGATTCACCACGGCTACCGCCGGGCTCTTCAAAGTGTCGTTAAAACTTACGTCGCGTCCCTCCAGTAGCGCTGTTCCTGCAGCGGTAAAATAGCCGGGCGACACCCAGTAGTTGAAGGCATCAAAGGCTCGGCTGGACGGTTTGAAATCGGTAGCTTGCTGAGTGAAGACATTCGAATCTGAAGTATCCATCGAAAGCGGCGTCGTGGTTCCGTAGGCCGCTGTTTCAACCCCTGGCAAGTGCGCGAGCTTCTCCTGCAACTGTTTTTGGAAGTGCTCGGAGGCCTCGGCCGAATAGCCAGCCTGACTGAGCTCAAATTTGGTCAGGACTGCATGGCTGGGATTGATTCCCATATTCATGGTCATCGCTTTGCTCAAACCGCGCAAGGATACGAATGCCGCCGTGACGGTCACGCAGCACAGCGCAACCTGTGCCGCCAGCAGGACGTCGCGAAACGCCCAACGGCGTCCCGCGGAAGATTGCGATCCGCCGCTCTTAATTGCCTCGTTCGGATCGGTCGTGAATATCTGCCGCAGTGGCATTACACCAAATGCCACGCCGGCCAGCGCCGAGGTAAGCAATCCCATCAGGATCAGCGAGAGCTGAGGCCGTATTACATAGAACTGCATCGGGTATTCGGTCGGTGGATGCCAGTTCGCCAGCCCGGTAAGAGCGATCCACGCTAACATGCAAGCGAAGACCCCACCGCCCAGCGAGATCGCTAAAGCCTCGACAAGAATCTGGCGTATCACACGCCATCGGCTCGATCCGATGGCCATGCGTATAGCAATTTCGCGCGTGCGGTCCGCGGTGTGTGCCGCAAACAAGCCGCCGAGATTGGCGCAGGCGGCGAGCAGCACTATGCCTGCCAGCCCTAGCACTCCGGCCAGAAAGGTGCGCGCCGGCGCGCCAAAGAATTCGCCCATCAAGCCGGGGCGGGTCAGCTTGAACGATAACTTTTCTTCCTCCTTCGGATATTCCTTCGAAATCCGGGCAGCCATCGTATCCAGTTCGGCCTGCACTTCCGGCATGGTTTCTCCGTCCTTCATGCGCACAATCGAATAGACATGCGGCTCGCTCCTCGACTCAAGCCAGTCCACTCCCTCCAGTGACGCCTGATTCGCGAGCGGAACGAACAAGTCCATCTGCACAATTTTTTCGGTTCCATAGAAGCCTTCCGGAGTAACCCCTATGATTGTGTACGGATGCTTATCAATGCGAACCGTTTTTCCCACGATGTTGAGATCGGCGTCAAAATCGTTCTTCCACGTCGTCCATGAAATGACCGTGGCGTCCGATGCTCCAGGATGATCATCATCGGCACGTTGCAGCAGCCGCCCGAGGAACGGTTTGATGCCGACAACTTCAAAGTACTGCCCGCTGACTTCGGCTCCCCAAACGGGCCGAGTCACGCCGTTCGCCTCCAAGCCGAAGTTGTCGATCATGTGCGCTGCAACGCCCGAGAACACCGTGTTCCCGTCGCGAACATCGCGCACTTCCGGATAGGAAAAAAATGGATACGTCTGGTTCTTGTGAGCCAGCGTCATGACCTGTTCCGGCTGTGGAACATTAATGGGCCGCAGAATATAGGCCTGCAACACCCCGAAAACGATCACGTTGGCGGTGATTCCGAGCGCCAGGGTAAAGATCGCGGTGAGGGCGAAGCCCGGCGAGTGGCGCATCTGGCGTAAAGCGAATCGCAAGTCCTGCAAAAGATTGGTCATGGTCGGCCTCTGGATTACGGCACCGGCTACATCGACAAGGGATGCACGGAAAGAAAGGCAATTACAACGCCAAAAGCCTACGAGCGCAACTTTATGAGAACGAAGTGGGTTGTTGCATTGCGCAGGCGTACGTGCGGGGAAGCGGATGTTCGGTTTCATCAGGAGGTGTCCGTGAATGAACAGTGAATACAATCGAACCCCCGCCAGTGCTGTGCGATACTGATTCCATGCAGTCCCCACTTCAAGCCGCCACTGCGGCCACCGATCCCAAGTCGGTGAAGGTGAATCTCACTACAGGCACTGGTGTCGATATTGAATGGAACGACGGCCACACCTCCCACTATGATTTCGTTTACCTGCGCGATGCCTGCCCTTGCGCCATGTGCGAGGATGAGCGCGCCAAGGCTGGGCGCCGTCCCGGCGATCCCGCCACAGCCGCTCCCGGCGCGTTATTGATCTTCAAGCCTCATGCCAAGCCGCTTGCCGCGGAAGGCGTAGGCAAATACGCCATCAAGTTTTCCTGGAATGACAATCACGACCTGGGCCTGTATTCGTGGAAGTTTTTGCGTGAAATCTGTCCTTGCCAGCAATGCAAAGCCGCGCAGGCGGCAGGTTAGCGACTACTCACGTCATGAGTTCGACCAAGCCGATTTCCGCCGTGCAGTCCGTGGTGAATGACCTGCTGGCGGA